>NZ_JADWDC010000012.1:0-36453 GCF_020640915.1 Waterburya agarophytonicola KI4 | reverse complement strand
TTTCTACATCTCCTTCAGCTCCTTCAGCAACTGGCTCTGTGGGAGTTTCTACATCTCCTTCAGCTCCTTCAGCAACTGGCTCTGTGGGAGTTTCTACATCATCAGGAGTGTCTGGGGTAATTTCTCCAGGATTTGGCATCGTAATATCAGACATATTACCCGTTTGAGAACGAACGGGAATTGTTGCGATCGAAAACCAAGTCAAGATTAAAGCTATTTTGATGGGTAATTGAAATAATTTCATGTTTTATATCCGCCTCAAATAATATCCGTATGTTTAAAATGAAAAACTGTAACCAACACCCACAACAAACCTTGTTCCATCTCCAGCTGTACCCGTAACGTCAGTAACAGCAGGTACAATTACCAAGGGTAATCTTCTAAACAAAACCAGTGGTAAGCCAAGGGTCAAATCTTGACCAGTCCATTCAGTTACAAAGCCTACTGGTTCGATGATTTTCACTGCCACACTGCCAAATACTCCCACTGTTTCATTGCCATTATTGATATCTGACTCAGAGCGAAACTGTCCTCCCCCCAATCCTAAAGTGGTATATACTTCACTAAAGGGTTTGGTTCTATCTTTACGGAGCTTAAACCTTTTGGTAGTTACTCCATACACAGAAGATCCTCCGTCGGTATCTCCCCAGGTGGTTATGCCTTGTACCCCTAAAGCCACCGAAAAATCTTGGGGTAAACGGCGGTGCAACTTGACATTGATTGCACCATCGCGAAATAGAGAACTCACATCAACCAAACTGACTCCTATTTGCGCTCCTACATTTTTTTGGGGATTGCCCACACCAAAGCCCAAACCAATTACCCCATCCGATCGATCTATAAAGCGCGCTCGCTCTTGAAATCCAAAACCAATTCCAAAACTTCCCCAAGATGCACCATAAGCAGAGGGATTAATCACGGTTATACTAGGGGATGCTCGATAGGGTTGCTTGGGTAACGGAATTCGCAAAGGTATTCTTTTGGGCTCAAATCTTTCTCCTCCTGTTGGTTGACGGCGCAAAGCGGGGCTTCCTTTTTCTGAATCAGCTGATGATTCGATCGCGATGGGAATAGTGCCATTAACCATGAGATTAGCTGGATGAGACTCTATCCCCTCTATTTGTTTGGGGTTTTCGGCTGTTATTGTTAGTAGTGCGTCAGCTTTTTTATTGGAGATCGTCTCGGCTTTTACTTGATCGCCAATAAAAGGAAATAAAATATTTAGAGCGGTCGAGATGCTAAATAGAACGGGGGACTTTTTTACAAAGGGCATTGACGCACTGAAATTATATGTACATGCTTTTACTGAGATATTGCACTTAATGGTTAGATTATCTATCCGAAGTTTATTAAACTAATGAAATAACCTAGAAAACCAAAAAACATTAATATTAATTACGAAAGAGTGTTTTACCAAGGCCACCATAATGGTTGATACGGCTGTTCGTTATAGCTATAAATACCTCTAACATTTAAAGCTGCGCAATCTATAGGCTTTTTATTGCTCAAAACGCAGCCAGGATTATAATTAGGATTGACTCTGAAAAGTTGTTCGCTTTCTTCGGAAGCACAAGTTTCTTCTGCTTCTCCTACGAGACAGACAAGATTACTTTTACTTTGTTTTTCTGTATAAGCTTTGAGAAATTTTTCTTCTTTTTGTTCGATAGAAGCCTGTAATTTAGTTGCGGTTTGCTGACAAATTTCTTGACCCGATTGTCCTGGCAGCAAATATTCAGCATGCCAACTCATCAAAGGAGTTAAATTTACTTCTCCTGGTGTATAAGCAAACATAGTTGGTATATCTCCCTGCGTAGCACAGACAAAGATATTTTTGGCAGAGTTTTGGTGAGAATTTTCTTCTGCTTGAAGAGGCGTAGCGGAAAATGCGATCGCGCAACTAACAAGGGCGGTATATATGGATTTTTTATTCATCGTAGCTACCTGATATTTAAAATAGAGCTATGTTAATTATGTTTTTAGTAACATTGTAAGTATATTTGACCAGATAAACACCACTATTTGTGATTATTTCACTAAGTATATTGTCACAAGGATAAATTTTTGATGAAGATTGTCTTCTGTGACTTTCTCTGAGAAATACGAGATATAGCCAGCCAAATCGTCAAGAATCTTGATTACTTCCGACTCTTCTAGCTGCAATCTGAATTTTATTTCATTTTAAAGCGATCGCCCATCGGTCACAAAAACACCAAAAAACGACCATGACATCTTTTATCATGAATCGCATTCTGTAAAATATTAAATTAAGAGAAGGGTTATTGGGTGGAGAGGACGGGGCTAGTATTTAATAAACCTCCTTGGTTTTTTAAAGACGTAATCGAACTAACTAGCCTTTAAACAATTCCTCTCCTGTCTTTATCTGGCAAACTTGTAAACTTAATAAGACTTCCCAAAGTCGTATCCTGTAGAGTTGAATTTGATAGTAGAGTGTTCAATAAAGTTCTTACTAATATGTTGACAACTATGGCACAATAATTAAATTAAGTATTTAGATCTGGTAACACGCCACTTCTGGCTAAGATTGTGATTTTCTTAATGTTATTAACCGTTCGATTCAGTCATAATAACTAAGAATAATGCACCTATTTTTTACCTGACATCTATGGAATGAATTATTGTGTAGACTCCCGCTAGGAGGTACTTACGGTCATCTGCGTTTTGAAAGAAGATTGGTGTGCTTCTCTGTACCTGTTAATAAACTAGCACTGCTATTTTGAGAAAACAAGATATGTTTACTAATGTTTACAGACATTTGTTAACTGAAATATTGACTTAACTTTAAGATACTTTTTCGATTGAAACTAAACTTTATGCCCTCATCTGTTGTAACTGAATTAACGACTTCTAATAATACAAAACCTCTCTTAATTTTGGTTGACGGTCATTCTTTAGCATTTCGTGCTTACTATGCTTTAAGTAATTCTCGTCGAGGACCTTTGATAACGTCAACAGGAATTCCCACCAGTATTTGTTTTGGATTTTTAAATTCTTTATTGCAGTTATTAGAAATAGAATCACCCCAATTTATGGCGATCGCTTTCGATTTGGGAGAACCAACTTTCCGACACGAAGCTGATGAGAATTATAAAAGCGATCGCACGGAAACACCCGAGGATTTTATTCCCGATATGATTAACTTACAACAGTTATTGACGGCATTCAATCTAACTATTGCTACCCAGCCAGGATACGAAGCGGATGATGTTTTGGGTACTATTGCTACTAGGGCGAGTGATGAGGGCTATCGCGTCAAAATCGTTAGTGGCGATCGCGATTTGTTTCAGTTGGTAGATGACGAACGAGATATTAGTGTTTTGTATCTGCACAACCAAACTTTTAAGAAGACAGCGCGCAACTATACAGAATTTGATCGCGCTGGAGTAGTTGAGAAAATGGGGGTAACTCCCGAACAAATTGTTGACTATAAAGCTTTTTGTGGGGATAAGTCTGATTGCATTCCTGGGATAAAAGGCATCGGGGATAAGACGGCGGTTAAGCTGTTGAATGAGTACCCTACCCTCGAAGAAGTCTATGAAAATATTGATAAGATAAAAGGTGCGACGAAGAAGAGATTAGAGACAGGAAAAGAAGATGCCCTACATTCTCGATTTTTAGCTCAGATCGAGTTAAATTGTCCTGTTAAAATAGATTTAGATAACTGTAAGTTAGTAGGGTTTGGGGAACAAGAAGTATTGCCCATACTCAAACAGTTGGAGCTTAAAAAAACCATTGATAATCTGAGCAAATTACAGTTAAAATTGGGTGGCGAAGCTGAAATTGAAGATTCTAAACCTAAAAGAGATCGTAAACAGCCAGATAACGGACAACTATCTTTATTTGCCGATCCTACTGAAACCGAACCAAAAGAAAAGCCTGTAGAAATATTTACTCCCCAACTCAATACGCAAATTATCGATACAGAAACTAAATTAAAACAATTAATTTCCACCCTCAAAAAACAAATAAATACTAATAAACCTGTGGCGTGGGATATGGAAACAACTTCCTTAGAAACTCATCTAGCAGAGTTAGTGGGAATTGGTTGTTGCTGGGGTAATAAAGATAGTGACATTGCCTATATTCCCATTAATCATCAAGTAGGAAAACAGCTAGCTAAAGAATTAGTATTATCTAGCCTCAAACCAATATTAGAAGACGTTAAATATCCTAAAAGTTTGCAGAATGCCAAATTTGATCGCCTGGTATTACACCATCAGGGAATTAAGTTATCTGGAGTAGTATTTGACACCATGTTAGCTAGTTATGTACTCAATCCCGAAATGACTCATAATTTAGGAGATTTATCCGAGCGTTATGAATTAGGAATTAAGGCTAAAAGTTATAAAGAGTTGGGGCTTTCTAAAAAGCAAACTATTGCCGATTTAGATATTCTGGTTGCTGCTGATTATTGCGGACTAGATTGTTATGCTGCCTATTATTTAACAGATAAACTAAAAGCAGAATTAAGTAACTATCCCCAGTTATCAAAACTACTGTTAGAAGTCGAACAGCCTCTAGAACCAGTATTAGCAATCATGGAAGAAACTGGTATTAGTTTAGACATTGAATACTTACAGCAATTTTCCCAAAAACTAAATAAGGATCTGCAAAAATTAGAACGAGATATCTATACAGCAGCAGGAGAAGAATTTAATCTTAGTTCGCCCAAACAATTAAGCGTAATCTTATTTGAGAAACTAGGATTAGATGTAAAAAAGTCGCGTAAAACTAAGACGGGCTATTCTACAAATCAACAAGTATTGGAAAAGCTTAAAGGAGATCATCCAGTAATCGATAATATGCTGGAATATCGCACCCTAGCTAAACTAAAATCAACTTATGTCGATGCCTTACCCGCACTAGTTAGGAAGTCAACCAACAGAGTACACACTAATTTTAATCAAACCGTAGTAGCTACGGGGAGATTATCGTCTTCCAACCCCAATCTGCAAAATATTCCCATCCGTACTGAATTTTCTCGTCAAATAAGACAGGCTTTTCTTCCACAATCAGGATGGCTATTAGTAGCAGCCGACTATTCTCAAATCGAACTAAGAATTCTCGCTCATCTCAGTCAAGAACCAGTGTTATTAGATGCTTATCAAAATAACAAAGATGTTCATACTGTTACCGCCCAATTACTATTTGAAAAAGAAGATATAACTTCAGAAGAAAGACGCTTAGGTAAGATAATTAACTTCGGTGTTATCTATGGCATGGGGGCGCAAAGATTTTCGCGAGAATCTGGTTTTAAAACCGATATTGGCAAAGAATTTATCGATAAATATCGTCAAAAATATGCTTTGGTATTTCAATATCTAGACAGCGTCAAAAAACAAGCGATCGCTTTAGGCTATGTTACTACAATACTCGGTAGAAGACGTTACGTTAACCTGATTAGCGATCAACTCAAAGAATTACGTGGAATTAATCCCGAGGCGATCAATTTAGACAGCTTGAAATACAGTTATACTGATGCTCAAATATTGCGCGCAGCAGCCAATTCCCCCATTCAAGGTTCGAGTGCCGATATCATCAAAATTGCCACGATCAAACTACAGAATATTCTACAAGATTATCAAGCTCGTTTATTAATTCAAGTACACGATGAATTAGTATTAGAAGTACCTCCTGAAGAGTGGACAGAATTGCAACCTATGATTAAATCTACAATGGAAAATGCCGTTGAATTAAGCATTCCTTTATTAGTAGATATTAATATGGGTAAAAATTGGATGGAAGCTAAATAATTAATCAAAAATATTATTTGGTAAGCTTTTAATTTCACCCTTCATTTTCCAGCCTTTTTTCTTGGCAAACTGATGTAAATAATTGATTCTTTTTTGAGTTAAAGGGTGAGTAGAAAAATAAGCAGAAAACTCACCTCTTTTATCCTTATTCTTAGTTTGAATCCGATTGAAAAAATCTAAACTAGCATCACCGTGTCCGTAATAATCGACGATCGCTGACAAAGCATAAAGATCCGCTGTTGACTCTTGTTGGCGACTGTAGTGTAAATTGGTTAAAGATCCTGTAATACCTACAATATTTGCATTACCGCCACCGACACCCAAAACACTAGCTACGGTCAATAAAACAAGCGATCGCCCTAATCCCTTGAGATGATCTCTTGCTATATGATGCCCCAATTCGTGGGCAATCACAAACGCTAATTCATTTTCCGACTCTGCTTCTTCTAGTAAAGTAGTAGTAATAATAATATGTCCCCCAGGAAGAATTGCAGCATTAGAAATTTTGCTTTTTTGAACATAAATAGTCAAGGGGGTATAACTATTAACATTAGACTTCTGAAGAGAGGTTAATAACTCCTCTAAATATTGCTGTTTTGGAGAATTAGATTCTCGATCGAGGTGAGGAATATCAGATATTAATTCCCTACCTATTTTTGCTTCCAATTCGGGAGAAATACGAGTCGCCAACTGAGTTGCGATCGCTCCCAAACCTAGATAAACCAATCCACTAAAAACTACTACCGTACCCAATAAATAGGCAAAATTAACCAGAGGATGAACGGAAGTAACATTAACGCCCTCTGGAATCTCTTTCGGTTTGTATACCATTGATTTTATAATTGCCTAACGAATACCCGTACCATAAGCAGTCACTTCAATAGCAGCTAGTCCTTTTCCGCCACTTTGACTGCCTACTGTAGATGTTTCTAGACGAACATTAACCACCTGAGTTGCACCCCAAGAAATTGCCTGTTCTTTCATGCGTAAAATAGCTTCTCTACGCCCGCGATCTAGCACGCTTTCATAGACTACTACCCTACCACCGACAAGGTTACGTAAAGAAGAAGCAAACATTTTAAAATAATCAGCAGAAACCACAACACTTCCTAAAAAAAGAGCAGCTTCATTACCATGGGGAATTGCTTGTTTAGCACCAAAAGTTACTACAGGTACGTGCAGAGTTTGACGTTCTCTTTTTTTAATATCTTGATAATGTTTTTTTTCTAGATAACTGCCTACGAAATAGCCTACACCTAACAATATTACTAAAAAGATTAAATCCATAATTATTGTACCTTTACCGCTGTTCCATAAGCAAAAAGTTCGGCCGCACCTTGGGCTACAGAAGAAGTTGCAAAACGAACATTAACTACAGCATTAGCTCCCACAAAATTTGCTTGTTGGAGCATTCTTTCTACCGCTTCTTTTCTAGCTTCTTGTAATAGTTCGGTATATCCTTTTAACTCTCCTCCCACAAGATTTTTTAACCCAGCCATAATATCTCTGCCAACGTGTTTGGCACGAATGGTACTTCCTTGTACCAATCCAAAATGTTCGATTATCTCTTTACCTGGTACACCTTCTAAAGTAGTAATGATTATTTCACCAAATCTTGAGTTAGCTTGATCGGAATATTTAGATGCCATGATTAATTAATACTTAATTGGGATTTTTAATAACTATATTTATATAGTTCCCCAAAACAATTAAATATTTAAGATCGAGATCACAGATAACTAGTAACCGCAGGTAGAGATATTTATTTTAATTGGATGCAGAATACAGCAATGTTGTTCAACAAGGCAATCGAGCATTAAAATTTATGTTTACTGAAAAAATCGAATTAAAACCATTATTGGGAATGCTGCTATTAATTAGTGCGACTAGTATTGGCGTGCAAATAACTGTTAGAGCAGAAAATATAATTATCGAGCAAAATATTGATTCGGAAACTGTTTTAACTGAAATTGAGCAAAATAGTAATTCGGAAACTGTTTTAACTGAAAATATTAGTAACACCAAAAAGTATCTACCTTATTCACCTATAATGGTGAATAAAAATAGTAAATGGTATGCTTATTCTGGAAAAAAAGCTAATATTCCTAATTATAATCTTAGTTCAGAAAAAACTTTTGCCAAGTCTATTAATGGTTCTCAATTAACAACAGAATTTGACATGTTTTTGGCAACTTATCCTACCCTGGATTTATCCTTAATGTCTAATACCAATAAAAAACATTTTACTTTTACTTTTTTAACAGCCCAGTAATTGTCATTTAGTAAAAATATTGATTGATGAATAAGCTGCAAATAAAAAACTAAAAAACTATTAAATCTCCAGAGTACAAAAAATAAATTTCTCATGCCGAGGAAAAAACAATTTTGATGTAAATTAGTCAAATATAATTTTCAATTCTAATTTACATCAAATATTATTTTAAGCATTTTTAATTATTAATACAAACCATACTAGGCATTATTTGCATTTCTACCGAGGAATAATTAACCAGTTCGCCATCAACTACTAAAATACCTTTTTTAGTCAATGGTTCTAAACAGAAAGAACGTACTTTATAATATTCCATGTGGGGTAAATCAAGATGTTTTCCTTTACCGCAGAGCAATAAGGCGTTTAAAAGTTCCCACCGAGATGTTCCTTTGCGCATTACCAAAACATCGATCGCTCCATCATTTAATCTAGCATAGGGAGTCACATTCATATCGTGGGCAGCCCAGGGAACATTCATCGCCCATAAAAAGATAAAATCATCTTCAATTATGTGCCATTCGCCTTTTCTTTTAGTAGTTTGTTGAAGATTTTGGTGACAATCTGGATGGGGAATAAAAGAAAATTTTCCTTTATAAGTACGCAGCAGTAAAATTAAAAATAAACCATATAAATCAAATCTAAGGGAGCCTAAAAACTTAAATTTTTCCGATTCAATATCAGCATCGCTAATTAAACCCCAAGCCAAAGAAAGACAACTATAGTAGTTTCGATTATTCTGTTTTATTGCAGCTAAATCCAAACTTTGTTGCTTACCTTTAGCAATTAAAAAAGCAGCATTGAGAGGGTCGTAAATCTCTCCAGAAAACTCTAATAAAGACTTAGACAAACCATTCCCCGTCCCTCCAGGAATAATCCCCAGAGGAAGACGGATCGCTTTTTCCCAGTCAAGACGATTCATCAATCCCGCGATCGCATCGTGGACAGTACCATCTCCTCCAACTATTACTAAACCATCTACTTGAGTCAAATCTAAATTGCTAACAAAGTCTTGAATATCCCTGCTACTAGATGTTTGTTTTACGCTATAGTTCAAATAACTATGATCGAACAAAGGACGAATGCGATCGAAGATTTTCAAGGCCCGTTGCTTTCCACTTACAGGATTGACAATTACCTGTAAATATCGCGGTCGATCCACTGCATCAATGGGTTGTCCGACTAAAACATTATTAATAGCTTGTTGCCATAGCGATCGCCCTGCTAAACTAGCACAAGTAAAACAATATTCTTTTAATACTCTCGAATTTTTTTGATAGGGATAGGCGTGTATTAATAAACAAGGAAATTCAGATTCTTCTCGATCGCTCATAGATACACCGACTACATCCTGAAGTAATAGTTGTCGTTGTTCCCCTTTTTCTTGCCAAAATAAAGCATTACTTATCAAGATTGCCGATTTTTCGGGCTTTTCAGGCAATAATGCCAAGGGATGTTCAAATAAAACGGTGCTTTTCATTGAGGTTGATTATTTTTCTTTTCTGCATGGACTCGTGCTAATTGTTGGTAATTGCGGGCGTGTTCCCATAATTCTTCCGCTTGTTTCTCGCCAATTTCTTTAATTTTGCGTGCGGGTATGCCCATCACAAGCGATCGCGCGGGAACATCTTTGGTGACTACACTTCCCGCCCCCACAATGCTTCCCGCCCCCACTCGAACCCCATCTAAAACAATTGCACCGATGCCGATCAAACAACCCGTTTCTATATATGCAGAATGAATTACTGCTCGATGACCGACAGTTACATAATCTTCCAAAACAGTCGGCTTACCAGGATCTCCATGCAATACCGCCCCATCCTGAATATTAGTGCATTTGCCGATAATTATTTTTTCAACATCGCCCCTAACTACCGCTGCGTACCAAACACTAGAGCCTTCTGCTAAAGAAACATCGCCTATTACCGTAGCATTATTTGCCACAAAAGTTGTCAAAGATAAATCGGGGTTGGAACAAGACAAGTTTTGAAATTGATTCACGATCTACAAATCACCTATGAGAATGATATCTAAACATTTGAGTTGGATTAGAGTAACCCGTGTTATAAGGTAAAAGAATAATTTTTTTGTTTTATGAATTTAGCTTTACAATATCCTGTTTTTGGCCCTGAAATAATTTGCCCTCATTGCCGACAGTTGATTCCTGCTCTTACATTAACAGACACTTACTTATGCAACCGTCACGGAGCTTTTGAGGCTGATCCCAAAATCAAAGAATTAGTTCATTTACCTTCTAGCAGACGGTGGCGACTTTGGGAAGAACAATGGTATCGCCAACATACTCACCCCGATGGTATTCGTTTTGAGATTCATGAAGCTTTAGATGCTTTATACACAGAAGGCTATCGCGCTACAAAAGTAATTATTGCCAACCGCTATCGAGATTTAGTTAGCTCCTATTTAGGACGCAGCCATCCCTGGCGAGATAGTTCCGAGTTTAAATCCCCCAAACTTTATGGTTTGCCCATTGGCTTTAGTTCTGAAGAAAACGCCGAACCCCAATGGGAAATAATTAATTTTACTTTAGAAAAAGAGCCAGGAGTTCCCCGTCACTATCCTTACCGCTTCTTGTTTGAATAAATCAAAATTAAATATTAAATACCAAATACTAAATATTCATTATCAGAACAATGCATCATGCTTCAATACGCACCGCAGATATTCACAAAGCGATCGCTTTTTACGAACAACTGGGCTTTACGGTGCGAGAACGCTTTACCACAGGATATACTCTAGCTTGCTGGATGACTGGGCTGGGAGGCAGGATTGAACTGATTCAAATTCCCGAACCAAAACCCGCCCCTGATGCTTTTGCTGACGAACATTATGTCGGCTACTATCACCTTTCTTTCGACCTTACTGAGGTAACGAGCGACTTATCTACCTGGCTAGAAGACTTGAAAGCTAAAAATGCGATCGCCTTAGAAACAGCCGAAGCACAAATTGAACCCTTAAAAATTCTTTTAAAACCCGAACAGCAACAAATTGGCGATCGGATTTATGAGGTTGCTTTTATTGCCGATACCGATAGTTTACCTCTGGAATTTATTCGCATTTTGCGTTGATCGGCTTCCCCGATCCTTACTTATAAAGATATGTAGAGGATTTTGAGCTATATTAACAGCCGTCTTTAGACTAGAGAACGATGTTTTAGATCCCATAAACAAGCTACATTAACAACTGTAAATTACCTATAGAGTCGATCCTCATAATAAGGAGTCTTCATGCTAGAACTATATCAATTTGAATTATCTCAGTATTCAGAAAAAGCTCGCCTCATCCTAGATTACAAACAATTAGAATACCGCAAAATCGAAGTCACCCCAGGTGTGGGACAAATCGAATTAATGCAAAAATCTGGTAGCCGTCAAGTACCAGTTCTTAAAGATGGTAGTACTTATGTTTCTGACTCTACCGAAATTGCTCTTTACTTAGAACGCAAATATCCCGAACGTCCGATTATTCCTACAGATTCCTTAGCAAAAGGACAATGCTTACTGATAGAAGAATGGGCAGATGCTTCGATTGGTTTGAAAGGAAGAAAAGCCTTTATTGGTGCTTTAAACCAAAATCAAAACTTTCGCACTTCAATTTTACCAGCCAACACTCCCGACATAGTTAAAACTGCCGTAGGTGCAATTCCTGGGGAGTTACTAGATGTTTTGGGTACTGGTGTTGGTTTTGGGGGAGATGCGGTCAAAGAAGCTAAAAAAAGCTTAACTCAAGACTTAGAAGCACTTTGTTTGATTCTACAAAATCAACCGTATCTCACGGGAGATAGTCCCACTTTGGCTGACTTGGCAGTAGCAGGATTGAGTATTCTCTTAAAATTCCCCGCAGGTTCTTATCTTGATATTCCCGATCCTCTTAAAGGAAAAGGTATCCCAGGATTAGCAGATAATATCACTTTTGAACCATTTTTCGCTTGGCGCGATCGCCTTTATGCCGATTTCCGTCAAGGTTCTAGTATTCCTAGTAGCAATAGTTCTAGTTCTTCTCCCACTTCAATTAATATTGAGTAGTAATTAATTAATTAGTTAAATAAGTGGTGGGCAATAATAATATTAATTTTGGCTGCAAAATTTCCTTGTGCTGCCCACCCTACAGGTTAATTGTTTGTTGTCCTTGGCTCATTGCTCTTTCATCCAACTAATACACTGTTCCATTTGTTTTTTAGTAGTAGTCAGATCTCCATGATAGCGACGTCCGTGTCCTGGTAAGACCCACTCAAAAGAATAATTAGCAAGCTTTTCCATCGATTTGATTTGTTCCGACCAATCGTACCAGCAAAAACGAGCAAAAGCATAAAGATGCTCGTAATGAGGCGACCATGCTAAATGATCTCCTGTAAATAAGAATTTGTTTTTGTAAAGTAAAACCGTATGTCCTTTTGTATGACCTGGGACGGGGATAATAGATATATCTGGGGTTAATTCTACGGTTTCTGTCCCAGAGAGTTTGATTTCGACTTCTTTGGTAGCGGGTTTGATGTCATCAAGATGGAGAATGCGCTGACCATTAAAATGGTCATGATATTTCTGATGATCGGCAACATCATCTTGGTGAGTCAAGTACAAATATTCAATTCCCCCCAACTTTTCCAACTGCTTAACCAAAGGCGGTGTAAATCGAGGAGAGTCAATTAAAATATTACCGTCGGGTCTTTTAATAAAATAACTCGCTGCACCAAAAGAAGACTCGGAATGATAGCCACAATAGTAAACATCATCTTCTATCTGGATGGGAAAAGTTTTCTGTACCTGCTTGACATCCTTGGGTTTCTCTACCGTGCCAATAGAAGCAGTCGGACAAGATAGAAGAGCTTGCATTGCCGAAACTCTTTCAGATTCTGTTTGTGGCTGATAATATACCGCAGACATAGACGACTGACGATTGAATATATCTGGTGCTACCCAACGACAGGTATCGCAATCGATACAGGTAGAATCGACATAGAAATCACCATCGACATTTTCCGATCGCTTTTGTTGTAAAGTAGCCATTTTCTTGATTACTTATTATTTATTATTTATTATTTATTGCTTAATTCTACTTTCCTGCAATCAAACCTCTTCTACCATCAGCAATAGAATACTGCATAAACTCTTGCAGATGTTGGATATGCTGGCTATCTGGGAATTCATCCAAATGCGCGATCGCATCTTGTAGGGGTAAGTTTTTCAAATACAAATAGCTAAAGGCTTTTTTCAATTGACGAATTTCAGCTTGAGAAAAACCCCGTCTTTTTAATCCCGTAAAGTTTAGCGATCGCACTTTAGCGGGATTTCCTTCCACCATCATGTAGGGAGGAACATCGCGACTGATACGACTCATGCCACCCACCATTGCCATGCGACCGATATGGACAAACTGATGAATACCCAAAACGCCGCTAATAATTGCCATTGATTCGACGTGGACATGACCAGCGATCGCCACACTATTAGCAATAATCACTTCATTACCAATAATGCAATTATGACCTACATGACTGTATGCCATCAATAAATTATCATCTCCAATAACAGTCGCCTCTCCTTCATTGGTAGCGCGGTTGATGGTAACATATTCGCGGATACGATTGCGATCGCCAATTATGACCTGGCTGTTTGCCCCTTTATATTTGAGATCTTGAGGTTCTAAACCAATAGCTGCACCAGGGAAAATCTGATTATCGCGACCGATTTTTGTTAGTCCGTCAATAATGGCATGACTGCCCACAACAGTATTCGCACCAATACTAACTTGACTGCCGATTACCGCATAGGGTTCGACTTTTACAGTAGGGTGAAGTTTGGCGCGATCGTCAATGACAGCAGTCGGATGGATCGAGGTTCTCAAGATCAATTCTCCCAGAGGCTAGGGGCTAGAGGTCATATGATAATTTACTAAGTCTGTATTGTAATTACATTTCAATTAAAGAGAACATCATTTCTCCTTTTACCGCCAGTTCGCCATCAACTTCGCCCCGACCCTGCATTTTGGCAATACGATTTTGTTTTAATGATAGAAGTTCTACGGTCATAGTCAAGCGATCGCCTGGAACGACAGGGCGACGAAAACGCACCTTATCAATTCCTGCAAAAGCAAAAAATTTCCCCTTCATTCCTGGCAATTGCACCAGGATAATCCCTCCTACCTGTGCCATCGCTTCTACCATCAATACTCCAGGCATTAAGGGAAAGTCAGGAATATGCCCAGGAAAAAATGGTTCGTTGAAAGTAACGTTTTTAATTCCTACTGCTTTCTCTCCTGGCACATAATCGATAATGCGATCGACTAGAGCGAAAGGATGGCGGTGGGGTAATAATTGATGAATTTCTCGAATGTCAAGGGTGGTTTTAATCGAATTATCTGGGGTTTCGATAGCGGAATCCATTCTTTAAATTATTAATTACTAATTTAACTACCAATCTCAGTCAGCTTGTTCGCCAATTGAATATGTAATTTATGACTGGCTTTGTAGGCAATAATGTGAGCCGTGGGAAACTGACCCAACAAACTCATATCCCCTACTAAATCTAATAGTTTATGACGGGCTGGTTCATTCGTAAATCTTAAGGGAGGATTGACCCATCCCGAATGGCTACATACCAAGGCGTTTTCCAGACTTCCACCCTTAATTAATCCAGCCTGTTGTAACTGTTCTATTTGATCGGCAAATCCAAACGTACGGGCGGGGGCAATTTCTTGAGTAAAATCTTCTTGAGTGGGATTCCAACTATGCCATTGATTGCCGATCGCATCATAAGGGAAATCTATACCATAGGTAAATCTAACATCAGATGCGGGTAAGGCAGCCACAAAAGCATCTCCTTCTCTAATCCAAACAGGTTCTCTTAAAACAATAAGACTTGGAATTAAAGCAGAATTATGGATCGCGATTCCCGATCTGGCGATCTCCTCGCACCAAATTTTAGCCGAACCATCTAATAATGGAACTTCTTCGCCATTAATTTCAATCCGCGCCTCATCTATACCATTAGCCGAGAGGGAAGCCAATAAATGCTCTACAGTACGTACCTTGACATTTTCTGCCACCAATTCTGTCGAAAGAGTAGTTTGACCCACCGCTGCTACTTCTGCGGGAATTATGGGCTTTTCTGGCAGATCTACTCGGACAAAATAGCGACCATCCCCAGGATTGGCGGGCATAACTTTGACAGTTGTCTTAACGCCAAAATGTAACCCAACCCCCGACAACTCAAACTCAGCTTTTAATGTACTTCCCATCTCCGTAATTAGTAGTTAAAACTTCTCCCCAATACCAAACTGAATCTCATTACCGCCGTCGTCATTAATGGCATAATCAACCCGAATCGGGCCTAAAGGCGATTGGACTCGTACTCCCAAACCATAGCCATAACCAGCCCCAGGTAGTCCTCTTACCCTCGATGGCGTTCCTGGTACTGCATCATCAGAACCTAAAGTAGTGCCATAGTCGAAGAAGAATGCACCCCCAATAATTTTAAAAATTGGAAAGCGATATTCTGCTGTAGCTTGGAAATAACTGCGACCGCTACCAACTTCACCATCGCCAAAACCTCGTACAGAGTTGCTACCACCTAGGATAAAGGATTCATAGGGAGGAACATCTCCTAAGATTGTACCCGCTTGAATGTTGAAAGCTAGAGTTTCAGGGCCATCACTAAAGCGAATGATATTAATCGGGAAGTATTGACTAAAGTTTCCCCGCACTCGATTAAACAGAATACTACCCGAACCGATAGGAATTGTTTGTTCTGTTCCCAGTCTTAAGACAGAACCTTGGGTGGGTTGTATTGGATTATTACGGCGATCGCGATTTGCCCCAAAACGCAAGATAAATAAATCGTCAGTACCATCATCGCTGATAGCCAAATTTTCACTACCATTACTGGCTCTAGATATGGGTGAAATATCTCCATCGCTATTTCTTACTTCGACTCGTTCATATTGAAATCCTGTTGATAAAGACCATTCGCGAGGCTTGAAAGGATCTCCTGGAATAGGGCGACCAAAACTAATCCCTCCCCCAGTACGAATTATACGAGGTGAATCGTTACCATTTTCTGTCTCGATATCATTATCGCCATTAAATACTAGAGAGATGGAACGACGACGAAAAGCGTTGACTGTATATGAGGTACGGCTTTCGCTGCCACCAATCCAAGGATCGGTAAAGTTGACATCAAAAAGCAAACTATTGTTACCCAAAGATATATCAGTACCTAGGGTTTGATTGTTACCGCCAAAGTTTTTTTGCTGATAGCTAACTGTACCAAATAGTCCGCCAGAGGAACTATAACCAGCGCCCGCTGAGATTGACCCACTACTGCCTTCAACTACATCAACGTTGACCACGACTTTACTCGGATCTGTGCCAGGGCTAAAGGAAAAACGAGCATCTTCAAAAATACCCAAGCCGAAAACTCGCTGTAAATCTCGTCGAGCCGTATCTCGCTTGAAGATATCTCCTGGCTTTAGTTCTACCTCTCTTTTGACAATATATTCTTTGGTTTTGCCTTCTATCGGTTCGTCGTCTTCATCAAAATATCTAACATTGATATCTTCAATTATGCCTTCTGCCAAAATCAGAGTAACTTCTCCTTCGGGACTAACTTGAGGCGCGCCGACGACTTGAGCTAGTTCGTAACCATTTTCGCTATACCATTCGTTGATTTTGATAACACCTTGTTGTAAATCTCTCAGGTTGAGAATTTGACCGTAATTTTTACCAAAAAATTCGGTGATTTTTTCTGGCGGTAGAACTTGACTTGGATTTCTTTGAGGAACAGTTATAACCGAGACGTTGTTTAAAACTGGGTTTGGTTCGACGGTAAAAGTGATTCTGACCCCTAAAGGAGTATCCCCTGGGGTTACTTCTACGTTTTGGAAAAAACCAGTCGCATATACGGCATTTACGTCTTCCTGAAGTTGGGTTCTCGTAGTGGTTCTGCCTGGTTCTGTATTAATGCTGGCATAAACAATATCTTTTAGTTCTTCGCTTGCTCCTTCTACTACCACTTCTGCTACTAGCACCCGTGGCTCTTGAGATTTTTCTGAGTTTTCGTTTTCTGCGGAATTTTCGGGTACAGATTCTGATTGGGGTGGTTTGAATTCAGGTAGCTTAAGATTAGGATCTACTTCCGTATTGCTATCTGTCTCAAATGGTTTTTGGTTTATCCCATCGGGATTTTGAGCTATAGCATTTGGTTTGATATTCCTCAGCAAAGCTGCACCGTTAGCTACGATGATTTTGTTGGACTGGACTCTTGAATTTTCTTTTGCTGCTTTGCTAGGTAAAGATAATCCCAGATTTAGAGTAGTTGCTAAGATTAAGATCGCAATAGGAGATAGACGCACTTTTTTTAATTCAATTAACACTTCCACACACCAAATAAGACATTCGATAAGTTGACCGCTAAAGATTTACGTAACCAATTTATTTGATTTGACTTCAGATGCAAATTGTCATAACTGGTTGTCAACTATAGCAATTTAAAATCTATAAAATGAAACAAGCTTCGATTATTAGGGATTTTATCCCTAGGGCGATCGCTGTAGCTAGCCCATCCACTTATATCATCCACTTATATTTTTTCCACCCCAATAATTTTGTTTCTTCATCTTCAGGGCATTATGACTATTTACGGTATTTAATGTTCCCAAATTTATTGAGGAATAATTTTTATTAGATTGAAAGATTCAGGTTGAATTTTTGATAGTAATAATTAGTTATTTAACTGCAATCATTTTTTTTTATTTGGGCTAAAACTCTTTGTTGAACCTGTTGATAAGCTGATTCAACTCGACCTAAATCTTTACGAAAACGGTCTTTGTCCATTACTTTTGCTGTAGGATCTGTTTCGTTCTTATCCCAAAGACGACAAGTATCAGGACTGATTTCATCGGCTAAAAGTAGATTTTGTTGGCTATCGATGCCAAATTCTAATTTAAAATCCACTAAAATAATGTCGCATTGGTCGAAAAAGCTTTGTAAATGTTGATTGATTTTGCGCGCCATTTTCTCTATTTGAGCCAATCTTGAATCGGAGACTAAATCTAACAAGAATATGCGATCGCGAGTCAAAAGGGGATCGCCTAATTCATCGCTTTTGTAATAGTATTCCACTAAGGGAACATCTAGTACTTTACCTTCTGGCAATCCTGTTTGACGGCAAAGACTCCCCGCAGCGATATTTCTCACCACTACTTCTACGGGAACAATAGTAACTGCTTTGACCCTCATGCGATCAGGCTGGGGGCAATCTACATAGTGAGTTGAAATATCCAGAGATTCTAAGAGTTCGTATAAAGCTGCCGTAATTTGACAGTTTATTGCTCCTTTTCCCGTAATTTGCCCTTTTTTTTGAGCATTGAATGCCGTTGCGTCATCTTTGTAAACCGTTAATAAAATATCTGGATCGTCTGTAGTGTAAAGAATTTTGGCTTTGCCTTCGTAAAGTTTTTCTGTCTGTGACATTTTTGATAATTGCCTAGAATTCAACGTTCGGTAGAACTCAACAGTAAGGTTTTAAAATTTAGGTTAAGGTTTGGTTAACCATTTTTAAATCTCCTGTTAATATTTAAAATAAAACCCTGTTTATAGTAGCGTCATCAAGTAACGTTTGTGTCCATATAAAATAAATCACGCTTAAATGTTAAAAATTATTAAAATAGAAACTAAATAAAATTTAAAACTGCCAACTTAGGGATTATCTCAGTCAAAATTTTATTCAGAGTTCCAGTCAAACTGTTTGAGAAAAATATTCAACCCCATGACAACTAATAAACAAACTAACGATTTTCTTTATCCGCGCCATCGATATCATGGAAAAGTTAAACCAGAAAACTTAGTATTTAATTCTAATTTGCAAGAATTTGCTCAAAAAATAAACTATATTTGCAATTTGGAAACAGCAGGGAAGTTACCCCCAGAGAGCGCGTACAAACAAATCAAATCTCTTTGGAAAGATCTAAAACGCAGTAAAAAAGAGTTGGGTATCGGGCAAGATCAATAAGAATCAATAATATTGCCTTGTCTTAGTAATTAAGGAGAGAACTGCTATAACTAATAAAACTATTTATTATGGCTAAAGCTAAATATGTCTCGCTCCAAAGCCCTGCAATCGTATATTTTAGTTCGTTTGCTTTTAGCTCCTCTCATGCTGTTAATGATCGCGACTCTGGTATTTTTGTTACTCAGGGCGACTCCTGGAGATCCAGCCGATGCAATCTTGGGTACGCGCGCTCCAGAAGCAGCTAAAGCAGCCTTGCGATCGCAGTTAGGTTTGACCGATCCTTTATGGCAGCAGTATTTCGATTATTTAAAAAACTTACTCAGTTTTGATTTGGGTAGTTCCCTTAGCAGTCGTGGTTTAGCAGTTTGGGATGTAATCAAAGAATATTTTCCTGCTACCGTCGAGCTATCTTTTTGCAGCATGGTTGTAGCTGTGACGGTTGGGGTATTTGTCGGAATGGTTTCCGCTTCTACCGAAAATAAATTTCTCGATGCCCTAGGACGTTTGTTTGGCATCATCACCTATTCTTTACCTCTATTTTGGGTGGGAATGGTGTTGCAATTGATCTTTGCCGTAAATCTGGGCTGGTTTCCTTTGGGGACTCGCTTTCCTATTAGCGCGCCAACCCCACCCCCCGCAACAGGCTTATATATAATTGATAGTATTCTGGCAGGAGATATGGGGATGCTATTGAATACGCTTCATTATCTAGCATTACCCAGTATTACCCTTGGCTTGCTGTTGAGTGGTATTTTTGAGCGTATTGTACGGGTTAATCTCAAGCAGACTCTACAGGCTGATTATGTGGAAGCAGCTAGAGCTAGGGGAATTCCCGAAGGGACAATTCTAATTTCTCACGCGATGAAAAATGCGTTAATTCCTGTGATTACGGTTTTAGGTTTGACTTTCGCTGCTTTGTTGGGTGGAGCAGTATTAACAGAAGTAACCTTCTCTTGGCCAGGATTGGGTAATAGACTATATGAGGCGATTTCTTTGCGGGATTATCCCACTGTACAAGGGGTGATGGTATTCTTTGGAGTGATTGTAGTAATGGCTAGTATCGCGATCGATATTATTAATGCCTATATCGATCCGAGAATTCGATATTGATAGCTGATAATATGCAAAGTCGAACCCCATAGGGTACCCTTAAGGACTGATTATTGAAATGAGATTGTTTGTTTTATTTTTCCTGTGCAATTATTTAGCTCAGATATTTCTAATTCCTCCTACTACTGCTGGGGCTGCAACAATCGAAGCAAACAGTAGAGATGAGAGTAATAATATCGATTTTCCTCCAGAAATTGTTGAAGAAAGTCCCGTATTGCAGAAATGGCTCGAAGAAATACCCAATGTTTTAGAAGATATTAAACACGATCCTGCTTTTCGCTCTCGTGTGCGGTTGGGTTTTACGATATTTCCTTCTAGTAAAGATAGTTCTGGACTTAATTTGGGGATTGAAGATATATTTATCAAACGTAGCGGTTTTACTTTGAGTGTGGACTATCAAACCGCATTCAATGGCGATCGCAATGCAGCAGGAGCGGATTTACATTATTTTCTTTTACCTTTGGGTAGCTATTTCAATTTTGCACCCTTAGTTGGATATCGCTATATTCAAAGCAATGATTTCTTTACCGATGGAGTTCGGCTAGGATTGCGTTTGATGTTGGCTCTTTCTCGCACTGGAGGGGGGGATATTTCCGTTTCCCAAAGTTTTGTTTCTGTTGGGGGCGATCGAGAAGTAGGAATTACTTCTTTTTCTGTAGGCTATGCTGTTGCTCCGAGTTTGCGTTTATCTGGAGATATTGAAAGGCAAAATTCAATTGAAGATGAGGATAATCGTTTTAGTCTTGGTTTAGAATGGCTTTTTTAAACAAACAATGGGAGATAAAATGACTGCACCAGATATTTCTGTAGGGGTAATTCTAGGTACTAGACCAGAAGCAATTAAACTCGCCCCAGTAATCAAGCAACTCAACTCTCTCAGTCAGACTAAAACTCATCTGATACTTACAGGACAGCATCGGGAAATGGTCGATCGCGTCATGGAATTATTTGACCTTGAGGCAGATTGTGACCTGGCAATTATGAAACCCAAGCAGACCTTAACTAATATTACCTGTGATAGTTTGCAGGGATTGGAAAAAGTTTTCGCTGAGATCGAGCCTAAATTTATTTTTGTCCAGGGAGATACCACAACAGCATTTTCGGCTGCCTTGGCTGCGTTTTATCATCAAATTCCCCTGGGGCATGTGGAGGCTGGTTTGCGAACCAATAATCTCTACGATCCCTATCCAGAAGAAGCTAACCGTCGCTTAATTTCTCAGATCGCCCAACTGCACTTTGCACCGACAGCATTAGCAGTGCAAAATTTGCAAAAATCTGGAGTAACGGGAGCAATTCATCATACAGGTAATACGGTAATTGATAGTCTTTTGACCGTTGCCAATAAAAAGCCAGAATGTAAAGTCCCTAATTTAGACTGGGATAAGCATCGAGTATTGTTAGCAACAGTTCATCGTCGCGAAAACTGGGGTAAGCCCTTAGAAGATATCTTGCAAGGATTTACCACTATTTTAGATCGTTTCCCCGATATCGCTCTGCTATTACCATTGCATCGCAATCCTACCGTGCGAGAACCGATTAAAGCAGCATTGGGCAATCACCCTAGAGTGTTTTTGACCGAACCGTTAGACTATCCCGAATTGGTAGGAGCGATCTCCCGCTGTCATCTTTTATTGACAGATTCTGGTGGATTGCAAGAAGAAGCACCGAGTTTGGGTAAACCCGTCTTAGTCTTGCGAGAAACCACCGAAAGACCAGAAGCAGTGGATGCAGGAACGGCAAAACTGATCGGGACTAAGGCTCAAAGCATTGTTGATTCTACCGCCGAGCTACTAGAGAATGAAGCTATTTATGAAAAAATGGCAACCGCTATCAATCCTTTTGGGGATGGTACGGCTTCCCAAAAAATTGTCAAACTAGCTCAAGATTTTTGGCTCAAATCATAAACATTGAAGCATTGAATTGTTATTTGATTTTTCTGAGTTAAGGAAATTTTAGGTTGAGTTGGTGTGGGTGATTTTGGTTTTATTTGCAGTAAAACCCAGTTAATTAATCCTGATAAAAAAGGTAGAACAAAACAAATTACTAAAGCGATCGCAATATAACGAAAGATAGCTGGTCTTTTGCTTCCCTGGGGATCGTAACCGCAACTAAGACAAGTATCTACTCCTTCTGCATTGAGAGTACCGCAAACTTTACAGGGTTTTAACGCCATAAGTAATAAATTAATATTTATTTTAAGCTATTCAAGATTTGTACTTCTTTCCCAGTTAATTCTCGCCATTGACCAGGTTCTAAGCCTGTCAAATCGATTTGATGAGTATTTTTTCCTATAGCTATTCTAACTAATCGAAGAGTAGGAAAACCGATCGCAGCAGTCATTCTTCTAACTTGTCTATTTTTTCCTTCAGTTAGAGTTATTTCTAACCAACAGGTAGGGACATTTTTGCGATCGCGTATGGGCGGAATACGAGATGGTAATTTTGGCTCCCTAGATAATTTACTTACCTTTGCTTTTCGGGTGCGATAGTTTTTGATGGTGACACCATGACGGAGTTTATCTAAAGCTATTTCGTCGGGTATGCGTTCTACCTGAACATAATAAGTACGGGGATGGGCAAATTTAGGATCGGATAAGCGATGTTGTAACTGTCCGTTGTCTGTTAGTAACAACAATCCTTCACTATCTAAATCTAATCTCCCGACGGGATAAACTCCTGGTATCGATATATAATCTTTCAGAACTGGGCGTCGATCGCTACTATTATCTGTAAACTGACATAACACTCCATAGGGTTTATAAAATAGTAGATATTTCATTGTTTAGATTAAATCAATCGATAAAAATATCTTCTTCTGAATCATTTGTTTCCTGTTCCCATTCGATTTCAGGCATCGATTCAAAAGCGTGACGTACCGATTCTTCCCATAGTTTACGGATCTTAGCAATATAGGGCGCACCTATACGTAATTCCAGCTTGCGATTAATCTCAAAACTATCGGCTTGGTACATTACTAAATTGATTGGCGGGCCAACTGAAATATTAGATTTCATTGTAGAATCCAAAGATAATAGGGCGCATTTTGCCACATCTTCTAGGGGAGTATTATAAGTTATGGTACGGTCTAAGATGGGTTTGCCATACTTGGTTTCGCCAATTTGGAGAAAGGGCGTTTCTGGAGTTGCTTGAATAAAATTTCCTTGAGGATAAATTAAATACAGTTGGGGCACTTCTCCTTTTATTTGACCGCCTAATAAGAAATTGCAGCTATAGTCAATGCCGTCTTTTTCTAACCAAGGACGATCTCTGTCTTGAATCTCTCGGCTCTTGTTGCCAATATAACGAGCCATATCGTACATATTTTCTAATGTATGTAGATTTTGTTCTTCTTTATTTTGAATGTCCCGATTTAAAAGTGTTAGAACTCCTTGAGAAACCGACAGGCTACCTGAATTACAAATAATAATCGATCTTTCTCCTGGTAAAGATAAATCGAACATTTTTCTATAAGAAGAGATGTAGTCAACCCCCGCATTAGTACGAGAATCAGAAGCCATCACGATGCCGAGTTGATTGATAATACCGAGACAATAAGTCATTGAAAAAAATAAGAATTGAGAGATTTTGAAAAATTGAGGAGTTGGTTATCGATCTAATTGATAACCGCAACTGCTACAAAAGCGATCGCTTATTTTGGCTTTTTGTCCGCATTGGGAACAAAAATGTTTGGTGGATGTGGATGTTTGGGAATCATTCATATTCAACGACATATTACCCATTTTCATTGACATGGAATTAAGATCCATCGACATATTACCCATCTTCATCGGCTGCATGGGTGGCATGGGTGCCATGGGTTCAAATTCAATCTTGTGAGGTATTGTTGTAGAATCTTCACTCTTTTGTAAATCTACTTCAACTGCATTGTTTAAATCTGGTGCAGGGATTGTACTAATACCATGTGCTTGTATTAATAAGTAGTAGGAATTGCGATCGCTATTTATTTTCAGAACAAAATTTGTTCCCAATTGATATAGCTGAGGTAGGGATTGCCAGCTTCCCGTGGTAAAACCAGTAGTTTGACTCTGCTGCTGTCCTACATTGCTCGACGTCAAACTAATCGTAGTTTGATTTCCTCTATTGGCGATCGCGATACGCCGATTTTCCGTTAAATTCGCTGTATATGACATAAAGTCAATTACTCTCTTGTGATCTTGCTCTACTTATTATCTTAATTAGTTTTGCACTCTCTCAGACAGTAAGTAGTTAAAATTTCAATACAATTGGCGATCGCGCCCAAATGAGCAATTTCATAACCGTGAGTATTTTGAGTCGGGAAACTCAAACAAGCAGCCCGAGAAACATGACCAAATTTCATAGCAATAGAGGCATCGCTACCAAAGCCATCTAATACAGCAAGCTGTAGGGGAATGTCTGCTTTAACTGCTGCTTGGCGGATTTCGGCGTTGAGAAATTCATCGTATACACCGTAGTTATCTTGGGATAATAATACGGGGGCTACTCCCGACTCGATGGGATATTCATCGGCGAGGGGACAAATTTCTAAAGCAATTAGGGCATCTAGAGTTTGATTTTGTGTAAAATACAACGCCCCTATTGCACCGACTTCTTCTTTTGCCGATGCGACGAGATAAATATCTACGGGAGGATCGATTATTGTCTCGGCTAAAGCCAATAAGATGGCAACTGAAGCTTTATTGTCTAAGGTATAGCTGGCTATATAATCTTTGAGTCGAAAAGGTTGTTTGCGATGTTTGCCGATAACTACTCTTGTACCAGGGCGCACGCCAAAAGCATCTAATTCTGCCAAACTACATTTAGTTTCTACCCAAGCATCTTCCCAACCCAGGGGAGTGTCTAGCTGTTGAGCTTTTTGAGGAGATTCGTGGGACACATGGCGGGATCCAAAAGACAGGATACCGTTAATAACTTGGTTGTCACCAATAATATCAACTACCCCTTCTCCATATACCCAAGGAAATGAACCGCCAAGACGACGCACCTGCAAGCAGCCATTGCTATCGATAGATTTGACAATCATACCAATTTCGTCTTTGTGAGCCGTAATTGCGATCGCCCTAGAAGAATTTCGACCAGGAATTTTAGCAATGACATTTCCCGCCCGATCCTGCCAATTTTCTACCTTTAGGGCAGTTAACTCTTTTAATAAAGCTCGATCTATTTCCGTTTCTAATCCGCTAGGAGAATGATATAAAACCAACTCCTGAATTTTATCAAATAGGCGATCGTAATTTGTATTCACTCAGATACCATTGCTTTCCATAATCTCTGTAGGTGACATCCTCCCAACACTGAATACTCACTTCGCTATCGCTCCGTTCGGATTACAGTGTGGGCTTCCATCGTCGCCAATGGATCTTGCTCTCCTACTGGATAAATCCAGGTTGCGCCACTTATCTACAACTAGGTTGCCCGACAGTACGACGACGGGGCGTTTAAAGGGGCGAATGCATTCGCCCCTCAGCCCCTCTTGAGAGCCAATTTCTTGCTTTTCGCGAGTCCCGCGATACGTTTCCTCGCCTCGATTACAAATTTCTTGCCCAGAGGCGATGTCTCTATCTACAACATAACCACATTCATTACAGTCGCTTATTCTGACACTGAGATCTTTTCTAACGACCGAGCGACAATTAGGGCAAGTTTGAGATGTACCTCTGTGATCAACACGACCGACAAAAACATTTCGCTTCTTAGCTACATACTCTAATATGTCCCTTTGCTTACCAAAGGCTGCATCAATTGTATGTTTGCCCAGAAAGCCTTTTGCCATGATACGAAAATCACAGTCTTCTATATAGATAGTGTCTGCCATATCACAAAGCTTATGGGCTAATTTGAATTGGTAATCAGTGCGTTTGAACGCTATATGGTTATGTTGTTTGGCTACTTTGATTCTTGCTTTCTTGTAGTTCTTACCCCGTTTCATTTTTCTCGACAGACGCTTTTGTAGCACTTTCAGCCGACGATAGGCTGTCTTGAAGAACTTAGGTCTAGCTTCTGTATATCCATCACTCGTTGCCACGTATGACAACAAGCCGACATCGATACCGATAGCATGACCGTGAGGTACAGGACTAGGAATAACAAGATCCGATTCTATCGCTACCACCGCAAACCAACCCATTGCTTTTTTGACTACCCTGACTTGTTTGATTACATATCCTTCAGGTATTGGTCGGTGAAGATTGATTCTAACTTTTCCCAATTTTGGTAATTGTATTTGCCAGTCACTCAAAGGATTAGATTTGAACTGAGGGAATAATATCGACTTCATTTGCCCGTACTTTTTGAAGCGCGGAAAACCGTAGCCTCTTGCTCTGAAACAATCCCAACTATCATGCAGTCGTCTGATATTAGTTTGCAATACCTGAGACGATACTGTTTTGAGTCGTGGGAATTTCTTCTTTGCTTTGGGTAAATTGTTTTGTTGTTGGTGGTAACTAGGAAACGGATAATCCGCAGCCATGATATATTCTGATTCCAAACTACACCTGTCGATTGGACATTTGCGAGAAGCAATCCAATCTTTCAGTTCTCGCAGCGCATAGTTATAACTAACATGACAAGTTTCGAGCCACTCATTGAGTAGTTCGATTTGTTGTAAGTCTGGATATATGCGGTAGCGGTAATTTAGAATCATTAAATTATTTAAATTATTCTACCACAAATAAAAACAAATGGTAGAATACTCTTTTTCAAGGCATTGAGCCTTTCAACTCCTAGGCTTTTCATGAGGGCGTGTCCCCTGGGGAAACCCCAGGCGTTTATACCGCCCGTCCGTCGCCCTCGCTTTGTAGCGCGGGACTTCCCAGTCTAAAAAGTTAGTGCGATTCGTTATTCTGAAACCCATACATATGGAGGGATAGAATACATTTCTAAAGTAAGTCACCCTGACTTGAGTTCGCACTTTAATCCTTTAGAAATGATAACTTACAGTTCATCAAAGTGAGGTGAGTAACCTAGAAAACCAAGTCTTTGCGCCCTTGTGCGGGGTAGAAAAGCATACAGCGTCCTCCTCGGTGACGAGGAAGAGAAGTTTCCCTTATATCTGGACTGATAACCTAGATATAATCTGCGGGAGTAAAAGCGGACAGAGCGATAATTGCTGAAAACGCCTAACCGCAAGCAAGAGTTCTATATCCGACCCTGGACTGAGATAATATCAAGGAAAAGGACATCGTGGGGTAGGAAACAAATTACCGTCCGAACCATCTCTAAGGCTGAGTAGGGGGAATAAGCTAGTGGTGTAAAAGACCACACCCTACGTCTGGAACATCAGACAGAACTTAGAAGCACCAGTCTTAACTTTATTGGTGTCGCACATTCAGTTCACATAGGTGGATAGGTAAGCCCTAAAGAACTCAAACAAATGACTGTAGGAACGAAGTAACCCAACTACATCCCCAGACAAAAACTGGTAGGGATCGACATCAGATATGCTGATGATTTTGTAGTAACACATCAAGATCTTCATGTAATCATAAGATGCCGAGATTTAATTTCGGAATGGTTAAAAGACATTGGCTTGGAATTAAAACCATCCAAAACAAGAATCGCTCATACTCTATATTCAGAGTTAAGCGAGGATAAAAAAGCAGGATTCAACTTTCTCGGATACAACATTCGACAATACCCTGCGGGAAAATATGTTTCGGCACATAAAACAAACGGTGACATATTAGGTTTTAAAACCATCATTAACCCTTCCCAAGAATCCTGTAAAAAACATCAGGAAAGCATTAGGAAAGTAGTCAAGAAACACAAACATTCACCACAAGCCCTTTTAATAGGAGAATTAAATCCCATTATCAGAGGATGGTGCAACTACTACAATTTTTCTGATGCCTCTACAACTAACAAGTTCGTACTTCAAGACTATCTAGTCTTTAAGAAATTAAGAGCTTGGGGAAGATACCGATGTAAAAGTCTCAAAACTGCTTATGAGAAATATTTTACAAAAATCGGTAATAAAAACTGGATATTCGCAACCAAAGAAGGGGACGCGAACCCCCTTCGGTTACTTCTGCATAGAGACTTTGGTAGCAGTTCAACTGATTATGTAAAAGTTAAAGGCGATAAAAGCCCATATGACGGCAATCTAGTTTACTGGAGTACCAGAATGGGAAGACATACCGAAATGCCTCCCTCAAAAGCCTATAAGCTCAAAAAGCAAAAAGGCAAATGTAACTGGTGTGGATTACACTTTCGTGAAGGAGATATCCTAGAAGAAGACCATATCATTGCTACCGCCCTTGGTGGTAAAAATTGTTACGAAAATCTTCAACTCCTTCATGGACATTGTCACGACGCTAAAACAGCCCTAGATATGACTGAAATTAGGAAGAAACAATCATCTATTTTCCACAAGAAATTAGCAAAGGAATGGTCTAAAGTTGACTACCTTTGGATTGACGACATTCCCGTTGTATTTAGTAGTTGAGAAGTCAGTTAATGACAATAGTGGATACGTTTGAGCAGCCGTGTGTCGTGAAAGTGACAAGCACGGTTCGGATAGGAGGGGTAAGCTGGAAACAGCTACCTCGACCTAATCAATTACCAAATAAATCAATACTTATTGACTTAACTTATTACTTTCGCGCAGCAATACTAACTCGCCCACATATGCAAAAACCAGCCGATCGCAATTCCCAAAAAAACAAACCGCACTACTTGCCAAAAGATATCGGGTAACAAAACGCTTTCGAGACTTAATTCCAGACTATCCAACTCTTCCTGTAAGCTTTTTAATTCTGTTTTAAGTGGTTTGACAGCAGACGTTGCTTTTTGTTGCTCTTTTAACTCTTGCTGACGTTCTTGGATCTGCGATCGCTTTTCTAGATCTTGCTTGACCTGAGTATGTCGCTCTTGTAGTTGTTCGAGGGATTTTTCTACCTCCATCAATATTTGTTCTAGGTCATTTTCTTTTATATCGCTAGATTTAGGAGAAGACATCGTTAAAATTAGAGATGACGCATTATTTAGATCGACACGATATTAACCTATGTTTGAAGTAACGCCCTTATCTAGCAATCAAAACAAAGTACCTGCCGATCTAAGCGATTTGGAACTCGCTCAAGCACTAGTAGAAAGAAATCTCATTGCTCATCAAGATTGGCATCGTTTGAAAGGAAACCGCAAAGCACAAGCAAAACAGCAGTTGACCTCGGCATTAGTATTTTTATTAAAGGATCGACCCCAAGAAGCTTTAGAACACATCAATCAAGCTGCGGGATGGCTCGATGGCTCTTTGTCTTCTCCTCCTTGTCCTGATGCTCAACGTCGCAAGGCTAAGAAAAATTCAGTCTAAGAGAGGTGAACTAGGATTAGTTGTGCTTGAATTATATTCAGAAGCTTGGAGATAGAGCAGCAGGGAACAGAGCGCAAGCTATTGGCAAATATTCTGGTGCTTGTAAGGACATTGCCAAACAGTTTGATGTTCCGTTTGTAGTTTTGGCTCAAATCAATCGTGGTGTTCAATCCCAAATAATAGACCCAAATTCTCTGGTAAAAAAGACTTCTGATTCTAACTCATTTGTCCAAGATATTTCTGTAAATAAGGAGAAAATACTTCATAAATCAAAGTTAACGGCTGGCGATCGTGCCAAAATAGATAATGACGACCCCAAAATGGTGCTTTTTCGCCAAATTCTGCTTCTAGAGTAGGACAAGAGCCACAATAGACTCCTCGCACATCTCGATAAAGCTCAGTATGTAATGTTGAAAGACTACGCCAAATAGGTTCAGAGCGATTTTGCAGATAATCATCAACCACCCTCGCATTCCACCATGAAGCAGCGTAGGCTAATCTTTGACCAGATGCTGTACGCAGCCATACCTGTCTTCTCAATCTAGAACCCGAAATTGCTTCAATCTCCTCGGGCGCGCCATCATCTTTTTGACCAATGAGAGACATATCGATTACGTCTACTTCAGTTTGCTCCCCAGTAAGTAACTGTAAAAGATGGGTTGGCGAACCATCACCCAATAAAAGCATCTGCCAAGTAGGTGCAAGCTGATGGTGGGGTAAACCTTGCTGCACTATATCTTTTCCCCCCTGCCAAATGGGTTGGAGAGAGTGCCAGCTACTAGGAGTAGTTTGAATATCGAATGATCGGGTTGCAGTCACTTTTAGTTACAAAACTTTATTCTTGTTAATAAAGATGGTAACGCTATTTGCTCAAAATTTCTCGTTGGCGAGGAAAAACCCTTTGTCTGAAAAGAATTACCCTCAATCAGTCTGCTAAAGTATTCATGTCGATCGCAAAACGATACTTCACATCTGATTTTTGCATTCGTTTGTAGGCATCATTAACTTTATCTATCCACCCAGTCCAATAATACCGACTGTTTGACCTGCTTTAACGCCCCAATGCTTTAGAGGTGAATAAGTTGTAATGCCAGCGCACAATAATGGTGCAGCACCAGCTAAGTCTAAATTTTCTGGTACGCGCAAAACAAAATTGCGATCGCAAACAATCATTTTGGAATAACCGCCATAAGTATAACCCCCTGGATCTGGAGTTTTGCTACCGTAGGTCAAAGTAAATCCATTCAGGCAATATTGTTCGAGATCGACTTAGCAAGCTTCGCAGGTGCGACAGGAATCTACCAAAAAACCGACACGAACGCGATCGCCTATTTTAAACTCTTTTACCTTGTCTCCCACCTCCGTAACGCGACCAATAATTTCGTGTCCTGGTACGAGGGGATAGGAAGACGAACCCCAGTCATTGTTAACCATGTGCAGATCGCTGTGGCAGACTCCACAATAATCGATCGCAATTTGTACGTCATCCGAACCTAAGTTGCGACGTTCAATTTCAAATTCTTTGAGGGCAGCTTTTGTTTGTGCTGCATAAGCTTTTATCGATGTCATGGTTGTCTTTTTTTCAGCTTTTCAGTGTTTTCTTACTTTTAGGATAGCTATTTGTTAGCCTAGTTTGAATCGTTCAATGTTTTACACTGGGCATTATTATATAAAAGGCGATCGCACAATACTAAAGCTACCATTGCTTCTACCATTGGAACTGCTCTGGGTAATACGCAAGGATCGTGTCTGCCTTTGGCTGCGAGAGAAGTTTCTTCTCCATCTTTGGTCACGGTTTTCTGTTCCTTCCCGATAGTTGCAGTGGGTTTAAACGCCACCCGAATGACGATATTTTCGCCATTAGAAATACCCCCCTGGACTCCTCCAGAGCGATTGGAAACCGTCCTCGTATCTCCATTGTCGTCAATATAGAATTCGTCGTTGTGTTCGCTACCCGTCATTGTTGTCCCAGCAAAACCCGAACCAATTTCAAAACCTTTAGTTGCAGGAAGAGACATCACACCTTTAGCCAAATCTGCTTCTAATTTATCAAATACAGGGTCGCCCAAACCTCTGGGAACATGACGTGCCACGCATTCTACCACCCCTCCTAAAGAATCTTTATCTTTTCTGGCTTGTTCGATGCGATCGATCATTACTTCGGCACATTCACTATTAGGACAACGAACTATGTTACTTTCTACTTGTTCCAGGGTAACGGTGTTGCTATCTACTTCTGCTTCGATGTCTTTGATGCGCTTGACATAAGCAATAATTTGCACCCCTGCAACTTGGTGTAAAATCTTTTTGGCGATCGCACCACCAGCGACTCGACCAATGGTTTCTCTAGCTGAAGATCTACCACCTCCTTTGTAGTTACGAATGCCATACTTGGCATCATAGGTAGCATCGGCGTGAGAAGGACGATATTTAACCGCCATCTCATTATAGTCTTGCGATCGCGCATCTTTGTTTCTGACTAGAATTGAAATTGGCGTACCTAAAGTTTTCCCCTCGAAAACCCCCGACATTATTTCGCAAGTATCGCTTTCTTTTCTAGGAGTGGTAATCTTACTTTGTCCTGGTCTTCTGCGGTCTAGATCTACCTGTATTTCTGCTTCACTAATCTCTAGCTGGGGGGGGCAACCATCAATAACTACCCCGACACCACCTCCATGAGACTCTCCATAAGTAGTAATGCGAAATATCTTGCCAAATGTGTTCCCCATGATGCTTGTTATATCTTAGATAAGCGACTCTGTATTTTATCGTACCTGGCGTACTTTTCCTATTAGTTATTAGTCAATAGTCATTAGTTATTAGACGATACAGATATTAGTAATGGAGCATTGCGAGTAATCCAGCGATCGCATAATTGGGGAGTATTACCAATAATTAATAACCAATAACTATTAATACTTAAAATTATTTTACAAGAGATTTAAATATCTATCTCAAATGCGCAGACAATATTATCATCATTATCATCATCTTCGATTTCTATGTCTCTTCCTCGCAAAATTAAATCTGTTGCTGGGTAATTAGCGATCGCGCTATCTTCCGTTAAAATATTAATTTTTAGATCGGGATATTGTTTAGCTAAATCTAAACCAACTATTTTTTGATATTTTTGACTCGGATCGCTTTTCTGGCATTTAATAATTGTTAGGCTATCAATCTTGTTAACGTTTTTAGTAGAGATTAATTGATATTTCCCCATTGGTTTGACGCTTAATGACATTTGGCTTAAATGTAGAACGAGATGTAAAGTAATTAATCCAGAACCAATTAATTTAAAGGTGCGAGATTTAGCATGATAATAACTATCTCTATACCAAAGAATGGTTGGTAACAAGCCTAATATTGCTAGAGGGTAAATAAGCGATACGACAAATTTACCTAAGCGATAAGTAAAATCTAAAGGAATATAAGCAAATAAATAAATTACATAGGCTACTATTACAAGTGCAGCAGCAATTAAGTCCTTATAGTAAAAAGTTTTACTTTGATTTTTGTTGTTTAGAATCGATAATTGAGTGTAAATTATTTTAAGAATAAAACCAGAGACTATAGTACCCACGACAATATTAAACCAAACCCCAAAATCTCTTCTAACGGGCATGGGATTTAGTCTTTCTTGTAATAAACTCCAAGGGTTGAGGGGGACAAAATTTTTCCCGTGTCCTTCCATAATATTTAAATTACCTGCTACTTCTTTTAGGGCTATTTGATGATTAAAAAATATAACGCAGAATAGAATAGCTATTCCAGCAGTCAACATCAGTTTGGCAAAGGTTTTAATGCCATAAATAGGAGTTAAATATTGTTCGTATTGATAAACAATTAAAGTTATTAGATAGAAAAATAAAGCAACAGGTAATAAAACAATATAAAAAGAAAATACACAGATAACAAAACTAAATAACATTATTGCCTCGGTAAAGTCAGGATATCGATCGCGATTGAGACAAATATTTCTAGCAGCAGTGATTCCTAAGACAAAAATAGCGATAAACAAAATATTAGAAGCATAAGAAGTTATCAGCAACCAGTAAATTAAGGGAGAGGTAACTCCCCATAAAATAGCCAGAATAGCAGCCTTGAAAGATAAACTTTTTCCGTTATAAATAAAATTGTGCCAGTGACCAAACAAACTCAAAAACAAACTACAACTAAGCAATCCTTGAAACAAAGTAATAGCAAACACTGTTGTGGGAGAGAAATAGACAAGAATCGAACCAATAAAAGAACTAAATTTCTTAGGACTTATTTGTAGATAAGCGCAAGCAGGACTATTATCAAAACTAACATTATCTAAATTGTAACCAGCAAATCTTCTGGTATAAAACCACATATCTGCATTACCGTTGATAATTAATCGATCTGCACCAGCATTAAAAGCAGGATTGAAAGAGAAAAAACACCAAATACTAAATACCAAACACCATAAAGTAGCTAGTAAAAAAACTACTAAATTTCTACTTAAAAAATTCCTGCCGAATAAATTATTGTTCCAGTTTGCTTGTTTGAAATTGAGACAAAATAAACTAAAAACAACTGCTTCTGTAATCAAAAAACTTGGAATACTATGATAACAATTCCCCTCAGAAGTACTAATTAAAGATGCGATCGCCAGAGGGACTAGTCCTAGAATAATCACTTCTCTTTCAGTAGCAATAGGCAACCATTTTTTGACAGTATAATTATTTTTTTTGTTAACCCTATTAAATAAAGATGAAACTAAATCTATAGTACTAATAACAGTTTTGCCGTTAAAGTGGACGATCAAGCAAGCAACTAAAGTCGCAGTCAAACAGCCAATAAAAACACTAAAAATAGTACCCAAACTTTCCATAAAATATTAATAATAAATCGCTTTTAAATAAAAAAGGAGCAAGCTATAAATAACTTACTCCATAATTAAACTAATCAACTATTTAATAGTTGTCAATTAACTCTTAACAGTCTTTTTCTCTTCTTCTAGTGCCAAGAATTTCTCCAATTCTGTAATTGCATCCGCATCAACTTTGGTTTGCATGGGACAGAATTTGGGGCCACACATAGAACAAAATTCCGCTGTTTTATAAATATCTGCGGGTAGAGTTTCATCGTGATATTCTTTGGCTCTTTCGGGATCGAGAGATAACTCAAATTGCTTTTCCCAATCAAAGTTATAACGAGCATTAGAAAGCTCGTCATCTCTATCTCTAGCACCAGGACGGTGACGAGCAATATCGGCTGCGTGAGCTGCTATTTTATAGGCAATTAGACCGTTACGGACATCTTCTGCATTAGGTAAGCCTAAGTGTTCCTTGGGAGTAACATAACAAAGCATAGCAGTACCATACCAGCCAGCCATTGCTGCACCGATCGCACTAGTGATATGGTCGTAACCAGGAGCAATATCAGTTACTAATGGGCCTAAAACATAGAAAGGTGCTTCGCTACACTCTTCCATTTGTTTTTTGACGTTAAACTCAATTTGATCCATCGGTACGTGACCAGGACCTTCTACCATTACCTGCACGTCATGTTCCCAAGCACAACGAGTAAGTTGTCCCAGGGTTTTTAATTCCGCTAACTGAGCTTCATCGCTCGCATCGTGAGTACAACCAGGACGGAGAGAATCGCCCAAACTAAAGGAAACATCATATCTTTTGAAGATTTCGATGATGTCATCAAAATGAGTATAAAGAGGATTTTGCTTGTGATGGTGCAACATCCAACGAGCAATGATACCGCCTCCGCGAGATACAATACCCGTCAAGCGACTTTTGACTAGAGGCAGATGTTCGATTAAGATACCTGCGTGAATAGTCATGTAGTCTACACCCTGTTGGGCGTGTTTTTCGATGATGTGAAGAAAGTCATCAGCACAAAGCTTCTCCATATCGCCGTGTACGCTTTCTAATGCTTGATAAATTGGCACTGTTCCGATGGGAATAGGCGAAGCATTAATAATTGCCGTACGAATTTCATCTAGATTACCGCCTCCAGTAGATAAATCCATTAGAGTATCTGCACCATATTTCACCGCTAAGTCTAGCTTGGCTACTTCTTCATTAATGTCAGAAGAATTAGGCGAAGCACCAATATTAGCATTAACTTTACAGCTCGATGCAATACCAATACACATTGGTTCGAGATTAGTGTGGTTGATGTTTGCAGGGATAATCATTCTACCCCTGGCAACTTCATCGCGAATTAAATCTACAGGCAAACGTTCTCTAGTAGCAACATAGTGCATCTCTTCAGTGATAATTCCCTGACGTGCATAGTGCATCTGAGATACATTGCCCTGTCCTCTACGCTTGGCAACCCATTCGGTTCTCATCTTCTTTTTCCTCAATAAACAGCTTCCCTCCGCTGGTGCTAACCAGTCTCAGGTTCTTAGGGTATATCTCAGCCTTGACTTGCCAAAGCACCCCTAGCTACAAAGGAATCCTAGCACTATTTGACCTATATAGATCTCGGTCAGTAATTATTTCTTCATTCAAAGCATTATTTCTTAAATTTATTCGTTGAAACCATTACAATTGATCGTTGAAACTTTTTGTATATATTTTTCACAATAAATTAATGTTAAGTAATGTCGCACTGAGTAAAACTCTTGTATTATCATATATAATATTTAATATAAGTAAGGCTTTAAAAAAGGCGGTTAAGCGAAAAGAAAATACTCAACAAAGTGCTAGGGTTCATCCCTGTATACATTGTACATATGTACGTAGTTGACTTGTCGAACGAGAGTATATTCTTGAACAGAAATCACCTAAGTATGATGGAGTGCAGTGTCACACAATCATGCAGAAGTTTTTAATTGGCTCAGATAATTTACGCTGCGTACAAATTAACTGAAGAAGGCAGATTGTCTTGTCTTTTTCTTGCCCTTTTATTAAGAGCTAACAACGTTGACTTGAATCCCCAATAATTCTTATCCCACATCAGACAGCAAAACTTCACCGACGAT
>NZ_JADWDC010000089.1 GCF_020640915.1 Waterburya agarophytonicola KI4 | reverse complement strand
AAAACGAAACTTTTGTCAAGTACATTTTATACAAAATAAGATGAGCTTACCCTGCATAAAGGAGAATTTCAATTAACAACCTGCTTGGAAAAATTAAGACAGCAAAATAAGGCGATCGCTTATCTAGTTCGAGGGCAATATTATGATACGGGAATGCCTTTATTTTATCGACAAACAATAATTGATTACTACAACAATCTTACCTAATAAGTAATGAGTCAATACTTCTTTAAGTTTTTATTTTTTTACTCCCACGCCTTTTTTCCCTCGTCCCTCAGTCTCCGTACTCTTTCAACCTGCTTGGGTGCGTCAATTTGTTGAAAAAGAGCGATCGCTTTTGCCATACAGTTTTTACTTTCAATTATGCGATCGCTTTTCTGCAAGGTTATACCCCACTGAAAATAAGCTTCTGCAAGGTCGCATTTTGCACCGATTTTGTCGAGTAATTCTGCTGCTTGTTGGTGATATAAATTTGCGAGATCGCAATTAGCGTTATAGCGTTCGATATTACCCAAACCAATTAATGATTTGGCTTCTATTTGAGTGTAATGACTTTCTTGAGAAAAAGCGATCGCTCTTTTCCAGATAACTCCTGCGGGTTCGATTTGTTGGTGGTTGAAAAATATTTGCCCCAATATCTGCATAAAATAAGCAAAACGCCCTGTGTTATAGGCTTTATCTTCTAGTTCTACAATTAAACGATACAGACGGGTAACAATAGTGTCGGGAGCATTGGCAGTGTTTAAATGGGAATTAATTAAAGCCAAACCTAATGCTGCTTTTTCCGACCAAGAATGATGTTTGGTATTATGTGCCAAATCAATTACCTGGTGCAATAAATCTGCTGCGGTGGCTAATTCCCAAAGATCGATATTGTATAGTCCCAAACTAAGCAAGGAGTCGACTTCTAACATTCTCCAATAATATAAGTCGTGTCTATTTTCTTGGCTGGGAGTAATTAATTGTCGGCAATTTTTACTAGTTGCAAGGGTTTTTTGCTGACAAGAAATTGCTCGATCTATCTCACCCGTAGTCCAGTATAAATCTCCTAAAATGTTGTTTAATTCGCTGCGATGGCGATCGTGTTCGATTTTTTCGATTACTCGATCAATAGCTGTTAATAAAGGCTGAATAATACCCAAACGATAGAGAGTTGTACCCAGAGTTAAAAACTGTCCCCATTGGTTTTCTCGACCGTGCAGAATTACTTTTGCTGCTGCGGAATAATCGGAAATAGCAGTGTAATGGTAGTAAGCTTCTAATGCCGTCAAAGCATCTTGAATACGATCGATTTTATCGACACTTTCTGTTAAAAAAATGGCTATTTGATGGTTTGCTTGTTGCCATTGTTCGGGAGACTTCTCTAATCTTAATTTAGCTTCTCCTCGAATTACTGGATGCAGCCAATATTCACCGCGATCGCATTCTAATAAAGAACGATTGCGTAAGGATTTAATTGTTCTTCTTTGCTTGCTTTTTTCTACATCCCACAACAAACAAAACAATCCTGACTGGGATACTTTGGGTATATCTTGATAGCGATAGCAACCCAAACGACATAATAAGATATACGCTTGAGGATCTAATTGTTGAAGACGATTAAATTGACTGGCAACTAAATTTTTTAGATCTGTTTCTACTAAAGGATCGTGACAATTTTCCTGCCAATACTCTTGTATATCTCCGTCATAATCTTCTCGAATAATTCCGCAGAGAATACCCATCGCCTTAGCATTACCGCCATAAGTTTGATGAATGGGAATGATAGCTGGATTATTAATATTAATTTGAGAGGCTTCAAAATATTCTTGCCATGCAGCCAAATCTAATCCCGATAGACGATAGTGTTCTAAATTAATTTCTGCTTCGCAAAGGCGATCGCGACTGGTAATAATGGTAGTAGACTTGACTTTAGTATCGGCTAAAATTCTTAGCAATTCGATATAGTTGCGATGTCCCCCAATCAATCTGCCATCTTTATCTAGGGCGGGTTCGAGATTATCAATTAAGATACCAATACGATGCTGTTCTAAATATCTTTTGAATCTAGCTAAAGTAACGCCAAATTCTTTTCCTGAATCTTCCTTTAAATCTCGTTCCAACCATTCCTCTAATACACTGGCGACAGAAATAATATTCTCCGTTTCTTTTGCCATCAATACTTCTAGAACTAGTTCAAAATCTTGGCTAGCCAAAAACTGTTGTGCGAGGGTAGTTTTACCAATACCCCCCTCTCCTTGGATAACAATTATTTTGTTATTTTGAGTTACTAAATCTTGTAGAATTGCGATCGCTTTTTGTCTGCCGAGAAAGTTGCGATCTTGGGTAATAATTAAATCTGTCGAATCCTCTGCTAAATTATTGAAAGACTCTAACTGTAGCTTGCTCAAACTACGAAAATTGCTTTTCGTTACTTTTTTGCCCCAAGCTTTTGATAACAATTTCCACAACAACGAACCAGTATCTTTAGCGTGTCCTTCGGTACAGCCATATTCGTCAGCAATTTCAAGATATTTTTGACCCCGCCAAACTTCCATAATGACAGTCTGTTGTAAGTCGGTTAGATGTTTCTGTGTTTGACGATAAACTTCCTTATTTACTAAAGCTACTACTGATTCAACATCCATAATCTGAGAATATTTATTTCATGATGCGGAATTTAAGTTGAAAAGTAAGAAAAGCAAGTTATCAAAAATTCCCAACACAACTCAAGTGAAAACAAATACAATTAAAGATTTAGATTTCACTTTGAGTTATTCAAAAAATATCTGCGATCGCTGAAATTAAGCTTCGTCGTAGGCTTCAATATCTAATAAATGAATGTAAGGTTGTGCCAATTCTTCTCGTTGAAAAGCTATCGCTCTTAGTAAATGCCAGTCTTCTAAAGCTTCAAAAGGAGTATTATACTCATCTTGCTCTAGACGAGTAGCAATAGTAGCCACATCTTCTGGTTTCATTTCAACAATATCTTGCTTGGTCAACTTTACAACAGCCATTCTCTATATCCCCATTAAGTAAAAAGCTTAGTTTCCCCAACTAGAATTTTAACCTAAATTGTTGTTAGTTAGTTGTTGTTCGATCCATTTAACTAAAACTGGGTTGACCACTTCGGGAGCTTCATCTTGGGGACAATGACCCAAACCTTCCAAGGGAATAAATTCATCAACCGTAGGTATTTGAGCCAATTCTTTACCCATCTCCACGGGTTCCCAAGGATCTTCCGTACCCCATAATAGAATTGTAGGGCAGGTAAGGCGGGGTAATAGCTCTTCAGGTAAAGGACCTTGAGAGTAGCGCGTAAAAGCCAAAAAAACATCCGCTGCGCCTCGATCTTGTGACGGCTTCATTAAGATATCAATCAGTTCGTCGGTGACGGCTTCAGGACGACGATAGGCTTGCAATAAAATGTTGCGGACTACTTTGGGCTTGGCAATGAGATTAAAAAAGAAATTGCCAATACTTTTGTTGCCCAATACTCGTTGCATTACCATTGAGCCATAATTACGATACCAAGGTAAAGTAACTCGCTTGCGATCGTGCAATAATCTGATCGAGCAATTAATTGCTGCGACTCCCAAAGCCAATTCAGGATTATCTACCGCAGTCTGCATCACTACAATACAACCAATGGAGTTACCAATCAAAAAAGCAGGACTACCTACCACTTCTCGACAAAAGTCTGCCAATTGTTGCCCCCAGGTGGCAAAAGTATATTCAATCTCTGTTCCTGGATGGGGTTTATCCGAACCACCAAAGCCAATCAAATCGATCGCATAACAACGATAAGACTCTCCCAACACGGGTAAATTCTTGCGCCAATGCCCCCAAGATGCCCCAAAACCATGAACCAATAGTATAGCTGCGCCAGTTTCTCCTGCTTGTTGGTAAGTAATGTTGTGTCCACGCCAATTCCAAGTTTTAGGAGTTTGATTAATTGCGATCGCCGATGTCATGTTATTAAGTTTAAAATTTAATTTTAAGTTTTGTGTCTTTATTATTTAATTTTAGTGGGAATTGAGTTTATTTATCTTGAGTATTTGGCTTATAGCCCTAAGCTATCTTATTACTTATATTACTTATTACTTATTACCAGTGTCTCCCAAACAATTTATCGGTTCAGAAGCTCAAACAACCTACCAGGAATCAAAAATAGTTATTCTCCCCATCCCGTTTGAAAAAACTACTACCTATCGTCAGGGATGCCAAAATGGTGCAGCAGCAATTATTGAAGCTTCAGATCAATTAGAAGCTTATGATATCGAGCTAGAAACAGAAATTTGCCAAGAAGCAGGAATTTATACCCTAAATGCGATCGCATCTACCATAGATAACCCCAGTCTTACTCCTGAAGAGATGATGTCAATTACTACCGCTAGAGTATTGGAATTAATTGGCGATGGTAAGTTTGTCATTGCTTTGGGAGGAGAACATAGTATTACCGCAGGAGTAGTTACAGCCTATCAGCAAATATTGAACGAACCATTTACCGTGATTCAAATTGATGCTCATGGAGATATGCGCCATAGCTACGAAGGCTCGATTTATAATCATGCTTGCGTCATGCGTCGAGTGTTAGATTTAGGCTTGCCTACTCTTCCTGTTGGTATCCGTGCTATTTGTCTGGAAGAAGCAAAATTAATTAAAGCCAAACAAATTCCCGTAATTTGGGCAAAAGACATTTATCAAAATAACAATTGGATCGAAAAAGCGATCGCGCAGATTACTACCGATCGAGTCTTTATTACTATAGATCTCGACGGTTTAGATCCTAGTTTTATGCCAGGGGTAGGCACTCCCGAACCTGGGGGATTAAATTGGTATGAGTTGAATCAATTTCTCCAAAAAATATTTCAAAAACATCAAGTAGTCGGCTGCGACATAATGGAACTAGCACCAACCTCAGATTCCGTAGTATCAGAATTTATTGCAGCCAAACTAGTTTATAAATTAGCTGGATACCATCACCAATTAAACCCAAATTAAACCCAATTAAAAATTAAAATTGATAAAATTGGATATTTACAGCTAGTAAAGAGCTTTTTTTATAGGAAAGAATATTTATGAATACCATTGGTAATTACGCTCCCGATTTTGAAATTCCTGGTATCGATAAGCAAGTTTATCACTTGGGTAGCTATCGTAAACAGTTCAAAGCGATCGCAGTTGTCTTTATGGGTAATTTTAGTTCCAACGTAGATAGCTATATTGAATATCTCAAACAAATTCAGACGGATTTTGGCGATCGAGGTTTTACCGTGATAGGAATAGATTCCAACCATTGTACCGAACCAATTGCAGAGAGTATGGAAGCGATGCAAAAATATGCAACAGAAAAAGAGCTCAATTTTCCTTACTTGCGCGATCCTACTCAAGATGTCGCCAAATCTTTCAAAGCCAAAGTTATCCCTACTGTTTATTTGTTAGACAGGGATGCAGTAATTCGCTATCAAGGCAGAATTGACGATCGCACGGAAACAATAAACCAAGCAAATCATGATTATCTAAGAGATAGTATCGCTGCGGTACTTGAAGATCGACAAGTATCCCAAAATTATATCGAACCAGTGGGCGATGAGATTAAATGGAGATCTAAATAAAACTTCCTTAAAATTAAAACCAAGATAATCTTTTGATTCGATAAATTATTAGTAGCTTCAAGCTGAAATTTAATGACAAAGTGCAGAAAGCTGCTATGTTATGGGGAGGTAAATAACAAGAAAGATCGAGGTTTACTTTTCTAGGAATGAGTTACCAGAGGGTTTTATTAAAACTAAGTGGCGAAGCATTGATGGGCAATTTAGGCTATGGTATCGATCCTGCCGTAGTCGCCGAGATTGCTCAAGAAGTAGCCGATGTAGTTAAAAGCGGAGTACAAGTAGCAATTGTCGTTGGTGGAGGTAATATTTTTCGCGGTATGAAAGCCTCTGCTGCGGGGATGGATCGAGCTACGGCTGATTATATTGGCATGATTGCTACGGTAATGAATGCCATGACTTTACAAGATGCTTTAGAAAGAATTGGTATAGCTAATCGTTTGCAAACGGCAATATCAATGCAAGAAGTTGCAGAACCTTATATTCGTCGTCGTGCTATTCGTCATTTAGAAAAAGGTCGAGTCGTTATATTTGGTGCTGGTTCGGGAAATCCTTTTTTCACTACCGACACCACTGCTGCTTTGAGGGCTGCGGAGATTGATGCGGAAATCATCTTCAAAGCTACTAAAGTAGATGGAATTTATGATGCCGATCCTAAAGGCAACCCCGATGCCCATCGCTATCAAAGTTTAACCTACAATCACGTCTTAACCCATGAATTGAAGGTTATGGACAGTACGGCGATCGCTTTGTGCAAGGAAAATGATATTCCTATATTAGTATTCGATCTTTCTGTTAGCGGTAATATTATGCGCGCTACTAAAGGTGAAACTGTAGGCACTATTGTAGGAGGAAACTGTGAAGTTATCTGAAGTAAAAGAACGTATGCAGAAGACCGTTGAAGCCACTCAAAGGTCTTTTAACACTATTCGTACGGGAAGGGCTAGCACTTCTTTGTTAGATCGGGTGATGGTAGATTATTATGGCGCAGAGACTCCTCTCAAGTCTTTGGCTAACATAAGTACCCCCGATGCAACCACGATTATGATTCAACCCTATGATAAGGGCAGTATGGGGCAAATTGAAAAAGCGATTTCGATGTCTGATATTGGTCTGACTCCCAACAACGATGGGGATCTCATCAGACTTAACATCCCTCCCTTAACTAAAGAACGTCGTAAAGAATTAGTTAAAACTGCTGGTAAATTAGCCGAAGAAGGGAAAGTAGGGATTCGTAATATCCGTCGCGATGCGATCGATGAAGTACGTAAAGAAGAGAAAAATAGTGATATTTCTGAAGATGAATCGAGAGGTTTGCAAGATGAAATTCAAAGCGTCACTGATAGTTTTAATAAAAAAGTTGACGACCTATTGGCTATAAAAGAAAAAGATATTATGACAGTTTAAAACTAGTTTTAGGTTTTAATCAATAATTAAAATCAAAAGTTAATCGGTTGCTAATGACCGATATTTTTTTTGCAGTTTATTCTCGTTACAAGATTTTGAAAACTGAAGGAGCAAGTCTATGATCATTCGCAATTTAGAGCAACTTGTTGGCACAGAGCGAGATGTTGCCTGGGGCAACGGTCAAAGTCGTCGATTTTTGACTGAAAGTGATGGGATGGGATATACCCTCACTGATACCATAATTGATGCAGGAAGTGAATCTCTTCTGCAATACAAAAATCATAAGGAAACCTGCTATTGCATCCAGGGAGTAGGAGAAATCGAGGATATGGATGGAACCATTCATCCGATTACGGTGGGGATAATGTATGCCCTGGATCAAAACGACAAACACTACTTACGTGCAACTACAAAGATGCGATTGGTCTGTGTGTTTTCTCCTCCCCTGAAAGGTAATGAATCCCATAAACTTACCAGTGATGGTGAGAGTAGCTATTAGTGCGATCATAAGGTTGTGTCGCAAAAAGTTGAGAAAGACAGAATAATCTGGAGATTATCTAATTTTTTAGACAGCAATTTTAAACGGAAACTCCAGGGAAATCTCCAGTTCCCTATAACTAAATACATGACTACATTAATTGAGAAAACCATAAAAAATGCAAAAATAAAGAAATACACAAAAACCATTAAATAAACTACTATGGCTAATTTCCCATCCCTTAGCGGTAGAGACATCCGCGAGAAGTTTCTTAAATTCTATGAAGAGAGACAGCATAAAATATTACCCAGCGCATCTCTCATTCCCGAAGATCCGACGGTGATGCTTACTATTGCGGGAATGCTTCCTTTTAAGCCTATATTTCTCGGACAGCGCCAAGCACCCCAACCCCGCGCTACTACATCGCAAAAGTGTATCCGTACTAATGATATCGAGAATGTAGGAAGAACAGCCCGACATCATACTTTCTTTGAAATGTTGGGTAACTTTAGTTTTGGGGATTATTTTAAGGAACAGGCTATAGAGTGGGCGTGGGAACTTTCAACCCAGGTATATAAGCTACCCGCAAATCGTATTGTACCCAGTGTATTCAATGAAGATGACGAAGCTTTTGCAATTTGGCGCGATCGCATAGGAATCCCCGAACATCGCATTCAGCGTATGGGAGAGAAAGATAACTTCTGGAAATCTGGTGTCACTGGTCCTTGTGGTCCTTGTTCGGAGTTATATTATGATTTCCATCCAGAATTGGGCGATGAGAATATTGATCTAGAAGATGACAGCAGATTTATCGAGTTTTATAACTTGGTATTTATGCAATATAATCGCGATGCAGATGGCAATCTTACACCATTAGAAAATAAGAATATTGATACGGGTTTAGGTTTGGAAAGGATGGCACAAATCCTCCAGCAAGTACCCAATAATTATGAAACTGATTTAATCTTTCCGATTATTAAAACGGCTGCTGAGATTGCAGGTATTGATTACAGCAAAGCTGATGAGAAAACTAAAACCTCCCTCAAAGTAATTGGAGATCATGTTCGATCTGTAGTTCATATGATTGCCGATGGCGTGACGGGAAAAAATACGGGGAGGGGTTATATCCTGCGTCGTTTGATTCGTCGAGTGGTACGAAAAGGAAGATCCCTTGGTATTGAAGCTAATTTTATTAATCAAGTAGCTGAAACTGCGATCGCTTTATCTGAAGCAGCGTATCCTAATGTAAGGGAAAGAGAAGACTTTATTACAAGTCAATTAGAAAGGGAAGAATCCCAATTCCTCAAGACTTTAGATCGGGGTGAGAAGTTATTAGCGGATATCATTGCTGATGCTACTAATTTAGGTTCAAAGCAAATTTCGGGTCAAGATGCCTTTGAACTTTATGCTACCTATGGTTTTCCTTTGGAGTTAACCCAAGAAATTGCCGAAGAACACAGTTTGACGGTAGATATTGAAGAGTTCAACCGCGAAATGCAACAGCATCAGGAATTAGGTAGTAAAGATTTAGAAGCAATTGATTTAACGGCGAAAAATGCTTTAGGCGAAATCGTTAAGAGTAGTGGTGATACTAGTTTCTTGGGCTACAGCGATTTGATTTCTCAATCTCAGGTGATGGGTATTGTCATAATCAATGAAGAAAATTCTCATAATGCTAAGAGTGCAACTGCGAGAGAACAAGTACAAATAGTACTAGACAAAACCCCTTTCTATGGCGAGTCTGGGGGACAAATTGGCGATAAAGGCTATCTGTCAGGAGATGATGTCTTGATTCGCATTGATGATGTCCAAAAGGAAGGTAATGTCTTCGTTCATCAGGGGAAAGTCGATCGCGGTACGATTAATGTGGGAGATACGGTTAACGCAACCATAGATCGCGCCTGTCGCCGTCGAGTGCAAGCTAATCATACCGCCACCCATTTATTACAGGCTGCATTAAAAAAAGTCGTGGATGATTCCGTATCTCAAGCAGGATCTTTAGTAAACTTCGATCGCCTGCGGTTTGATTTTAATTCCCCTCGCGCTTTAACTCCCCAAGACGTGCAGCAGGTAGAAGACTTGGTTAATACTTGGATCTCCGAAGCACACCAAGCCGATGTTAATGTGATGCCTATAGAAAAGGCGAAAACTAAAGGCGCAACAGCCATGTTCGGGGAAAAATACGGTGATGAAGTAAGAGTAATTGATTTTCCTGGGGTGTCGATGGAACTTTGTGGCGGTACTCATGTTAGCAATACAGCAGAAATTGGCGCATTCAAAATCATTTCTGAAATCGGTATTTCTTCAGGAGTAAGAAGAATAGAAGCAGTAGCGGGTGCAGCTATTTTAGATTACTTAAATATACGGGATAAAGTAGTTAAAGAATTGAGCGATAAGTTTAAAGTAAAGCCCGAAGAAATTAGCGATCGCGTTAACAATTTACAAGCCGAACTTAAAGCCACCCAAAAGGAATTAGAAGCAGCCAAACAAGAACTGGCTTTAGCAAAATCTGACGGTTTATTATCCCAAGCAGAAACAGTAGGAGACTACAAAGTATTAGTAGCAAACATGGGAGAAATGGATGCTAAATCTCTCCAGTCTGCTGCAGAAAGATTGCAACAAAAATTAGGAGAAGCAGCAGTAGTTGTAGCTTCAATTCCTAGGGAAGGTAAAGTAAGTCTTGTCGCTGCTTTTAGTCAGCAAGTAATTAAGGAGAAGAAATTACAAGCAGGTAAATTCATCGGTGGTATCGCTAAAATCTGTGGTGGTGGAGGCGGAGGAAGACCCAATCTAGCTCAAGCTGGTGCAAGGGATGCTAGTAAGTTAGATGAGGCTTTAGATACTGCAAAACAGCAATTAGTTGCAGGTTTGAGTTAATGATTAGATAGTGCTAAACAATTCCAAACAAAATACATATTGTGAATCAATAAAAGCGAACATTCAAGGGATCTTTGCGATCGCCTTGTGAACTTTTAATCAACTTCAGTAAATATGGCTTTAGATAGTAGGCAAATATAAAATTAGTCTTTAACATTGTAAGGATAATTATAAATGCCTATTTTGTTTATTATGAATAATAACTTATCCAATAGAAACTTAAAACAAGGTATCGGCTTCTTTGCAGCAGCGATCGATGCCACACTAATTTATAACTTCAGTAAATCTTTCTCTGAAGATATTAAACTATTTATTCTAAGGTTATTACTCACCATATTTATTACTGCTGGTGTCTGGCTAATTATTTGCTACGTCATAGATAGAGTAAGTGTTGAGTCTTAAACATAAAAAATGATTAGTAATTAATTAAGGATAATCAAGGATAATCTTTATATTTCGATCTAAACGACTCAATCCTATTACGAGAAATTACAATTATTTCCCTGTCGATCCCCGAAAGTAGTATTCTCTAAAGAATATTGTCTGTTATTCATTAAAAAAACTAGTGTCTTAACAAAAAAATAAAAAATTACTTCGGGGTAAAGTCATGAGTAAGAACGGCATCACGAACAGTCGTAATGTGGCAATTGTTGGTCCATACTCCAGTGGAAAAACCACATTGTTAGAAAGTATTTTATTTGTTACGAAAAAGATTACTCGTAAAGGCAATATTAAAGATGGTAGTACTATTGGTGACGGCTCAACTGAAGCTCGCGATCGCCATAGTAGCGTAGAATTATCTGTTGCGGGTAGCCAATATCAAGAAACTAATTTTACTTTTCTCGATTGTCCTGGTTCGGTAGAATTTACCCAAGAAACCTATAATGCTCTAGTGGGTGCGGGAGTTGTAGTAGTAGTTTGCGAACCTGCCATAGAAAAGGTTCTCACCCTAGCACCATTGTTTAAATTCCTCGATGATTGGTCGATTCCTCACCTCGTATTTATTAATAAAATTGACCGCAATTCTTACGGATATTTAGAAATTCTCCACGCCCTTCAAAAAGTATCCAGTCGTCCTTTAGTTCCCCAACAATATCCCATTCAAGAAGACGATACTTGCCTTGGTTATATCGATTTAGTCACGGAACAAGCCTATCACTATCATCCCGATAGTCCCGCGGATGCGATCGCTTTTCCCGAAGATTTGGCAGAAGTAGAACAAATCACCAGAACCGAAATGCTAGAAACTCTTGCCGATTTTGACGATCGCTTATTGGAAGAATTAATCGAAGAAATCGAACCCCCTCAAACAGAAATATTGCAAGACTTGAAACAAGATTTGAGCGCGGACTTAATTGTCCCAGTCTTCTTGGGTATGGCAGAACATGACTATGGAGTGCGTCCCCTACTAGATGCCTTAGTCAAAGAAGCGCCTTCTCCAAATATTACTGCCGAACGTCGCGGTTTACAAACTAAAGCAGACGGGGATACTATTGCTCAAGTCCTCAAAACCTACTTTAACGATAAAGGGGGACGCTTATCTTTAGTCAGGGTATGGCAAGGACAGATAACTGATGGCATGACCCTCAACGGAGAAAGAGTAGGGGGGATTTATCAATTACTGGGTCAACAGCAGATTTCAATTCAAACTGCTTCTGCGGGGGAAATTGTGGCACTGGGACGCTTAGAAAAAGCTAGAACTGGAGACACTTTAAGCAATGCAGAGGAAGTAGAATCTTTGCCCAAAGTAGATAATATACCACCTGTCTACGCTCTGGCGATCGTGCCAGAAAAACGCAAAGATGAAGTAAAACTAAGCGATGCACTAAATAAGCTGCTTGATGAAGATCCTTCTTTATATTGGGAACAACATGGAGACACTGGCGAAGTAATTTTATGGGGACAGGGAGAGGTACATTTACAGGTTGCTTTAGATCGCTTGCGCCATAAGTATCATTTACCCATGAGTACCCATTTACCCAAAGTAGCTTACAAAGAAACTATTCGTAGTGCTACTAATTCCCACGGACGCTATAAACATCAAAGTGGCGGACACGGTGCATTTGGCGATGTCTATCTCGATATTAAACCCCTATCTCGTGGGGAAGGCTTCCAGTTTCATCAAACTATTGTGGGGGGAGTCGTTCCCAAACAATATATTCCTGGAGTAGAAACAGGAGTGCGAGAATATTTGCAAAAAGGGCCTTTAGGCTTCCCTGTAGTGGATGTAGATGTTACCCTCACTAATGGTTCTCATCATTCGGTAGATAGCTCCGAACAAGCATTCAAACAAGCTGCTCGTATCGCCATGAATGAAGGGATGGCAGAATGCAAGCCAGTATTACTCGAACCCGTGTTAAATATTACTGTATCCGTCCCCAATGAATTTACTTCTAAGGCTTTGCAATTAATTACAGGGCGCAGAGGACAAATTTTAGGCTATGAAAATCTTCCTAATTGGAAAGCGTGGGATAATATTTCTGGTTATTTACCTCAAGCAGAGATGCACGACTTTATTATAGAGTTGCGATCGCTTACTCTGGGAGTTGGCTTTTTTGACTGGAAATACGACCACCTGCAAGAAGTACCAGATAAACTAGCAGACAATATTTTAACTTCTACAAGTGAGAATCAAGCCAAGTAAAAACCAGTAAAAAACCGAATAACAAAGGGAAAGTATAGTTTAATCCTAACTTTCTCTTTCTTTTTGTTCTTAAAACTCAAATTAACTTTAAGATCCTTTGGCAGGATGCTCTATTTTAATACCGCCAAAATTATTATTTTCTGGCATCTCTTGACAAGCAATTAGCAAAGCGACTAACATGGCAGCGGTAAGTAGTCTGTTTCCAACCGTAACAAGTTTAGTAGACACAATTCTGATATCCTCCAATACACCTCACTCCTCTATGGTGCATCGATTTTTTGGATATCGAATAAGTATTATTACAGGTTTTGAATTGGCACAAGGTGTGATCGATGTTAACTTTTGCTTGAGTGTTAGTGATTCTACTCTAATTAAGATATGTTCTTTATGATTAGATTAGAACTCTATCACTAGACTATATGTTGAGCAGATCCATTGATATCTTGGCAATAAGTAGATTTATTCCCCACGGACATTGCTATCTTTGGCAGACAAATTTAGTTTGGCTTCACGTAACGTCCGATCTCTTAATTGCAATAGCCTACTATTCCATTTCCGTAACCCTTTTATATTTCGTTTCTCAAAGAGTCGATCTGCCCTATCCAAGAGTATTTTTTTTGTTTGCAGCCTTTATTTTTTGTTGTGGAACTACTCATTTGATGGAGATATGGACTCTTCGGTATCCAAATTACTGGATATCGGGTACGATAAAAGCGATCGCTGCCTTAATTTCGCTTGATACCGCCATCGAAATCGTACCCTTTATTCCTAAAATGATTGCCTTGCCAAGCCCTACTCAACTAAAGCAAGTAAATCAACAATTAGAGAGAGAAATAACCAAACACAAACAGACAGAAATAGAACTAAAACAAAGTGAAAAACGTTATCGTGCGATCGTTGAAGATCAGACTGAATTTGTTGTTCGATTTGATTGTAATGGGACATTGATCTTTGTCAACGATGCTTATTGTCGTTACTTTAATCAAAAAGAAGCGGAAATAGTTGGCAAAAGTTATCAATCATTAGTACATCCAGAAGATCGCAACAAAAGAAGTGAATTGCTCAACTCTCTTAACCCCAAAAATCCTGTTGGTTATGTTGAATATCGAGTCGTTGTCGATGAAGAAATACGTTGGATGGGCTGGAGTTATCGAAAAATCTTTGACGAACAAAAAAACTTAGTTGATTTGCAGTCTGTGGGAAGAGATATTGGCGATCGCGTTGGTATGGAACGAGCTTTACAAAAAAGAGAATCAATTCTGCGTGGCTTTTATGAAAGTGCGCCGATGATGATGGGAATTGTCAAAATTGTGGATGATAAGATTATTCCTATTTCTTGTAATAAAACTGCTACAGAGTTTTTTGCTTCGGTGTTAAATACAGCCCCGAAAAAATCTGAAAAAATAACCAATACTTTCGCTGAAACTTTTGCAAATTGGAATAAATATTTTTACGATAGTCAATTCAAACAAGAACCCGTTTATTTTGAATACTGTGTTCGGGATTCTCAGGAAGAAGACATCTTTTTTTCAGTTACTAAGTACTTATGCAAAATTAATTGTATATTTTGTTCCAAAATTAATTAAAATAT
>NZ_JADWDC010000088.1 GCF_020640915.1 Waterburya agarophytonicola KI4 | reverse complement strand
TTGAAATAAAAATAATTTTTTACTATACCATAAAAAACTTTTGCAAGAGTTCTTATTACTTGGTTATCAGATTTCAATTCAAGTTTCAGACTTAAAGACATGACTTATAACAAATAAACATATTTTCAGTCTATTGATGAGACTGTTTGAATAGTGCGATCTTTATGTTGTAGAAAAAGCGATCGCGATCCTTTACGTATTTGCATCTTTGCGAGAGAGAAAATTAGGATTTTGTGGGCATTATTTAAACAATTGCAAGTACATAATTTATAAAAACACCCACCCTACGGTTGATCTTTTAAATGTGTTATTGACAATAATGCGATCGCGACACCGAAAATAAAAAGCGATCGCCTTAGCAAAAATCAATTTACCATATAGAAGAAAGATATAATTTACCCGAACGAATAAGAAAATAAAAAACCATGTCAACTCTCGAACAAATTGAAGCAGCAATTCTCACACTTCCATCAGATGAGTTTGAGAAACTAAAAAAATGGTTTTTGGATTTAGATTATCAACGTTGGGATAAACAATTAGAACAAGATGTTGCAGCAGGAAAGTTAGAAGCTTTAGGAGAAGAAGCGATCGCAGAATTTGAAGCTGGTAATTGTCAAGAAATTTAATGCACTATACAACGAGGAAATTTTGGAAGTGTTACGATAAGCTAACTCTTCAAGTAAAACGTACTGCTGACCAAGCTTATGAATTACTGAAAACAGATCCATCTCACCCATCATTGCACTTCAAAAAGATTGGGAATAAATATTGGTCAGTTAGAGTAGGTTTGGATTATCGAGCTTTAGGGGTTGAAGTTAACAACGGAATTTCTTGGTTTTGGATTGGTACTCACGCACAATATGACAAGCTGGTTAACTGAATCTAGTTCGAGGTCACATTTTTAGGAATGCGATCGCGATCCTTTACATCTTTGCGCCTTTGCGTCTCTGCGAGAGACAAAATTAAGAAATTTGTATATTGCGATCGCTTTAATCTAAATCAAATGCTGTAATTAAAGTTTGATATAGATATCTGGTTCATCATGAAGAAAATCGAAAACATTACTAGTTTCGGCTAAAGCAATTCGGCTAAAGCAATTCGGCTAAAGCAATAATTTCTGCTTGAGAAGGATAGGGTAAATTGATTTTTGCTAAGGCGATCGCTTTTTCGTTTCTGTTTTGCGATCGCATTCATCATAAATGATAAAATGATTATGACTATAGTCATGAGACCATAATCATAAATGAAACAAGAAAACGAAAAGATCGGTGCAGGAGAATTTAAAACTCACTGTCTAAAGTTGATAGATAAAGTGAATCAAAGCAAAAAGCCTATAACCATCACTAAACATGGTAAACCAATGGCTAAATTAACTCCCATTGAAGATGAGGCTTATTCTCTGTTTGGTTGCTTGAAAGACACGGTGGAAATTAAAGAGGATATTGTTGAAGGTATTGGGGAAGACTGGGAAGTAGATGTCTAATTCAAAAAAAGGTATTTTATTGGATACCCACGTTTGGATTTGGCTATTTAATGGATCGACTGAATTATCCCAAAAAGCAATTGATTCAATTAACCAAGCTGGGAGTAAAGGCAAGGTATTCATTTCTGCTATTTCTGTCTGGGAATTATCAATGCTGGTGGCAAAAAACAGAGTAAGTTTATCCCAACCGATACATCAATGGGTACAAGATAGTTTAAGCCAGCCTGGGGTTAATCTATCTGTCATATCTCCAGCAATAGCTATTGAAAGTAGCTTTTTACCAGGAGATTTTTATGGAGATCCAGCAGATAGAATTATTGTAGCTACAGCCAGGGTTAATGATTTTATCTTATCAACTCACGACAAGAAAATAATTGGTTATGGGGAAGAAAACTATGTTATTTGTTTTAAAGTTTGACCTGGTTAACAATTTCATGCGATCGCACTTCCTCAATTCAAACACTACAATAAGATGAAATCAGGGTTGTTATTCCTTTTCACTCTGGCAAAATATTACACGCAACAAAGAAAAGCGATCGCTCTTATTGATAATCCCTTTCCCAACAGTCTCATATTTATTGAATAAAACTCCTGCTAATTTCATCACAATTTGTGTCATTTCGATTCACATATGTCGACACATAGAACAAAATCTTTTATATTTAAAAGCTTAACAGTAAAAATTGTCTTAGTTTTTGTTGCATATTGGACAGCAAAATTTACAATATATATAAGTAAGTTATACGGATAGCAAGCGTGGTATCTACAAGTATTCCGAAAGACTCGCAATCAACTGAAACACATCAACGCAAGACTGGTGCATTTGCCTTAATGGATAGCCTGCGTCGTCATGGTGTCAAGCATATTTTTGGCTATCCTGGTGGGGCGATACTGCCTATCTATGATGAGTTATATCGTTCTGAAGCAAGAGGAGAAGTCCAACATATCCTAGTGCGTCACGAACAAGCTGCATCCCACGCAGCAGATGGTTATGCTCGCGCTACAGGCAAGGTAGGAGTGTGTTTTGCTACGTCTGGACCAGGAGCTACTAATCTGGTTACGGGCATTGCCACGGCTCATTTAGACTCAATTCCGATGGTGGCAATTACAGGACAAGTAGCTCGTGCTGCCATCGGCACTGATGCTTTCCAAGAAACTGATATTTTTGGGATCACTACACCCATTGTCAAAAACTCTTATGTGGTACGCCATGCCAAGGATATGGCGAGAATTGTCGCCGAGGCGTTTCATATTGCCAGCACTGGTCGTCCTGGCCCTGTTTTGATTGATATACCCAAGGATGTGGGTTATGAAGAGTGCGACTATATTCCCGTACAGCCAGGAGAAGTAAACTTAAGAGGTTACAAGCCCACTGTTAAAGGAAATCCTCGCCAAATTAGTGCGGCTCTAAAATTAATCAAACAGGCAGAAAAACCCTTAATGTATGTAGGGGGTGGAGCGATAGCTTCTGATGCTCACAATCAAATAAAAGAGCTAGCGGAAAGATTTCAAATTCCCGTGACCACTACTTTGATGGGTTTAGGTGCTTTTGACGAACACCATCCCCTGGCAGTAGGAATGTTGGGGATGCACGGTACAGCTTATGCTAACTTTGCCGTAAGTGAATGTGACTTATTAATTGCGATCGGTGCTAGATTTGACGATCGCGTTACGGGAAAACTAGATGAATTTGCCAGTCGTGCCAAGGTAATTCATATCGATATCGATCCTGCTGAAGTAGGTAAAAATCGCGCTCCTGAAGTTCCCATTGTAGGGGATGTCCGCAAGGTTTTAGAGCAGATGCTCGAAAGAGCAAAAGAAGCCGATATTGGCTCTGATTCTAAAATTACTAAACCCTGGCTGGATCAGATAAGTGTTTGGCGACAAGAATATCCTCTGGTTGCACCTCATCCAGAACAAGGTGTTTCTCCTCAAGAAGTTATTGTCGAACTGAACAATCAAGCACCCCAGGCTTTTTATACTACTGATGTGGGTCAACACCAGATGTGGGCAGCACAGTTTTTGAAAAATGGCCCTCGTCGCTGGATTTCTAGCGCGGGTTTAGGCACGATGGGTTATGGTTTGGCTGCTGCTATGGGAGTTAAAGTAGCCGTGCGAGAAGAGGAAACTATTTGTATCAGTGGTGATGCTAGTTTTCAGATGAATCCCCAGGAATTGGGTACTCTGGCACAGTTTGGGATTAACGTTAAAACTGTAATTATCAACAACGGCTGGCAGGGAATGGTACGCCAATGGCAACAAAGCTTCTTTGGCGAGCGATATTCTTCTTCTAATATGGAAGTCGGCGCGCCAGATTTTAAAATTTTGGCACAAGCCTATGGTATCAAGGGAATTAGTATTAGCGATCGCTCTGAATTAGCTTCTGCGATCGCCGAAATGCTCGCCCACGATGGTCCTGTATTAATGGAAGTGAAGGTAACTAAAAATGAAAACTGTTACCCCATGATCGCCCCTGGTAAAAGTAATTCCCAAATGCTGGGCTTACCTCAAAAAGATCGTCCTGCAACTGAATTTGTTAATTGTGGCGAGTGCGGTACGACTAACCCCACTGCTAATAAATTCTGTCCTGAATGCGGTAACGAATTGTCATAATTTAATTGGCAGCAAAATATTTGGCAAAATTTGCCAGCGATTGTCCAAACAATAAGGCGATCGCTTTTTTTATAGACATGAATTATGATAACCGAGATTTTGCTGAGGGAGCGAAAAACTATCGGGGAATAATAAAAATATCTTTAATTCCCACAATACATGAAAGCTAATATTTTTCGTTTTCGCCAACCGATAATTGCTACTTTTGGTACGATTTTTCTTTCGTTTTTGTTATCTGTATCTCATCCGTACCTACACAAAGATACGATGGCAACATCTAATTCATTGGTGGCTTTTACCGAAACCGAGCGAGGTTTTGCTATATCTGACGGCGTTGATTCCAATCCTATGGAACAAACTAAAACATCGTTAGTCGCCTCCACAGCCTATAAAACTACCAAAGCCTTTGAGCAATATAAACCTAGATATGCAGTTGCCAAAATCGATCCTAGTAACTATGGCGATCGCTATAGTACGGATATACATGGCAAAACTTTAAACAATCAACCCATTGCCGTGTTACACGAAACTGTAGGATCTGCCACCAGTGCGATCAATACTTTTAGAACTCCTCAAAGTAGCGATCAGCATCAATCTAGCTATCATGCTTTAATTACTTTAGATGGGATGATTGTTTATCTCGTTCCTTCGGATAAAAGGGCTTTTGGTGCGGGAAATTCAGTATTTAAAAGCTCTTGGGGTATAGAAACAGTCCAAACCAATCCCAACCTGCCAGCATCAGTTAATAATTTTGCCTATCATATATCTTTAGAAACCCCTCCAGACGGACGAAATAAATCTGGCAATAGCTATCATAGTGGTTATACAGACAGTCAATACAAATCTCTTGCTTGGCTATTAGCTTTAAGCAGTATTCCCGACGAGCGCATTACTACTCATAAAAATGTAGATCTTTCAGGTAACAGATTTGACCCCAGAAGTTTTGATTTTGCTAAATTTTTGGAGATCTTACATACCTATCGACAACCAACAGCGGGATAAGTTTCGACTCAATAGGGTTTTTGGTTTATAGGAATTTTGACAGTAATTGTAGTTCCCTGGTTTAATTTACTATCAATAGAAATTGAACCTTCATATAGTTCTACAGCTTTATTAACAATAGATAGCCCCAAACCAGTACCAGGAGTGCTACCAACATTACCAGCCCGATAAAAAGATTCAAACAAATGTTTTTGTGATTCTGCTGGAATACCAATACCGCGATCGCGTACTTCGATGCTAATTTCTGGTGGATGGATAGAATCTTGATAAGATACTTTCAAGTTTACACCCGCTCCATCTGGTGAATATTTCAAAGCATTGGATAATAAATTATTCAAAATATATCTTAAAGTCGTTCGATCTAAATTAATGGGGTTGATGGGTACTAAATACTCAAAATCAACCTTTTTACCAGCATAGATTGAAGTTAAACCTTGAATTATTTCCAGACAAAACTTTTCTAGATCTAGAGTAGCTAATTTTAGTTTTTGTTTGCCAGATTCTGCCTTACTAATAATCAAAACATCTTCTAATAAAGAGTTCATATTTAAAGCTGCATCTTGAATTGATTGCAGATAAAACTGGCGTTGGGAATCGCTTAATTCATTTTGTCCTTCAAGATTTTGTACGCAGAGTAAAATACTACTTAAAGGATTGCGAAATTCATGAGAAGCCATAGAAATGAATCCTGATTTTAATTGTCTCAATTCTTTTTCTCTGGCTAAAGATTTACGAATCTCTTGTTCGGCTTTTTTTCTAGCTGTAATATCTCTACCTATATAAACACAGTTATAAAAATTCTTGATTTCTGTTGGTGCTAAAAAGCACTGGAATTCTATCTGTATCTTTTGTCCTGCTTTATTTTTAAAATTGACCTCAATTTTCCTGACTGAATCCTTAGAAGATAGCAAAGAATCATATATTTGTTGGCGATCGAAGTTAGAGTCTTGAATCAGATTATCGATAGAGAGATCGAGTAATTCTGATTTATTATATCCGAATATATCTGTAGCTGATTTATTCCCTCGTTCGATAATTCCCTTGGGAGTAGTGATTAATAAAACGTCTTTCATCGACGCTATAATTTTATTAGTACAATACTCAAATCTTTGGAGTTTATTGAGGGCAATTTCTGCTTCATTCAGTCTTTGCATCGATGATTGTCGAAGAGATACTAATTCAGTAACATCTTCTAAGAGAACGACTAAATTCTCTTCAATAGATTTAATATAAAAATTAAAATATACTTCGGTTGATTCGCGATCGCGACAAATACTTTCGAGAACAAAGCTTTCTTCTTTTCCTGAAAGTATTTCTTGGCAAATAGATTCGAAGCCAACTAGTTCGGGAAATCCTAACCTAACATCTTCATTGGCGGCTATGGTTTGCTCGGCGTATTTTTGAATATTATGTGAAAATTGAACGACAGTAAAATCACTGTCAAACAAGACATACTCTTGATTGTCGATGACTGGTATTAAATCCACGATTTAATTATTGATAGCTTTATTTATGCACTGGTTTAGATACTCCGAACAAAATAAATACTTCACAAAATTAAGTAATAGATTTTAGATTTATAACCTAATTTAAGCTTAGGGTAAAAGATTCAATATGAAAAGCGATCGCAAACATGACTTTTCACTCCATTGCGATCGCTTTTCGTATAGTATGGATAACTATTGATATCATTTGATAATCAAAGCTAAAGACTAATAGCTAAAAAATAATAGCCAATAGCTAGTTTTAACGGTAACGTTTTTTGCGACGAGCAATTGCTTTGCGTTTGCGCTTTTCAATTGGTGTCTCGTAGTGACGACGACGTTTGATATCAGCAAAGATACCTGCTTTTGATACTTGACGCTTAAATCGACGTAGTGCAGATTCTATGTTTTCGTTCTGTCCAACAACCACTTGGGTCATTAAAAATCATCCTCCTTTCTTGATTGGTACGGTTATTAATATTATGTTTACTGTTTGTCGGCTTATTGCCGTTGAGCTTTTTATTATAACCCCGCAGCAAACAACCTAATCTATATTTATTTCAAATACAAGATTTGGGTTCTTTGATATATAGCTTTAGTATTCTTACTATCATATAGTACAGCATATGCTGGCAACTAAATAGAAATACTATAGCGATCGGGATTAATGCAAAAAGTGACGAGTACCGCTTAATACCATCACCAAGCCTAATTTATTAGCAGCAGCAATCGAATCTTTGTCGCGAATCGAACCTCCTGGTTGAATAATACAGCTAATTCCAGCAGCAGCAGCAGTTCGTACGGAATCATCAAAGGGGAAGAAACCATCGCTAGCCAAGATTCCCCCCGAAGCTTTCGCTCCAGCTTGTTCTAGAGCGATTTTGACTGAGGCAACACGATTCATTTGACCAGCACCAATACCTAAAGTAGTGCGATCTCGACTAACCAAAATAGCATTAGATTTGACGTGCTTGACTAGCTTTTGGGCAAACAGCATTTCAGCGACTTGTTCGGAGGTGGGTTTTTTCTCTGTCACAATTTGCCAATCATCGGGATTTTCAATTTTATCGTCGCTTTGTTGAATCAAAAATCCTCCTGCGATCGCTTTAATTGTTTCTGGTTGTCCCGTTGCCAAGTCTGGCAAAATCAGAATTCTTAATTTAGACTTACTTTGCAATATTTCTCGTGCTGCATCATCGCAACCAGGAGCAACTACACATTCCAAAAAAGTCTTAGTCAAAGCTTGGGCTGTTTGAGCATCGATAGGCTGGTTTAATGCTACGATACCGCCAAAAGCCGAGATATTATCGGCATTAAAAGCTTTCTCATAAGCATCTGCCAAAGTATTGCCAACCGCTGCGCCACAGGGATTTGTGTGTTTTAAGACTGCTGCTGCGGGTTCTTGAGGGTCGAATTCAGTAATAATTCGCCTAGCTGCCTCTAAATCGACTAAATTGTTGTAGCTTAATTCTTTACCCTGTAATTTAGTAGCAGAAGCCCATCCCGATGCTATCGTTCCAGTTTGATACCAAGCTGCGGGTTGATGGGGATTTTCGCCATAACGCAAAGACTGAACTTTACTCCCCCCAATACTATAATTGTCTCCTAAATCCTCTGAGGAATTGAGCTGGGCAAAATAAGCAGCAATAGCGCGATCGTAATTATTAGTCTGAGCAAAAGCCGATCCTGCCATTTGTTGGCGAAACTCTAAGGAAACTTCTCCCTGAGACTGTTCGTATTCTGCCAAATAACCATCGTATTGACTGGGACTGCATAAAACAGTTAAATATTTAAAATTCTTGGCTGCTGCGCGGATCATCGTTGGGCCGCCAATATCGATTTTTTCGATCGCTTCTGCTACGGTAACATTAGGCTGAGCGATGGTTTGCTCGAAGGGATAAAGATTGACCACCACCAAATTTAAAGGACGAATATCATTAGCTTCCAAGTCGGCAATATCTTCTGATAAATCTTGACGAGCTAAAATTCCGCCATGAATGCGGGGATGCAGAGTTTTGACTCGTCCTCCTAATATTTCAGGAGATCCCGTATAGTCACTCACTTTAGTTACAGAGATACCAGCATCTTCCAGAGTTTTGGCTGTGCCACCACTACTAATAATCTCAAACTGAAATTTTTCTACCAAAGCTTGGGCTAACTCAACGATACCAGTTTTATCGGAAACGCTCAAAAGGGCTAAACGACTCATATGTTGCTCTTATTTCAAAGGACAGGCATTAATTACCTTAAGACATTTTGTGCCTCATGGGAATTGACTGTGTTTTTTTTGAAGTTAATAAGGTTTATATCTTGGTTTTGGGAAAGATAGTTAAAAGAATGGCAAATTTCAAAGACCGAAATATTATCATGTTAAAAAAAAGTTTACTACTAAGCACTATAGTTTTTGCTACTAGCTTGCTAATGAATGGGGTTTCTAGTCCTGCGGTAGCTACTACTATGCAAAAACCTACCCTGAAATCCCCAAAATCGGAGCATCTCGCTCAATCTAATACCCATCGAGTTAGATTGGGGGATACTTTGTGGGGAATTAGCCGTAGGTATCGAATAAATATGGGAATGCTGGTTAATCTCAATCCCAAGCTGCGATCGCGCCCTAATTTGATCTATGTAGGAGAAACTCTCTATGTTCGAGGGGTAGGGCGATCAACATCAACATCAACAGCTAGACCCCAAGATCGAGCTAAGCCCAAGCCGCCAGTCGTAGTCAAACCACGATATCAATACAAACCCCAGCCTCCAGCAAGACCTACACCTCAGCCAGTCGCAGTTCAACCTCGACCACAACCCAACCCAGTGACAGTTAAGCCCAAGCCTCAGCCAGTGGCAACCCAACCACGTCAAAATTCGAGGCGTTTGACTACATTTAATTTACCCAGTGAAAGAAGAACCTTCAAAGATCGTATCGGTGCAGATCGGGGAGGAATTTCTTGCACTCAGAATAAACAAGATTCCATGAGAACTTTATTACCAGATAATAATTTTGGTTGGACTCTATATGATTACCCTCAGTTTTTCTGGTACTCACCAGCACTAGAAGCCGAATCAATTGAATCTACAGATGTATATTTTACTTTGGGTATTGTCGAGCGCAAGGAAGATAATGGTGTAATTGAGGAGAAACTTGGAGAAGATCCTCTGTATGAAGCCCAATTAACTCAGTTGCAAAAAAGACGCTCGGAAATTGTCAGTTTTACCCTACCCCCCGATGCCGATCCTTTAGAAGAAGGACAAGAATATGAATGGGAAGTTTTAGTAGAATGTCCTGCTGGCAATCATATTTCGATTCAAGGTAGAATCAAGAGACTATCTACAGAAAATCCAGAACTCAGCAGTAAACTAGAAAATGCAACGATTGAAGAATATCCTTCGATTTTAGCTGAGGCAGGAGTTTGGTACGACGCACTGCAAATCATGACGGGGTTAATGCGAGATAACCCTGAAGACGATATTTTCCAGCAAGATTGGCAAAATGTTCTCAAACTGATTGAATTTAAAGAATCTTCCGATCTACCTATTCAATATATAGAACCCCAGTTTGAAGAGAATATCGGTCAATATTAAAGCTTAATAGGTAAATAACAATTTACTCCCTCTTCCTGTGTTGATGATTTGAAGCGGTTTTTTCGCAAATCTTATTTGGTAAATTCGATCTCAAATAAAAAATAGGGGGAATCTCAGTCTAAAATGAGTAAAGATATGATAAGTATACACTTTTTGATTATTGATTAACTTCGGAGTTTATTAAATTTATGGCTTTAATTGCTAAGAGCTTAGAAAGCTTTTTACAAATTTATTGGGTATTGTTGATTGTGAGAATTTTGCTGTCTTGGTTTCAGACAGCAGAATGGGCGGGAACAGTTATCTCTTATTTAAGCCCAATTACAGATCCTTACCTAAATATTTTTCGTTCGATTATCCCACCATTAGGCGGGATAGATATTTCGGCTATTTTGGCACTGTTTTTATTGCAATTTATTCAAAGCAGCGTAAGTCAACTGGCTTATGTTCTTAGCAACAGTTCTTACGCCATGGGGTTTTAAACTTAAACTTAATTGTCGTATTCAAAATCGTCATAATAATAAGGACGAACTTTTCCTGCGAATCCAGATGCTTTGAAATTTTTGAGTTTTAGAGGTGTTGGTTGATTTGCAGGAACGCTTATTTGAATCGAAAAATCGCTCGTTCCAGGGGGAATTTCTTCAATCGTGCCGATACGTCCTCTATTTTCAAAGGTATCGTTATCGTTAGCATCGTAAATACGCCCGAACACATCAGCATCGACAACGGTTTTGCCCGATATATTTTTCGCCTTTCCCTTGATAGTATAGCAATTAGCTGCCCTTAAATCTCCACTACCAACGCTCCCTTTAGCATCATCTCCAGCACAAGGTTCATAGGAAAGGTTGGTGAGCTTGATTGAAGTCATTGCTTCTGCTTGAGGAGTCACAATACAACTGCCTAACCATAAAATACTGGATAGAAGTAATACTGCTACAAATTTTAATCTCATAAGTAATACTTTTTTCTATTAATTTTTCTATTATTTCAGCTTAACTTGAATCGCCTATCCAGCAAAAGTTACATCTAAAATAATTAATTAATAGAGATTGAAAAAATTCAATATTACAACACTTGCGCTCTCAACCAAGCAATAGGAAGAGATAAAGTTTTTTTGTGTTTAGCAACGAAAGCCCTTTTATTAAAGACATCGTAGTTGTTAACCTCAATTTCATCAAGAATTCCTTGATAAAGCATTAAAGAAGCCCAAACTGGTAAACGAGAATCTCGAATTAAATAGCGAATGCCGTCTTCTGCCTGTTTATAATAGTCCCTAGCTCGTTTAATTTGAAATTTCATGATTGCTTTCCAGCGATCGTCAATTGTGCCAGCGAGCAAGTCTGCTTCAGTATAATCAAAAGCGTGCAGGTCATCTAGAGGAAGATAGATGCGATCGCGTTGCATATCTTCTCCCACATCTCTCAGAATGTTGGTTAACTGCATCGCCAAACCCAGGGAAATCGCTTCTTGAGTTGGGACATAAATTGGTTTGTCTTTTTCCCAAGGAACACCATTGCGATCTTTACCAATACCCAATACAGCATTAGACATTAAACCCACCGTACCTGCTACGCGGTAACAATAAAGTTCTAGTTCTTCAAAGGTTTGATAGCGATTTTTTACCAAATCCATCCGTTGCCCTGCAATCATATCCCTAAAAGGTTCAATTCCCATAGGATAGTTTTGGATAGTATCTACTAATGCTACGTCAGTATCATCTAGAGGATATCCAGCAAAAATCGATTCTAATTGTTGTTCCCATTCTGCGAGGGTTTCTTTGGTAGTGTACTTAGCTTTTTCGCCATCTACCAGTTCATCTGTGAGACGACACCAAGCGTAGATTGCCCAAATTGCCTTGCTCTTTTCCTTCGGCATTAATAAAGTACCAAAGTAAAAGGTTTTTGCGTATTCTGCCGTAATTTGACGACAGAGTTCGTAAGCCTCGTCTACCGAGACTAGATTCTGTTTCGTTTTTGATTTTGGTAATTGCAACATTCAGAAGCAAACGGGGGTACTGTCTTTATATAGGGCAGGATATTAGGTGATATCGAGTCTGGGTCGTCAATTTAATTAGCACGGTCTTATCTAACTGGCTATATTTCGACAAACAACAGACAATATATATTAAACACTAATGGCGGTCATTTCTTTGTCAACTTTGTTGGTGACGGGATAATCAGTCGCGATCGCTTTGGCTGCTAGTTTACCAGAAAGTACTGCACCTTCCATACTTCCCAGGTATTCTTGCTTAGTATAACTGCCCGCGAGATAGAAATTCTCAACAGGTGTTTTTTGAGTAGGTTTAACAGATTGCGTACCTGCCACCGCACGATAGACTGATCTGGGGGTTTTGACTACTTTTGATTTAAGTAAAGTTGCTTGGTTATCGCCCTCAAAGTGTTGTGGAAAAAGTCTTTTTAATTCCAACATGGTGGCTTCGATGATATCGCCATCAGATTTGGCTATCCAGTCTTTTGCAGGAGCAAGAACTAACTCCAACATTGATTTATCTGGATCGGCGTATTCTTTACAGGTGTTGCTCATATCAGCATAGACGCTAAGTAAAGGCGACCTAGAAAATAGTAGATGATCGATTTCGGTAATCTTGCGATCGAACCAAAGATGGAGGTTAATTACTTCTACCCCTTCAAGTTTTGACATTTCTTTAAAGAAAGGCTTTTCTTTCCAAGGTTCAGGCAACATTAGCTTAAGAGCATCCACAGACATAGCAGAGACGTAAGCATCTGCCTCTAATACCTCATCTTCTGCACCATCTAAACCCCTGAGTAAGAAACCGTTTATTTCGCCATTCTCATCGGTCATAATTTTTTTTAGGGGAGCATTCAGCTTAACTTCTCCACCCCTTTCGGTGATGTAATCAACTATTGGTTGACACAATCTTTCCGTAGGCGAACCATCTAGAAAAGCAACTTTAGAACCATAACGCTCTTTCAAAAAGCGATTAATGGCAGTTAGAGGAATAGTAGCAGAAACATCTTCAGGATTAATAAAAGTTAGAGCTTTGGAAGCTGCAATAAAAATATCACTATTAACTCGCTCGTCAATTCCTTGCTGTTCTAACCAAGCAAGGAGATCGTACTTGTCCATATTCTCAACATACTGCTGTCCCCGCACAATAGCTGGTAACAAGCCGATCGCAAACTTGAACTTTTGCGTCCATGTCAACATATCATTGTTGCGAATAATCGAAACAATTACATTAAAAGGCGCGGGAATGTCGGGAACATCGAAACGAGAATACGTCCCTGGTTTCTCTGGCTGATTAAAAATCAGAGTGTGTTCTTTCCATTGCAATCTGTCTTCAATGCCCAATTCTTTAAATAGCTGAATCATGTTGGGATATGCCCCAAAAAAGACATGTAGACCCGTTTCGTACCAGTCTCCGTCCTCATCCTTCCAGGCAGCAACCAAACCACCTAAAACATCTCTACGTTCCAAGACGATGGGTTGGTGTCCCGCATCGACTAAATATTTTGCACAGGCTAATCCTGCTAATCCTGCTCCGGCGATCGCAACTCGCATTTAATATACTAATCTCAAATAACGGTTTTTACTTTTAAGTCGCTATACTTGGCAACCTAATTTGATTATTATACTTTGCATTTCGTTACATTTCCCATTATTGATTAATAATTCTTGATCGCAATATACACGAGGCGATTATTGATTTTAGACATTCAATTGTGATTTTTCGACGCTTATGAAGCGATCGTCAATTATTTATTCCCGTACCAAATTGACTCTATTTGCTCAATGATAGATTTAGCTTGAGTTAATTCTTCTTTGTTTAAAATTACTGTAACGTGACCCAATTTTCTGCCAGGACGAGAAGATTTACCGTACCAATGAACCAAAGAATTAGAGATCTCTAAAATGCGATGCCTTCGGCTAGCTTCGCGATCGCGCTTCTCTTGATAATCCGAATCAGATTCTTCAAAACCTAATAGATTCACTATCAATGCGCCAGCAGATTTTAATTCTGTCGAACCTAAAGACATTCCCGTAACTGCCTGTAGCTGCATGGCAAATTGAGAGGTATGACAGCCGTCCAGGGTATAATGCCCCGAATTATGGGTACGGGGAGCAATTTCGTTAACCAGTACTCGATTATCTTTAGTTAAAAAGAATTCAATTCCAAATACGCCAATTACGTTTAATTTTTCCATAATTGTACGGGCGATCGCTTTGACTTTCGTTTCAACTTCTTCTGTGACATCAGCAGGGGTAATTGTCCAGTGGCACACCTGATTTTTTTGAAAAGTTTCAGTAACGGGATAAACCGCGATCGCTCCTAATTCATTGCGTGCGGCAATAATGCCTAATTCTCTTTCAAAAGGGACAAATTCTTCGATTAATAATTCTTGGATAGGAATCTTGGCAGCAAGTTTGTTTAACCCTTCTATATCTTTGATGATAAAAGTTCCCTGACCATCATAGCCATGACGACGAGCTTTCAAAACCACGGGAAAACCATAATTAGCCACAATATTTTCTGGAGACGAATAAAGACCAAATTTGGGTGTAGGAACATTAATCTTTTGTAGATAGTTACGCTGATCGTATTTATCTAATAAAGGAGTAAGAGAATCTAAACTAGGGCGAAAGCAGACTCCTGTTTGTGCAAGTTGTTGCAGTGCTTCTAAATCGATAAACTCATTTTCAAAAGTCACAATATCGCACATTTGAGCTAATTTAGCCGTGGTTATGGCATCATCTATATTTCCATAAACTACATCATTTGCTCTGGAAACTGCTGGATCTTCTTGGCTAGGAGTTTGTACGATCAACTCAATACCAAGTTTGGAGGCTTCTGCTGCCATCATCCAAGCTAATTGACCCCCACCAATTACCCCAACCTGTTTGCCTTTCATTACTACCTCAAGTTGTTTTGCTAACAATTAATCAGTTTACTAGTTTATAAACAGATAAAAGCTTTCCAATTTAAATGCGATCGCGATCGTCTCCTCGCCTATTAGAAACATTTAAACTTGTAGTAATTCTATACAACTACGAATATGTAACTGTGAATAAACAAGAAGCGATCGCGCTACTGAATCAAGAAGGATGGACAAAAGCTGATACCGAAAGAGCTTTGACTTTGCATGATTTTAAAAGTCACTCTGATATTAATGAGTTAGAAATTCGCCGTATTGCTTCTAGATTTGCAGGAGCGGAATTATTAAATCGTCAACATCTCCAAGCCAGTCAAAAGGGGTTAAGCTTAGACGTATTTACATTGCATTAACTAAATCACCTTTATTTTTTAATT
>NZ_JADWDC010000087.1 GCF_020640915.1 Waterburya agarophytonicola KI4 | reverse complement strand
GAGAACTCATATGACATTTTATCTGTTAATCAACCTCAAAATCAACACCCTACCTCAGGGGCTACAATCAAAACTTTTCAGTTTTGTTCTCTAGTTTAAGCATAGAACAACTTCTTTTTTCTCTTCAAAATGAGAATTGCTGGTTTTAATTCTTCACTACTGTAATAGTTGGCTAAATAAGCTTTTCTAGGCATCTGTTTCCCAAACTTGCTATTTCTTGTATTATAAATGGGTTTTGAGAACAGGATTTAGTATTAGATAAGGCTCTACAAAATATAGAAATCCCAGCAACTATGGCAGCTACTGGGATTAACTATTAATCTATTTGACTAAAACTAGCTAATGCTAATCTCGGGTAAGAAAATTAGCTATCTGCTTCGGTCAAATTCACTTTTACTACTTTGTTTTTTTCGGCTTCGGATTTGGGTAGAGTTAGGTTGAGAATACCATTTTTGTATTCTACGGTTACATCTGTATTTTGGATGCGTGCGGGAAGAGGAATTACTCTTTGGAATTTGCCATAACGAAATTCAGTCCTAAAGGATGCCTCTGCGGATAAGCGAGTGTTACCATTTACTTCGGATTTAATTTCGGCTTTTCTTTCGCCCGCGATCGCCACTCGATCCGCCATTACTTGGATGTCTAAATCGTCAGCTTCCATTCCAGTAACTTCTAGTTTAAGTATCACATACTTAGTAAGGTTTGCCGAACAAAACATCTTTGAATTACCATTAATTTTTTGTTTGTGTAAACAACAATTAATAGTCGAGTAAAAGTTTATTCCGCATTATCAAGATCTAAGCGACTATCGTCCCGTTCTTCTAATTTACTTTTCAAACCCAACTCTTCTCCATTGCTCATTTCTATACCAGCTTTTTCGCCTAGCTTGTCAACATCATTCATTTCTAAACCAACTTTTCGGTTAATTTTATCTGCATTATTTGTTTCAGCAAATGGCTGGGTTTGAGCAAATTTTTCTTCGCCTGTATTCATAAAATATATCCTTTTTAAACAATATGATGCTTGGTATAATTTTTTAGCAATCAAATTTTTTAGCAATCAATTATACGTTTCGACCTTCTGTTGCACCATCAATTGCTTTCCAACCAGCCAAACCGCCTTTTATTTGGGATACACTCTCAAAACCTTCTTGACGTAAATCGTTAGCTATTTTATCTGTTGCTTGGTTGCTATCACCATAGACATAAATATCGCGATTTTCGGGCAAATTCTTAACATCATCGATTAACATTGCACCTGTAATTCTTTCTGCTAAATAAGCATCGCGATCGCGTGCATCAATAATAGTTAATCCAGGTTCTCCCCATTGCAAACGTTCTTTAAGAGATTGCGCGCTGGCTTGGGGAGTGGGTGCGGGAGGAGTTGGAATTACCGCGCTAATTTTTTCTTTTACTTCAGAAATTACTTTTGCTTCTGCTTTTTGTTCGGACATAATATTGTTTGGTGTTTTTAAATTTGTTACTAATTTATTACTAATTTCTATTAAGACAGTTTTCTACTGGTAAAAACTCCCTCTATAGAGATAACAATCAATTAGAATGACTCTAAAAAATCTTACTTTAGACTCATTTGTCAGGAACTTTTTTTAAATTAAGCTGATATATAAATAAAAATTTAATCTTTTCAATATGCCTACCCAAGAACGCCGTCCAACTCCCGATGATATTCCCCCACAAAAGTTAGACTATCCTGCTTCCCAAAGGGATATGACTCCTCAACCAGATAGCGATTTATCCAACTATAGTCCAGCCAATAAACTAACTGGAAAAGTTGCTTTTATCACTGGTGGCGATTCTGGAATTGGTCGGGCGATTGCGATCGCTTATGCCCTCGAAGGTGCTGAAGTTGCTATTTTTTATAATGAAAATGATATCGATGCAGACGACACCAAAAAAATGGTCAAAGATATTGGTGGTAAGGACTGTCTGAGCATCAAAGGCGATGTTCGCAACTATGAAGACTGCGCTAAGGCGATCAAGCAAGTAGTAGACCGTTTTGGCAAACTAAATATTTTGGTAAATAATGCAGCCTACCAAATGACTCAAAAGAAATTTGAAGATATTTCTTTAGAACAATTTCGTCGTACGATAGAAACCAATGTCTTTGGCTATTTTTATATGGTAAAAGCAGCGATATCCTACCTAGAAGAAGGAGACGTAATTATTAATACTGGTAGCATTGTCGGGAAAATAGGAAAAGGAATGCTGGTGGATTATGCTACTTCTAAAGGTGCGGTGCATACCTTTACTAAATCCTTGGCTCAAAATTTTGGCGATCGCAAGATTAGAGTCAATTCTGTCGTTCCTGGCCCTGTTTGGACTCCCAACATTCCCGCCACCATGCCTATTGAAAAAGTCGATAATTACGACACTGACGGAATTATGAAACGTGCAGCTCAACCAGAAGAACTGGCTCCAGTATATGTCTTTTTAGCTTCTTCCGATAGCAGTTTTGTTACGGGCGCACTGTATGACGTGACTGGCGGACAATTATCAGCATAAATCTAATTTAAGTTAATCTCAGCTTATATACTTTCCTGGGGTTACTTACCTAAAAGAGATAACTAGAAAGTAAGGAAATTAATTAAAATGACTATAACTGGTTAGGCAACTCGCGATCGCAAAGTCGGAAAAAGTTAACAGTTTTAATTATTTATTTTATTTTTAGGAATTGATTCTGGGTTTCGCACTTGAGGCGGGTTTTCTAAAGTAACGATCGCTCCAGTACGACCTGTTTCTAGAGTAGTATCAAACAAGATATCTTGTACTTTAACGGCTAAGATCTCTTCAATTAAGTCTTTGAGCTTAAACTCGATCACATCATTAATAGCTAAATTTAATTTTTCAACAGTTTTTCCTTGGTCTTCTGCCTCAGCCAAGGTTTTTTCGACTGCTGTCAAAGCATTTTCAATCACAACAGCTAGTTGATTGTCAAATAGTTGACAAGTTATTTTTCCTGGTAAATGTTCTAATTCTTGTTTGTACAATTTTAGAATATTTTGAGAAAGTTTGCGTTCTACTTCTCCTGAAGTAGGTAATTTTTGATTCATGTTTTTACTGCTATATCAAATATAACCAATGAGGTTGAGAGTGATTGATTTTTGTAATTTATATTGATTGTATATTTTAGCTTTTTATATTACCTCTCTATCTATTTATGTAGATTTGTATATCCGCCATGACGATCAATATATTTAAGTAATTAGCCTTTTGATAGAAGAAATAATAGTTCAATTTTATTAAATTAATAAGAGATAATTACCCAGGTAAAATAAATGGAAAAATTCAGTAAGTTTTTAAGTATTATTAAATTCAAAACAGTACTAACAATTTTATTAGCAAGTTCTTTAGTAGTAATTAGTACGGCTTGCAGTCAAGGTAATATTGCTGCGGTAGGAGAAAAAGCGATCTCTGACACCGCTCAAAAAGTTATGACCGATAGCTATGATGACTATGATGCAGAACAATCATTTAGAGGTGGGATGAACGGTTACAATGATGACCGTCGATATGATGCCGAAACCGCAGCTAAAGCAAAAGCTCTAATTGATAGCGCAAAAAGTCGTCAAAAAGACAGCTGGGGTGAATATGCTGATAGTATTACAGATCGAGCAGGAAACAAAATAGAAGAAGCTAAAAACACAATTCCTCGCACTATTCAAGCCAACAAAGAAGAAGCGATCGATTATATAGATGATAAATCCGATCTCGTGAAAGACAATCTCAGTAAAGTTCCTGGTGGAGCAAAGAAAGTATTTGATGGTGCAGTAGATACTGCCCAAGATGCGATTGAAGATGCTAAAAATGCTACCAAAAATACCGCTAAAGAAGTTAAAGGCAACTTTCAAGATTTAACCTAAAATTTATCGAATGAGGCGCGATTATTCGCGTCCTTTTTTATGAAAAAATTTGATTATTCTTTAGATTTTTTTAACTTAAATTTTCGTAATAATCCCGAACTTTATTGCGTTGGAAGAGGCGAGCAAGGAGTTTTATTAGTTGAGCCATATAAATCAGAAATCTTACCTCATTGGCGATTTAAAAATCCTGAAATTGCCACAGAGTCTAGCAACAAAATCTATCAAATGTTTTTAACATATTTAGAACAAGATGATTTTGTCGGTGCGGATATGGCACGAAAGTTTTTACAGATGGGATATACCCGATCGCGAAGATATGCTAATCACAAAAGCGGTAAGAAATATCGTCAGAATCCACAAAAAGCAAAATCTAAACTCGCAGAAAAAGAGGCTCGCCAGGAAGTATTACCCTTAGATATAGATCCGATTAAAGCCAAGTCAGCAGAAATATTTAAAGCTCAATGGCAAGAAGCGAAAAGCAATCGTAAATATCAACAATTATTAAAAAATCACCGAGAGGAAAAGGAAATAGATCGCAGTGGGACAAGAGCAAATTAGAAAAGGAATGTATTATTCTGTAAATATAAATTTAATAGACACCAACATACATCTATCTCTAGTCCTAAAAGATATTCCACAATCTACACTTAGATAGATTAAAGATAACCCCTCCATTAAGTAAGCTCGAAAACAAATATATAATTTGTTTATAATTTATTAGCCATGGAAACGTTTGCAAGATTCGGCTATGCAGCCAAAGGGTTTGTCTATGGTGAGATCGGCATTTTGGCATTATTAGCAGCATTTAGTGTTGGGGGCGGCGATACGACAGACACTTCAGGAGCGTTACAAGCGATTTCTCAGCAGCCTTTTGGAAAAATATTATTAGCATCGATCGCTTTGGGGCTAGTGGGATACGCTCTCTGGCGTTTGATTCAGGGTATTAAAGATCCCCAAGATAAAGGCAGGGATGCAAAAGGAATTTTTACTCGTTTGGGACATATATCTAGTGGAATAGTCTATCTAGGAGTAGCTATAAATGCTGGTTTATTAGCAATTGGTGCTAGTAGTAGTGGTGGAGAAAGTAATTCTAAACAAGACTGGACAGTAATGGTATTGCAACAGCCTCTAGGGAGATGGCTAGTGGGTATAGCTGGCGCGCTGACTATTGGAATTGGTTTTTGGCGCATTTACCGTGCTTATAAAACTAAATTTCGCAAAAAACTCAATCTGAACGAACTTAGTTCGCAAAAACAAAACTTGCTAGTTAATATTAGTCGTTTCGGAATAGCTGCTAGAGGGGTGGTTTTTGTGATGATTGGTTTTTTTATTATCCAAGCTGCCAAAAACTACGATCCAGAAAAAGTAAAGGGATTAGATGGCGCGTTGTTGACTTTAGCGCAGCAACCGTTTGGCAAGGCTTTATTAGCTTTGATGGCATTGGGATTGATTTGCTACGCAATATATTTATTAATTCAAGCCCGCTATCGTCGCATCAAGCTTAATTAGTTATTTTTATTACAAGTTAAAAAATGAGGTAGAAAAGTTATTGACACAGTTTTTTATCGGTTTCTTTTATATTAGGATTAGTAGAGAGATAATCAGCAAGACGATCGCACCCTTGAGTTAAGAGATTATCTAGGTCTAGATTCCACCAAAATAAACCCTGTTGTTCTTCTCCGCTAACAATAGACTGGTCGTTTCTACTAAAAGCCAAGCTGTTTATTTGACTGGTATGTCCCCGTAGAGTTTTGATTAATTCTCCTGTTTTTGTATTCCAGAGTTTGATATTGCGATCGCCACTCCCAGAAGCTAATACAGTACCATCAGAATTGAGGTTTATTGTAGTTACGCCATCTTGATGTCCTGTTAAAGTATGTAATAAGTTATTAGTTTTTCCTCCATTTTTAATTGACCAAAGTTTAATAGTATTATCCCAACTTCCCGAAACAAGGGTATTACTGTCGGGGATAAATTGAAGAGAAGTAATTGCTAATTTATGAGCGTCAATTGTTTGTAGTAGTTCTCCTGCAATAGACCAGATTTTAATTTTATTATCGTAGCCACCAGAAGCAATTAATTGCCCATCAGGACTAACAGTAACTGCTTTAATACTATCGGTATGATCTTCAAGAGTTTTAATTAATTTTGTCTTATCTAAAATAGACCAAATTTTAATTGTTTTGTCTTCACTAGCAGAAATTAAAGTCTGACTGTCAGGGGTAAAAGCAATAGTATTAACACCGTCTTGATGTCCTATTAAGGTATCGATTAATTTGCCCGTTTCTGCATCCCAAAGTTTAATTGTTTTATCCCAAGCAGCAGAAGCAATTATTTTGCCATCGGGACTATATTTAATTTGATTAATAATATCCTCGTGAGCAGATATTGTTTTAACTAACTTTTGCTTACTATCTGAGTTTTTACGCCAAAAATTAATCTTGCCATCCCAATCAGCAGTTACATAATTATCTAAAGATGAAGGAGATGTGACGATACTATAAATACCTTCATACCCATTGCGATCGTGATCAAAAACTTGCCAAATACGGACAGTTTTATCAACACCTGTAGAGATTAAATTATAAGCACCATTTTGATTAAGATCGGGAATAAATTTGATATTAATAATTGACCCATTATGTCCCATCAAAGTCTGTTGTAAAATTCCATTTTGATGCCAAATATTAATCTTGCCATCAACAGTTCCAGTTGCTAAAAGTTTTCCATCTGAAGTTGTGCTAACGCTATTAACTATTGCTTGATGAGGATAAGAATTAACTATTTTATTGTCTGATTTAGATCTTGTGGTAACTGTAGTTTCATCCTCGATCGCTATCAGAATATCTCGATCGCTAGTAGAAAGATTATTTGTTTTTAGTTTGGTCAGAGAAAATTTATTTTGATGACTTATAATAGGATCTGCTTGAGCTTCTTTTCCCGAAAAAGTCTCGATTTCATTGCCTTGGGTGTCCCAAATTTTAACAACTTGATCATCACTAGCGGTAATAATAAATTCTCCGTTGTCGCTAATACCTATAGTATTTACTTGTTCGGCATGACCTACCAATCTATTTACTTCTTGAGTACCATAGATAGACTGTTGTAAAGTTGCAGTAGTTTGATACTTCGTTTCTTGCCAATTATCTTGACCGACTAACTTTTTACCCAAGCCATTTATTTGTTCTAGTTGTTTTCCTGCTTTGACACTAGTAGTCACAGATTCTAACTGTTGGTTGGATAATAATTGCGCTTCGGCGACGGCATTCAAACTATCAATATTTTCCAATTGAGCAATTAACTTTTGGCGATACGCACCGATACCAAAAGCTGTCGCAGCTAATCCTAGAACTCCCAATGCTACGGCGGTTAATTGTGCCTTACGCAAACGCCGTTTGGCTTCTCTTTGTTCTGCCAATCTCGCATCAATACAACAAGCAACATATTCTGTAGCCGTGTCGGATAACTCGTCGGTATATTCAATATAAATTTCTTCTGCTTCGGCTAAACGAACGCCTTTTAAAAGAAAGTCATCTTGTCGATCTTTTTGTTGCCATAATATAGCTGCTGCTTCAATTTGACGTTGCGATCGCAATCTGGATCTATTTTCTTCCAACCACCACCGCAAACTCGACCAATGACGGATTAAGATTTCGTGGACGACTTCTACCGTCGCCTCCTGACTCATAGCTTCTAAAAACAACTCGTCATCTTCTGGAGGGTTTTCCCCGCTACGGCTTTGTCCCAGACTGTTACCATCATCGAGATTAACTACCAGTAATTTAGCATCGGTTAAGGTGTGGAGGGTTTTATCAATTAAAGCTTGGGGATATTTTGCCACTACTAATTCAGATTTAGTAATGCGACGGCGCGTATCTTCCGTACCATCTCCCAATTGAGTGAGGTTGAGAAAAATCCATCTAGCACAGTCTTGAGATACTGGATCGAGGCTATCGTATACCGCCTGGGCTTGTTTTTCCAACGCACCTTTGATTCCCCCCAGCTTTTGGTAAGCCTTGAGGGTTAATTTGCCGTTGTCACGATTTTCCCAGAGCTTTTGTAGGACAAACTGCAACAAAGGTAAACCCCCTGGAGATCGATCCAAGTCTTGTAATAATATTTCCGTTAGTCCTGGTTCGACTTCCAAACCTACCTTTTGGGCGGGTTTAATAATTGCATGACGATAATCCGCTTCTGTCAGATAGGGTGGCAATAAAATGCTATTTTTTTGCAGTATATAAGCTAATTCGGAGATTTCCAAACAAGAAGCGACAAAATCTGCCCGAATAGTGCAAACTAACTTAAAGCGATCGCCCGCATACTTAAGCGCGCCTACAATCAGAGCGATAAATTCTTGTCGTTCGTTTTCTCCTGCTAGGGTAAACAACTCTTCAAACTGATCGATTACCAGCAACACCATGGGTTCGCGACGACTCCGCAACCAACGCACAAAACCTTCTACTCCTTGATAGAGTAAACCTTCAATTTGTAGTTTTTCTCTTGCCTGTTTTTCCTTACTACCAGAATTGGTTAATAACCCCGCTAAAGCCTTAATTGGCTGGCTACCAGGACGAAAACAATCAATCCACCAGCGATCGCTTCCTGGAATTTGTTTGCCTTGTCTGAGGCTTGCCATCAACCCCGCTTGTACCGCCGAAGACTTACCGCTACCCGATGCACCTACCACCGCAACACTAAGCCTATGATTGACTTGATTGAGTAATTTTTGGACTAGTGTTTTTCGACCATAAAAATATTCCGCACTATGTTCGTTAAAAGCCTGTAAACCCATGTAGGGACAGATTCCCAAATCCAAAGAAATGCGATCGCCCGTAATGGCATTTTTAGGGGGAAGTACTTCAATTACTCCTTGAGTACCCGAAAGCCAAACTTGGGGGACAATTCCCGTTCCCGCTAAAGCGATCTGTAACTGAGTAATCCAAGCTGCCACGGGCAATCCCACCTCAAGATCGGCACTTTTGAGAGTATTGAGAATCGCTTCGGCAAACTGTGCCGAATTTTCTAAGGGTGCATTAGCAGCAATCAAACACTGTCCCCTTTCCGCTTCTAGCTGCAAGTCTTCAATCCATTCCATGAGGGAGTTTTCCCCAGGACAGTCTAAAATGATAATTTGTTGTGTTGCCAGAGAATTCCTTAAGATGCTACGCAACCACGAACGAGACAAACGGGTATCATCCCCTAAAACTAACCAAGATTCTCCCGTATCGGCGACTTCTATTTCTGCCCGCAGATATAATAAGGCAGTGGTAATTTCTAGATCGTTTTTAGCCTTAGTTTCGGAGTTAAGGCAAGTTGCGATCGCGCTTTTTACTTCCGTCCAAGGTTCGTTAGTTTGAGGAAAATATCTTAAATCGAATCCTCCCGAACTCTGCAATACTTGACTGAGGGCAAAAGTAGTAGCATTTGCTTTGTGTCCACCGTCAATTACTAAAGCCTGACGGGGATCGATCTGGGAACGTTGGGGCGATCGCTTGCCTAAGACTACTTTACCAAAACCCTCCACAATACGTTTGGGAGTTTGTAGGGGAAATTCTGACTGTAATCTTCTTTCTCCCCGACTGCTTTTTTGCTGGTTGATTAAACGAATCTGCTGGTTAGTCTTATCGATATAGCGCAGGGTTTGATGGTAGACATATTGATATAAGGCATCAGCTTCAATTATTCCTTGAGAATCCGCAGCTTCTCCCCGCAAACCCCGCATCAAATAGTAAGTAAATACCCCGTGTCCTAATTCGGGAAATTCCCAAGACTGTTGAGAGCGATCGCAAGATAATAAAGCATAAAATCCCTTACTTTCCGCTGCTTTATGACGCAAGACTTCTACCAACTGAGAACTAGGATCGGGGAGAGATATCTTAGACGTACCTCGCAGAGTCATCCCCCCACTGTGACAAGCATCTAACCAAATCAACTGTTGGCTAGCAGCACAACCGCTTAACTGTTTTAATAAAGTGTTTAAAGGTAAACCTGTAGTTAAAAGTTTTTTTGTATTGGTATCCGCCAAACATAAAACTACTTGTTGGGTAGTGGTTTCTAGAATACCGTGTCCTGAAAAGTAGAACAAAATTGTATCGTTGGCAGTGGCAGATCGAACAATCTGCGCGATACTTTGTTGCACGTTGGCTATGTAAGGCGGTTGACTGACAAAATCGTGATGAATAATTACTTCTTTGGCAGGGAAACTAGCAGTAGCTTCTTTGAGTGCTTCTCCCAATCCCTGACAGTCTAAAGCAGAATATTGTAGAGAAGGTAAATTTTGTCGATCTTGATATTGGTTGACCCCTACCAATAAAATCCACAGTTTAGCTATTTTTGATTCGGGAGTTTTTTGAGAACGGGCTTTGACGCGGGGACACATCTTGTTTATCTATTTATTTTAAAAGTAAGTATATAGCTATAGGTTGGGATTCTAGTCTTTATGCAATATAAAATTTAACTTTTAGTGTTTTAATTAGGGCGTGTCATTAATTAGAAAAAATGAATTTAGATTTAGAAAAAATCGAGCAAAAGCGGAATAAAACCTTGTTATTCTTAGGATTGCTAGGAGTTGCTAGTGGTTTTATAGATGCTCTGTTATATGACAACCAAAAATTACTAGAAATCTCATCCATAGTGTCATCCTTAATCGCGATCGCCCTCATTTATTTTTGGATTATTTATGATGCTAAAATCCATCGTTATCGCATTCCCAAATATATTAAATATCTAGTTATTTTATTCAGTGTTATTGGCGTACCAATTTATTTCTGGAAGACCAGAAAATTCTCCAATTTTATCTTAAACATAGGAGGATTGTGGCTATTTGCTTTTTATGGTTTGCTATATCTTTTATCTGCCTACATTACTGGTAGTATATTTAATTAACAACTACTCGATCGCCTGTTTGTACCCGCCAGAGATTGGCATATATGCCATTTTTAGCCAACAATTCTTCGTGAGTACCTCGTTCGATTAATTGACCATAATCCATAACATAGATGCAATCAGCATGTCTAATAGTAGAGAGACGATGGGCGATCGCAATTGTCGTTCTATTTTGGGTTATTTTCTCTAAAGATCTAGCGATCGCAGCTTCGGTTTCATTATCAACCGCCGATGTCGCCTCATCTAAAATCAAAATTGGCGGATCTTTCAAAATTGCTCTGGCGATCGCAATTCTTTGTTTTTGTCCTCCCGAGAGTTTTTGTCCCCTTTCCCCCACAACAGTATCGTAGCCTTGGGGTAACTCATTAATAAATTCTTCCGCTTCAGCGATGGTAGCAGCTTCCACAATTTGAGTTAAAGTAGCATCGGGGGAACCATAGCTAATATTTTCTCTTACCGTACCGTGAAACAGGAATACATCTTGGCTGACTAAACCAATACCCCGACGCAAATCCCACAAGACAATATCTTTAATATTTCGTCCATCTAAAGTGATCCTACCAGATTTAATTTCATATAAGCGTAGCAAAAGTTTAACCAAAGTACTTTTACCCGAACCCGTAGCCCCCACAATGGCAATGGTTTTTCCTGCGGGGATATGTAGAGAAAGATTTTTGATAACGGGTTCTCGTTGGTTATAAGCGAAGGTAATATCTTTCAGGCTGACTTCCCCTTTAATATCCGATATCGCTAAAGCAGTATCACCTGAATTAATATCAATCTGAGTATCCAACAAATCCATCACCCTAGTAATCGAAGCCATCGCCCTTTGATAGAGATCGAAAGTTTGCCCTAGACGAGTTAAAGGCCATAATAATCGTTGGGTAAGAAACACCAAAACGCTATAAGTACCCACGGCTAATGCCCCCGATGCAGCCTGAACCCCACCATAAAGCAAGATACCCGTAAAGCCAGCCAAGATAACTAAGCGAATTAGAGGAATAAAAGCAGCGGATAAAGCGATCGCTTTTTGGTTACTCTCTCTATAGGCGTTACTATCCTGTCTCAATCTTTCTATCTCGTATTTTTCGGTGGTGAAGCTTTTAATCGTCGTGATACCACTCAAATTATTAGCCAAACGAGAATTGAGAATACTGACTTTTTCCCGCACCTCCGCATATCTAGGTGCCAGCCATCCCTGAAAAGCTACCGAACCCCAGATAATTATGGGGATAGGAATAATTGCCATCCAAGCAATATTGGGAGTCAAGATGAAAAACGAACCCCCAACAATCAATGCAGTAGTAACGACATGAATAATTTCATTCGCGCCAACATCCAAAAATCTTTCTAACTGGTTGATATCGTCGTTGAGAATAGATAATAATGCCCCCGTACTCCGTTCTTCAAAATAAGCCAATTCTAAGTCTTGAACGTGACTATAGGCATCCAACCGAATATCGTGCTGGACATCCTGGGCTAAGTTGCGCCACAGTCTTGTATAGGCATATTCAAAGATTGATTCTAAACCCCAAATTAATGCTGATAGCAAAGACAACACCAGCAATTGCCCGAAGATGTCAGTAATGCCAAAACGCGCCACAATCGAATCTTCTTTTTGCACCACTACATCCACCGCAGCACCAATAATAGCAGGAGGAGCGAGATCGAATAGTTTATTCAGGATAGAACAAGTTACTGCTTGCCAAATAACAGTTTGATACTTATCTCCATAATTAAATAATCTTGATAAAGGACGATCTGAAGGTTTGGCTTTATTTCGAGACACGATCTGCTATCTGTAATGTTGGACTTATCTAAGAAAATTTAACAGACTTTGGTAACTCTTGGTAAGTTACTAGAGATAGAAAAGCGATCGACTATTAATTAATAATTGTTAATTTCGGATAGCTACAATCAATGAGGTGTGAGATTTTTCTTGATAAATGATGGTTGAACCAATTACTCTAATTTCTACTTGGGGATTGTCTACTGGGGCAAAATTTGTCTATGACAAAATTATAGATGAATTGAAAAAAGATACTACCAAAGAATGGGCTAAAGATGTTCTCCAAGATTGGTTAAAAGATGTTTTTAAAGAACAAGCTTCTGAAAAAACAGGTTTTGTTTGGGATAAGGCAGTTAAATTCTTAACAGCAGAGCCTTTGGAAAAAGCAGCAGAGACTGCTCTTATAGGATTCTTGGCTTTGATTGATAAGCATTTAGCCAAAGATTTAGAATTATCTGAAGAACAACGAGAAAGATTCCAAAAACCGTTAACTAGTTTTCTTAAAGAACCATCAGTACGCCAAGTTTTAGGTACTCCTTTCAAAGTAAACAGCGATTATCTAGATATCAAAGCGTTGAAAGAAACCTGGGATGACTTGGGTTTGAGAGATTTACCAAATAATTTTAATTGGGATAAGTTAGGCAAAGATTATCTCGATCTAGTCAAGAAAACTTTTGATGAGTCCGCTGAATTAAAGCCTTTACTTCAGCAATTCTCATTTTGAAAAAAAAGAGGCGGAAACTTGGCTGTCAAAGAGAAAAAGGAGGAGTTAACTCTCTAAATTTTTTTATTTAGAGTCAGAAATATTAATCGCATTAGACGGAACAGAATATTTTTCATCTAAAAAAATTAATTGTCCTCATTGTAACTCTAGGAATCACCAAAAGCGTGCAAGAGCCCAATTATTAATCAAAAAACAGAAGAGATTACTTATAAAAATAGTTTTATTACCAATCATCAAATTAACGATCGCAATGTGGAAAAGATTATCAAAGCTGGTAGAAGTAGATGGAAAATTGAAAATGAAAGTAATAATGTTTTAAAAAATCATGGTTACAACTTAGAACATAATTTTGGTCACGGTCAAAATAATTTATGTGAGATTTTATTGAGCTTAAATTTGTTGGCTTTTTTATTTCATTCAGTTTTAAAGTTAGCTAATTCTACTTATCAACGACTTCGTCAACTTAACGGAAGTCGTCGTAGCTTTTTTAACGATCTTAGAGCCTTATTAAAATATTTTTGGTTTGAAACTTGGTCTGATTTATTAAATTTTATGCTCGATGATGATTCAGACAAGCCCAAGACTAATTCTAGTTAAATCTCCAAAATAATTTCAGGAGGTGATGCTTGATTTTTATGTTTAAAATTTCATTTTTGTGATGATTTCAACCTATTATTATGTATGGCCAGGGGCGAAAATAAAACTTTTGGAAAATGTTCTCTGTCAAAAATAGAGAACATTTTTCTTTTTTCTCTTCAAAATGAGAATTGCTGCTACCTACCCTGACAGATTGATTAGTGCGTAACATCAGTAATTAACATAAAAGAAAGGGAATGTATGGAGTTATACCTTCATTCCCCAAAATAGATGTTACCATCGTTGGCTGAAACGCAACCTAATACATCAATCATGATTACCAACACCGCAGCATATACTATCGTCGCTATTGCTTACGTTGTTTTTGTCCTTGCCACCTGGTTTATGTTCGGAATGTAATTTTTAAACGATCCGAAAAATAAACGGATAGCGGAAAGGTTCGTCTGGAGTTTGTAGACTATGAATAATTGCCCAAATCGATAAACCCCAATGAAGAACCAACCAAATTAAACCAACTAAGCCAAAAGTTAAAAATGATGGTACTACAATAAGTATTGCCCATAACCAAACATTTAGATGAAAGTTGATAGCTTCTTTGGCATTGTCCTTAATTAGAGTATCTTCAGAAATAAATAGGATAGCAATAGGAATAGCTATAGAAACAACTAGCACGCTTATAAAAATTGAACCATGAGCTAGAGCCGAAAGTAATTTCCGTTTATCCGAATCAGATCCCGTTTGCATTGTTCCTCCTAATGCCTCAATGAGTTCCCCATACAGTTAAATACTATCGTTTGTCTGGTGTTATGAGGAAGTAGAGATTTTACGAAATAGTTAAACTACCTTTTTCTCTGTAACTAAAGTACAGCTAACCCAATTTCCTTTTTCGTTGTAGCTGCGAATAATTCTTTGTCTTACATGAGGTTGCACCAGCCATCCCATTTCTAAAACGAAGTTATGACCCAACTCGATTTTTAAAGGACAATTACAAGATGCACCATCGGGTAACAACAGAATTTGGCTAGGTAGAGTGCTGTTTTCAAACAAAAGTCTTGAGCCTTCTATGCGAGCAATAGAGCTGATGTTTTTATTGTTGAAAGATAATGTTTGTTCTATGGAATCTCGATCTTTTTGTTTTACTTGTAAGTAACTAGAAAAAGTGGTGGGATTCCGCAAATCTGCATACATAGTAGTGGCTTCTCCTTGCCATTCTCCTAATAAACTATCTACAGTTAAAGTGGGTCTTTCTGGGACGTTACTATCGAGTAATTTTTCTCTAATTAAGACTACTTTGTCTAGTTTCGCAGAACTATCAAATAGTTCGACCATTCGCAACCGTCGAGAGCCATCACCAAAACCGTTATCAATTAAGCCAAACTCTCCGCCAAAAGTACTGTAAGAACCCCACTGCATACTTCCTTGGGAAAAGGCACCGTTGGGAAAAAAAAGAATACTGCGGTTGAGAGAGTCATAATCTACCACGACATCACGAGAAGCTTCATCTGGTGGGAGATACCGCACGACTTGATGGACATTCTTGTTATCGTTAAGTCCCTCTAGAGTAACTAAAGTAGGAGTATCGGTAATTTCTTCGCCCTCAGGCGACATGCGAGTAAATGAGCCATGCCATTCGCCTAAGTTTTGGAGAAAATAATCCCATTGAGAAGTCATGTATTTTAATTATCAGTTGGTAGTTATTAATTGATAGTTACATAATTTTAGATAAAAATCTAAGTTTGATGTAATTAATAGCTTGTCTGAGAAATTAAGCAATAATACTTGTTATTTGAATTTGAGAATTAGTATTTACTAGCAAAATAATTTAAATATAAAATTTATAATTTTATATTTAAATTCTCTGTACGGGACAAAAAAGAAAAGTAAGACTTGCGAAAGTAGAGAGGAAAAGG
>NZ_JADWDC010000086.1 GCF_020640915.1 Waterburya agarophytonicola KI4 | reverse complement strand
GAACTATTATTTGAATCTAAATTATTTTTCTCCCATTGTTCAACGGCATAGAGATCTAATCTACACTACAGGTGAAACGTGAACCTGCTTGGGTAAAAGCCTTGACTTGGATTGGTTCAGGATTAGTTATTTTAGGTATTGGGGTAATGTTCTACGCCCCCGCAATTGGTAAAAAGTTACGCCAGAAATCAGTAGTTAAGACTGAGTTGAAAACAGAGGAAGCAAGCTCTGCCACGGCTAAGAAAAGCTATCATTTGAAATACTTATACCCAAAATAACTATTTCGTTTAGTATCTGAATGAATAATTCTAACGTGCATCTAATCTCTGGTTTGCCTCGTAGTGGTTCTACTTTACTAGCAGCATTACTCAAACAAAATCCCCAATTTCATGGAGGAATGACTTCTCCTGTAGGGAACTTAATGAATCGGATGCTGGAATCCACCAGCGAAGAACAAGAAGGTTCAGTATTTATCACTCCCGAACAAAAGCGAGAACTATTATTAGCAGTATTCAATACCTACTATAAAAACCAAATTGCCCAAGGACAAACCATCTTCGATACTAATCGTCTTTGGTGTAGCAAATTACCCCTCGTAACAGAACTTTTTCCCGATGCAAAGATAATTTGTTGCGTGCGAAATATTGCCTGGATAATGGATTCTATCGAAAGATTAGTCAGAAAAAACGTCTTTGATGTCTCCAAAATGTTTAATCGTGGAGAAGGGAGTACGGTATTTAGTCGCACTGATGCCCTCAGTCAAGGAAATCGCATGGTGGGTTTTGCCTACAATGCCCTCAAAGAAGCTTTTTATAGCGAACAAGCCGATCGCCTTTTGCTAATTGATTACGACCTTTTAACTTGCGATCCCGAACAAGTAATGAGGCTAATTTATCGCTTCATCCAACAGCCTTATTACTCCCACGATTTTAATAATGTGGAATATGCCGAACCAGAATTCGACAAAAGGTTAGGCACTCCTGGGTTGCATACCGTCAAGCGAAAAGTGGAATATACCCTCCGTCAAACAGTATTACCTCCAGATTTATTCGAGCGTTTTGGTAATCTTACCTTTTGGCAAGATGTCAATCGTTCCCTCGCTCATGTAGTTTGCGTCCAACCAGAAGTATCTAAAAAGCAAATGCTTTCTTCTCTTTCTTCCTAAAAACAGCTAAATTTTCTAGCAATTGATTTCCTTTGTTAAAATAAAGACCAAAATTAATTAAAGATTTTGCCTAACAACCATTCGCAGCAAAAAGATCTTCAAACTCGTTTTTGGCGTTTGGCAGCAATCAACATTTTGTCTAATTTGACGATTCCCTTAGCTAGCTTGGTCGATACAGCTTTTTTAGGTCATCTAGCAGATATCAGTTATTTAGCAGGAGTGGCGATCGCGACTGTGTTATTTAATTATATTTATTGGACTTTTGGTTTTCTCCGCATGGGGACAACGGGATTAACTGCTCAAGCTAGAGGTAGAGAGTCAGCAAAAGATGTTATTTTAATTTTATTGCGCAATAGTGCGATCGCTTTAACGATTGGTCTGGTTATTTTGATTTGCCAACAACCAATTAGAGAGATGGGCTTTGCTTTACTCCAAGCCGATCCTCAAGTTATTCAAGCTGGTCGAGATTATTATAATGCTTTGATATTAGGCGCACCTGCTACCCTGATTAACTTTGTGCTATTGGGTTGGTTTTTGGGTCAAGAAAAAGCTGGCGTTATTTTATTGCTTTCAACGATTAATAAAGGAGCAAATATTGTTTTAGATTACTTATTTATTGTGCGTTGGGGTCAATCTAGTCATGGTGCGGGGGCTGCAACGGCGATTAGTCAGTATATCACTCTCTTGTTGGGTTTGGTCTGGGTATTGCGCCAAATTCCTATGAGTCAGTTGGGATTATATTGGGGAGAGTTTCTAGATTTTGCTGCATTAAAAGCGACTTTTACTCTCAATCAAGATATCTTGATTCGGACTTTGGCGTTGGTTTCTACTTTTGCCTTATTTACCAATCTTAGTGCGGTTATGGGGACAGATGTTTTAGCCAGCAACACGCTGATCTTGCAGGTAGTTACCCTGGCTGCCTATTTTATTGATGGAATCGCTTTTGCCACCGAGAGTATCGCGGGAAACCTCCAAGGACAAGGAAAAAGAGAGGGATTGATTCCTTTGTTAAAGCTAGCAGGTAGCACTAGTTTAATCGCGGGATTGGGTTTTGCAACTATATTCTATCTATTTCCCCAACAGTTATTTGGTTTGCTGACCAACCATTCAGCAGTAATACAAGGAGTCAATGACTATGTTTGGTGGCTATTTCCCATCTTAGGTTTTGGCGCGATCGCCTATATGTTGGACGGTTATTTTCTGGGATTAACCGCAGGGAAAATTTTGCGTCAGTCTACTTTACTCGCTGCCATTATTGGCTTTACTCCGATGGCGATCACAGCTTGGTATTGGCAGACTAATAACCTGCTGTGGTTGGCGTTGGCTTTATTTATGGCAACTAGAAGTGCGGGTTTAATCTTCAAAATTAATCATCCAAGTTGAGTTTTAGCATTGTTCGGTATCAAAAATCAGTACCGTGGGACAAAAAGGCATAATCTGCATTTTAAATAAGGTTTCTTGTTGGATGGGATCGTATTGATGTTGGAACTTTTCTATAGTGCAGATACGATCTTGGGGAATTAAGGGGAGTTGCAGGGAGATTACTTTTCCTGGGTATCTAAAAGAAAAATCTTGCTTCTCTCTTCGGGTGGCAAGGGCGATCGCCATTTTTTTACCTCTAAAAGGATGGGGGTACCAGTTTTTGTGATAAAAAATCTGACTGTCTTGAGGAATTTCATAGATGCCCGCCTTGATCGCTTGTTCGCCTTTATAGCTTGCTTTATCTCTACCTTGACTGATATCTTTGATGCGTCCATTAGCTATTCCCGTACTAATTAGATCGATTAACCTTTTACTTTTGGCATATACATCTTCGAGAAACTGTCTTCCCTCTGGTGTCGATCGCATCACCCCAAATGCCCAGGAAAGATTGCCAAGATGATAGCGGGGTTTTTCGTCGGACATCAACAACATCGGGTACACTTGCTGTGTTAAAAACTCCCTTGCAGTTGGCATTCGTTGTTGCCAATTTGGATTAGCGTCTGATGAGTGTGCTTGACCAATATACAAAAATGGTTTTTTTACTTCCCTAACAAAATCATTGAGGGGATAAAAATTTCGGATGATATAGTACATATTCTGAAATTCTTGGGGCGATTTCTTGATAAAAGGATATAGATCGTGTCCCCATATCGTTAGATACCGATTAATCAGTATTTTTGCTCCATTCTTTAGACCAAAATTTCCTTTGTCATAACGTTGGAATACCCCAAAGCGAAGTTTATCACCAGTGTCATATTCGTCCAACGCCTCCGTCAAACTATCTAATGCGGGGATAACGTATTTATGAAAATAGTTAGGTGCTTTGTCCTTGAGCAACTCCAAGCGCAAGATCGGCTCGTCCATGAGATACCAGCCTATAACAGTAGGGTTATCTCGATACCTTTTGATAAAACGGATGGCAGTATCTAGCTTTCCTGCATCCATATAGGGTACTTGTCTCATATCCTCTGGCATACGCCAAATTGGCATAATCACTTTAATACCTAAAGTATGGGCATGAGCCAGATAACGATCTATTTTGCTAAAATGCTGTTCGAGAATCCCATCTTTTTCTGATGGGACGGTGGTTTTCACATAATAATTTGTGCCGTACAAAATAACTAAATTAATATTTTGTTCCGCCATTTCATCGAGGCTGGCGATGGGATCTTGGCGATCAAATCCGTTGAGAAATCCGTATACTCCTTGATAATAATTATTGTTATCGGCGATCGCCATATTATTATGATGAGGACGAGAATGAGAATGACCAGTAACTACTACGAAAAAACAAATCGAGGCGAGTAAAAAGAGACTCAATACAAAAGTTTTTTTAAAAAGCACGATTAACTTTTTTGCCTATTTTTATGAACAAAAATCAAATCTTATCCCTGTAATGATCATTACTTGTTACTTGTTACTTGTTACTTGTTACGTATCACTTAAGCATACTAATCCAATATTTCCACCAAACCCGTTTGTCCGTTGATTCTAACTCGTTGACCATCTTGAAAGAGTTTAGTTGCATTAGCAACATCCATCACCGCAGGAATATTATATTCCCTGGCGACGATCGCGCCATGAGATAAGCGACCACCTACTTCAGAAATTAAACCCCCCGCACGAGCTAAAAGGGGCGACCAACCCGCATCAGTATAGGGAACTATAATAATAGTCTGACGATCGATCGCTCCGGTATTTTGCAGACTTGAAATGATTTTGACGACTCCTTCTATTTGTCCCCCACTCGTACCAATTCCTTTAAAAGTAGTTTGAGAATCTAATACCGAGGGAGTCTTCCAAGTAGAAAAGTCGGGCTTACCATAAACTAACCTGGGTATGGAGGTTAATTCTCGTTCTTGCAACCATTGTTGTTGTCTTTGCTCGATGATAGAGGATAGTTGTCGAGCTATTTCGCCATCAGGATTTTCAACTACAGTAATAATCTCTTCTAGTTCGAGGAAGAATATATCCCCAGAATTATTAATTAAATTGCGATCGAGCCAGTGCTGCTCTAGTGCCAAAAAGCTCCAACGCAAATTTGCCAGAAGTTTGTTATAGATCTGGGCAACTATTCCCTTGAGATTCAATCTTTTTTGGACTAATTTAGCTTTTAAAGATTGAGTTGTTTTATCTGAAGTAGACTCGGCTTTTTTTGTACCATGAGAGTCAAAGAAAAACTGTGCCAGCATTTCTCTAGGAATACCAGGTTTATCTCGCCAACGAGGAATGGCAATATCTGTAGCAACTTCACTTAGATAGCCATATCGATCTAACCAAAGATTAAAGCGATTGAGAATAGTCTCTCCTTCAGAATTTTCGGCAATATGAGCAAAAAGAGAAGCACAAGAATCGAGGGTAATTTTCTCCGTAGCTAGGAGTTTGCGGGCTTGATTGGCAACTTCTGCTAACGCGCTGACTGCTGCAACTTCTGGAGTTTTTGTATAATTCAACTCAGTGTCGTCTACTTTGAGAATTCCTTGGCGTATCGCCAAACTTAAAGGGGCAAGAATATTGTAGTAAGTGACTTTATCGAGCAATCCTAGAATAGTATCAATGCGATCGATTATCTCGGTGGGGGATAATTCTGCTGCTGGTTGTTCTTCGATCGCCGATAAAATAGGGTCGAATAGCTTAAGGCGATCGCTTTTAAACTGTTTTCCCAACTTCCATTCCCGCTTCAATAACCGCCATAATCCAGGTAAATTTTTGATCGTAGACATCAAAGGAGGTTTGCTAAATTTTGCCCCTCTAGTCAAAAATTCCAAACTTTCTGGGGGTAAACCCATGCGACGAAAGATCGTACCCAAGAGAGTGACGTTAAAATAAGCACTGGCAAAATGCAGAGTTGCTGTTTCTTCAAAGTTCAAGTCTCTAGCGCGATCGCCCAAAACCACCGCAAACAGTTTGCCCCAGACACCACAGGTGAGGGGTTGATTGATCGACCAAGTGAGGGGGCGAATTTTTCCAGGAATTACTTCAGCAGCAATTCTTCTCGTCCAAATTGGCTGTAGGGTAGTGATCGAACGTACTTGCAACAGCCAAATCTTCTCCCCATCATAAGTCCACTCAAGATCTTGAGGAATGCCTTCAAACAAGTCTTCCATTTCTCTGGCTAAGAGTGCTACCGACTCAATGATTCCGATGGGAATATCTACCCCATCGTCTCTAATATTTTCTTGAGTAACAGTAATAGATTTCTCTTGTGCCAAATCAACTTCAGGAATAGCTACCCGATATCTTTGAGGAGTAAATTTACCCGAAACAATTTTGGTTGCTTTTCCTGGTAAAGCTTCGATCACCACACTATCATTAAAGCGATCGACAGGATCTCGACTAAATGCCACCCCGCTATATACTCCTTCAATTTGTCTTTGAATCAACACCGCCATAGATTCTTCTGATTGGTCTTGATGGCGACGATATTCCATCGCGCTGCTTTGCAGATATGAAGCTTGACAGTCGACGATCGCCGATTCTAACTCCTTTTTGTTGGTAACATCTAAAATACTAATATACTGTCCCGCAGCAGAAGAGGTGGGAGAATCTTCTCCAATCGCTGAAGACCTTACAATTAATGGAGATTTGGGGGTAGGATTGAGAATTTCCACTATAGCTTTAAGGTCATCTCCTGGGCGCAGTACCCATCCTTGAGCCACAGAATATCCCAGTTGTTTGAGCAAAGCAAGATTGGCTGCTTTTTGTCCTACTTCTTGGGCTTTTAACTTACTGTCTAGGGTAATAATACTTTTGTCTCCCTGAAAAAAACGAAACATCTTATTGCTACTGCTTTGTTCTGTATTGGATGCTAAATCCAGATCGTCGGGTATATTTTGATAGATCCCAGCAAGCAAGCTGGCTAACGCAAAAGTTGCTACCCCATATTCTGGTTGATTGGGGTTACGCAAAGCAATAATTACCGTGAGTAAAACCAATGCACCATATTTTCCTAAAAGGCGATCGCGAATAATAGTAAAACTAATCAAACTAATTAACCAAACTAATGCTGCTGCGATGGGATCGTGGGCGACAATCCCCCACACTGCATTAGTTGTCCCTGCACTCTTGCCCATCCAATAACGCCCAATTACCAAAGCGATGATGGCAATAATCTCCCATACCGAACCGCTAGGAAAAAAAGCTCTGGCGAGCAATACAGCAATCACGCCTTTAGCTGCTTCAGAAAGTACCGCCGTAATTCCTGCCAGTTTACCACCGTGATAAAAAGCTGCCGACACAGAAATATTACCAGTACCGAGTTTGCTTAAGTGGCGACCCGTAAGAGTATAGGTAATCCAATCTATCAAAGGAAGTCCGCCCAATAATGGGCAAATTATAAAAACTGTCAGAGAACCCCAAATTGGTGTCAGGTTCATTTGTCTCAATCGATACTCATTTCAATAGTTTTACGAGCTTCCCCTAGATTGTCGATTGTCCTAGGCTAACGATCGTATGGACATATTGTACCTATTTTGGATAATTGTTTAACTCCCGTCATTACAGTAAAAGCGATCGCGCAATATAATTCAAGATACTTCTGGCACAAACATGGCACAAACAATAATAAAATGATTTATACAAAGAATTTAATATTTTTGTGTCATAATGTTTTTCTAGTAACAAGTTGTTAAGCATAGATCAGATCGCCTAAAATATAAATTACGCTCGACAGAAGTTTTCTGAAAAGAGCAACAAACTGACTGTTGTTTTCTACCCCCACAATTGCTTGTCCAATCGGGAATATAAGTTATTACCTTAGATATACACTAATAATGTCATACAACTACAAACAATTAGAGAATGGACGTTGGGGTATTTTTATTAACAACCAACTTGTCGCCTCTATTGGCTGTTTTAATACCTGCAAGACGATTCTGCAATTTTTAGAAACTCGCACATCAAATCAAGATATATCTACCTTACGAGATAAACATATTATCGCGCCATATTTTCATGAAATGAAGTTAAGACCTTGAAGTGAATTGGTATGGATTTCGTTCTTGGATTGAATGGTCTTATCGAGATCTTAACGTTGAGTATCTTCTTGAAACGACTCAATAAATAACTAAATTAATAATTGTCTCTAGAATTTTGCGATCGCTTTTGATTATCTTGTTTGGTGTTATTGTTTCTTCGTTGACAGCCCAGCTTCAAAATTACATAGCCACAAAAAAGCGATCGCTTTCAAGACAAGGCGATCGCTTTAAAAATAATCAGTAATTAAATTACCTTCTTCTTCCTCCTCCAAAACTACGGCTTGGTCTTCTCATACCCGAACTACTACCAAAGCCACCACCTCGGCTTTTAAACTGCTTGGATTTACCAGAAGAGCGTAAAGTACTCGAACCCACACCCGAACCAGTCCCGCGACTATTATTCTTAATAGATTTACGAAGTTTGCCATTAGAAGCATTACGCACGCTGCCAGTTGTTCTGAGGGTACTGCGATTTTTTACTGCTGCGGGGGGTGCATTATAGCGATCTTGATAGCGATTTACCGCTTGAGAATAACTACTTCCATAACCGCCATAACCAGTCAAAACTCCTCCTGGTTGATAGATAGGGGGTACATAATATTGAGGACGGAATAACATACTACCAATTGCTTGTCCTGCCAAAGCACCCGCAAAAGGAGTCCAGAAATTAGACTCTCTTCTAACTACCACAGTTTGAGGTTGACCTGTTTGGGGATTATTTTGAGTTTCGGTAACGTTGTGGACGTATTCGATTTTGAAATCCTCGGTCAAATACATAACGGGTTGACTATCATCAACTTGAAGATAAGTTTTTTCTCCATTGGCTGCTGCTTCTTCGTCAATACGCGCCATCTGTATCTGTGCGGTTTGCAATACGGGAGGACTCCCTGCAGGAGTGTTGAGTAGCATTAAACTATATTCGCCACTAGCATCATCGTAAGTAGCTTGCTGTACGGGGTATTTACCATCGGCGATGGAACTTGGTACATTCCGAACGCTAGCATTATTATTAAATGATGGCTGAGATTCCATTGAAGTTGAAGAACCAGAACAACCAATAGTAGTCCAGCACAACGACAATGACATAAATAGAATTACAATTTTGCGCAACATAATAAAAATTATTTTTTTGTCTGCTTTTGATTGTAAAACTTTCCCGACCTATAAGATTTACGGATAATACTCCAGGGAAATACCCAGTTTAAGCAGGGGTAGCTTCTTTGGTGAGAACAAATACATTTCCTTCATTACCTCTACCAATTCTCATATCTTCATCGAGATAAGTAATATCTAACCAGCCTTTTTGTTCTCCGCGATCTATTTTAAAATCTAAAGGAAGAAATTTTTTACCCGACTCGATCTGTTGGATGAATTTCTTGGGAGTATTGTAGCTAAAGAATCGCTGTAAACCAATTATCGAGCGTTCAAAAACAACGCTAACTCGACGTTCCGATATGGGTTCAAAAGTAGCAGCAACGCTAACCAAACCTTCTAACATTGGCAAACCAACAATTTCAGCAATATTGTAAACTTTAGCCTCGGATACGCGAATACATTGATAAATTTGTCCCAGCTTGAATAAGGGAAAACGATCTAAACCCAGAATTCCTTTACTGGTGGTGTATAGCAAACGCCAGTCTCCTTGAAGTAATTCTTTTGCTTCTAAGGGTTTACGAGTAGGATTAGTATCTTCTAACTGTTGAATTGCGGAGAGAACTCGTACATTATCAATTTCGTTAGCTAGCAAACCGCGATTCTTACCAGCGATCGCTTCTAACAATTCTGCTTTTTTACTCATGGGTTGTGTAATTTAAGTCAATAATCCTAAACCTATTAATATTTTATCGACATATTCTACTCTTTGTGGGAGTTTGTGCCATGAAAAAGCGATCGTGAAACCAGATTTCTGCGATCGCTCGATCTCAAAATTATTTAAGAATCGTCAATTATTCAGTATCTAAGGAAATATTAGATACTAAAGCTTGGTGATCGAGGTTTGATGTTGGTAACAAGCTAGCCTGGTTTTTAGAATCCTCTGGAGTTTCACCAATTGCTTTAGCCACTTCCACCCCCGACTGTTCTAGAATAACCAAAGGAGTTGGAAAGTGATTGCGATCAATGCTTTTAACTAATATTTGACCATTAGATAAATATTGCCCAACCTCAACATAACGACTATTATTTTCTTCTGGTGCTTGAACAATCAACTTGGTCGAACCATTCGATTCATATAACCCCGAAATAATAACTTCTTGAGCTAGTTTTGTTCTGAATTCATCTATGGGAGTGGGTGATTTATTCTCACTTCGCGTTTGAGCGACGGGATTTGGTTCCCTATTAGTGCGATCGCTGCGATTTAATGCTGGAAGCGCGGCTTTTTCTTCCTTTTCCTCAATTTCAATTTTAGGAATAAGAGACACTACCGAAAAAGGATCTTGTCTGCCTCGGACAATATTTCTAACTCTCGTATCGGCATTAGTTGTCGGAATTAATCCTGCAATAGCTTGAGTTGCTTCCGTTTCTTCTTCTAGATCGGCAAACTCTTCTTCTCCTTCTTCCTCTGTTTTGGCAGTTTCAGTAGGAGTTGGTGCTGATTTTACCTTAGGGATTGGTTGGTTGGCACTTTCATCAAAATCTTTTTTGGCATTACCTAAGAAGGAGCAACCACCAGTCATCGAAGCAAAAATTATCGTTAATACCAATAATACTGTTTTATTCATAATAATAATTCAAGGATCTATCAATTAACCCTCATTAATATGTAACCAAACAATTCAAGCAGTCGATTTCACTTAATCTAAGCTAGTTAGACAAGGCTTGACTTGAAACTCCAACATAACAATTGATTTTCAAATCGGCTACAGTCAGAAAAATCTTAATTTTCTTGTGCCATTGATTTTTTAAGCAAATTCAATCCTTTCTTTAATTGGCGAGAAACAGTTACTACACTGATATCTAATACTTTTGCTGTTTCTTTTTGAGTTAGATCGTGTAAAAAAACGAATTCTAAAACATCTCTAGTACGGTCTTCTAATTCCCCTAAAGCTTGCTGTAATCGAACTTTATCTTCATAAACTAAATGAAAACTACGACATTTAGGATCTGCAACCAAATCTCCCAAACTCATCTGAGCTTCTACATCATTGTTAACAGAAATATCTAAACTGAGGGGCTTACGATTTTGATATGCGAGCTTAATATCTTGCCATTCTCTAACAGATACTTGTAGATAATCAGCAGTTTCTATATTAGTTGGTTGGCGATGGTGCTGTTCTCGAAAACTATGAACAAAAGAAATGGATTGCTGTCTTAGTTCTAACCAACGTCTGGGAATTCTCAAAGTGCAACTTTTGTCTCTTAAATAATGTTGAATTTCTCCTCTAATATAAGGAATAGCAAAAGAACTAAAAGCATTGCCTTTTTCAACATTAAAACGTTCGATCGCTCTAATTAATCCTATTGAACCAACCTGTAACAAGTCCTCATAGCTCTCATTACACTGATTTACCCAATGATAAGCTTCCTTCTTAACTAATCCAAAGTTCAACTCCATAATTTGATTGCGAATATCAGTAATTTTATTCTTTTGATACTGATGAAATAGATGAAGACTATCTAGTTTAATATTTTTATTAACACAAGTTGCCATTAATTTGTTCCTGGATAGAGAGCAATATAAAATTTAAAAGCTAATAATTTATCTGATGTAAATAAAATTGTTTTAGATACTTTTTTAGCTTATGGTTTACTCTCTATTTCAGACAACAGCATTTCTACTATTCTTATTTTGTAAAGTTAGAATTAAGGCAAGGATTACACTTAATTTTTTGAGTGAATACCGATTGTTTAAGTGTTTTTACTAATAGAATAGTTATTAAAAAAGGAGAGCGATCGCTCTCCTTTTTTTAGATGATAGTCAAAATTAACTAGTATATTAGATAGTCAAATCTATACTTATTAAATAATTAGGCATTAGATTCAACTCTGCCATAAAAGATGCCACGAATTTTTACTTCTTCTGGTTCTTCTGCACCCAAATCAGTAGCAGAAGGTTGCTCGCTTTCAAATACACCAGCAATCTCTCCTGTTTCACCATCTATTTTGGTGATATTAAGGGACATTTTACCTTGGCGGGAGACAAATTCTTTGACATTAGCATTAGAAAATCGAGAATCATCTGCTAAACCTGGTAGAGCTACCGCGTTATCGTAACCACTAGCTAAACTACGCCCTTTGGGATCTAAAAATACTTGTCCGCGATAGGAAGGAACATTAAACTGACCTTCAAAGTCAGTAGAAGTATTAATACTATCAGCACTAGCTCTAGTACTACCCTGAAACTGCTTCATAGTGAACAAGAAAGGAACTTCTTTACCACCAGGTAACAAGACAGTAGCGGGTTGAAAGTCAATTCCATCAATTTCGGTAAAAGTTAAAGTACCATCAGCATTAGCATCAATAGTTCCTTGAATTTGATCGAGGCTAGAGGTATATCTAGTTAGTAATTTGCCTTGAATAAATTCAGCTTTTTGACGTTTGCTGACTGGTTCTTCTTTAACAAAGTATTCTCTGGGTTCTAAACACAAATCGCGAATAGCATAGGATTCCCCTGCTGCAATGGGGATAGTACCGCGACTGCTATCTGGTAGCTCCAAACAAGTGTTGGCTAGTCCAGTATTGAGGATATCATCATAAGTTAATTCGTTTCTACTTAGCTCTGAAGAATCACTACAGGCTGTTAATACTCCTAAGCATAGTGCTAGGAAGCTCGCAATAATTGTACGGTATCTCATAGTCAACTTTATTTTGTCAATTTTAGATTTAACTGCGGAAGGCAGTCATCGCAAACTCTACCTGGTAAAGGAAGAATGTTGATGACATCGAGCGCGAAAGATGTCGTAAATAGGCTGTTCTTAAGAAATTAGCCATTTTTATAGATGCTATATACTCTACCAAAGAAGGACTACTAATAATCTTCTTAAGATCGAAAATTATCTTTTAACGGGAATAAGAGATGGCAAAATCAGGAGATGGAAAACCCTCTGTAGAGTTTATTAGACGAGCTTAAATCTACTCTTAACTATAGAAGACAGTAGCGATCGCCATCAAACGAAAATCTTACATTTAACTACTAAAAGCGTAAACTTTGTATAAAGTAGACAAAGTTAATTTTTATTCTTATTATTTGCCAGATGACTCAAGATAAAGACATAAATAACATCGATTCGGATAGCGTACTGGAAGATACAGCCCAAGATATTTATGCCTTAGCAGAAAAACATCGCGATGACAGTTTGCTTTTATTGTCTTTGTTGAGGGATTTAGAAAAAATCCATCGTCGGATCCGGGTAGATTTTTTTGAAGGAGCCCTACCCAAGACTCGTAACGATCTGTATCAGTTTGTGCGAGATATAGAAGAGAAGGGTGGTTGGCCTTATATTGAAAGAATGAGATTAAAGGACTTGCTACAAAAATTAGAATTAGAGCAAGAAGCAGAGTCTCAAGAAACTTAACATATATGCTATTGTTTGCTGGTTTCCAAGCTACTTACAAACAGTTAACCTGGAAGGTATCGTTAAATTAAATTTTTAAGTTGTTGATTTTATGGCTTTTACGGTTAATCCGATTAAATTTGGTACAGATGGCTGGCGTGGAGTAATTGCTGCTGATTTTACCTTTGAACGGGTAGCTATGTTAGCTCCCATTGCTGCCGTTGTTTTAGCTGATAATTATGGCGATATTGCTAATAATCGTAAAGTAATTGTGGGTTACGATCGCCGTTTTATGGCAGAGAATTTTGCTCAATTGACAGCAGAATCTCTTGTAGAAGCAGGATTCGATGTTTTGTTGTCTGAGTGTTATGCCCCAACTCCTGCCTTTAGTTGGGCAGCAAAGGCTTATAATGCTTTAGGCGCAATTGTCTTGACTGCATCCCACAACCCTGGAACTTATCTGGGATTAAAAGTAAAGAGTGCCTTTGGTGGCTCTGTTCCTCCCGAAATTACCGAGCAAATTGAAGCAAAAATTGGTCAACCTCTGGCAAAAGCCGAAAAAGCAGGAAAATTAGAGAAATTCGATCCTTGGGCAAGTTATTGTCAGGGATTGCGCCAAAAAGTTGATATTGCAGCTATAAAAGAGGCGATCCTTTCGGAAAAACTTAAAGTATATGTAGATGTGATGCACGGCGCGGCAGCTACGGGTTTAGAGCGACTTTTAGGTTGTCCCGTACAAGAAATAAATGGCGATCGAGATCCTTTATTTGGCGGTGGCGCACCCGAACCCCTACCAAAATATTTGCCTGATTTCTTTCGAGGTATTAAAGAAGGTGCAAAACAATATCCTAATAGTCTTCGAGTTGGGTTAGTATTTGATGGTGATAGCGATCGCATTGCTGGTGCAGATGGGGAAGGCAATTTTCTCAGTTCGCAAGTATTAATTCCGATTTTGATCGAACACTTGGCAGAAAGAAAAGGTTTTACAGGGGAAATTGTTAAAACGGTAAGTGGCTCGGATATCATACCCCGCCTGGCAAAGTTATACGAACGATCTGTATATCAAACACCCATTGGTTATAAGTATATCGGCGATCGCATGTTGCAAGCCGAGGTAATGATTGGTGGCGAGGAATCTGGAGGAATTGGTTATGGTACTCACATACCCGAACGAGATGCTCTGCTATCTGCTCTTTATGTTTTAGAAGCAGTTGTAGAATCTGGAGAAGGTTTAGGTAGTATCTATGCTCGACTACAGCAAAAAACCGATTTTACGGCTCACTACGATCGCATTGACTTGCCTCTAGCTAATATGGAAGTGAGAGCTAAATTATTAGAACGCTTGGCTCACAAAACTCCTACTGAAGTAGCAGGGATGTCTGTAATCGATTGTTTGGATGTGGATGGTTACAAATTCAGAATGGATGACAATACCTGGTTGTTAATTCGGTTTAGCGGTACAGAACCAGTATTACGTCTTTACTGTCAAGCTAAAACTATGCCGGAAGTCCGCAAGGTTTTAGAATGGGCTAGGGATTGGGCTAATTCTTAACTAAGAATGCGATCGCACAAGGAAATTAAAGTAAAGCATCATATTGCTATCAGCTTTACTTTTAATAATCCTTTAATTTAATTCAATCAAGAACAGTCTGGGATTTCTTAAGATTCCAAGCTGCCTTTCAGTATATTTAAACTCATAATATTCGGTTTCCACCCATTAATTATAGGTAAAACCGTAAAATAAATATCTTGCAAATATAAACAAGTTTTTGTTACATTTATTTACAACATATCAAATAAAACTTAATAAAGTAGAGGTCAGACATGATAACCCTATTAATTGCAGTATTTCTTATTGGTTGGATGGCAGCAGCGGTAATCGGTACACAAGCCTATTTTCGTGGGGAACAAACCAAGCCAATTCACGAGCGCAATTTAAAATCCGCATCTTTTGAGCAATTAGCAAAGTCTTTTACAGGTAGAGATATAGACTACGCAGAGCGTATTCCTGCATTTGCACTAGACACCTACACTAGTAACAATCTTCCCAAGATATAAGCAATCTATCAATCAAATACAAACAACCCTAATAGCCAGACAGCGATATAGTTACATTTATTTCTAACTTAACCGCAACCCAGCTTTCAGGGTTGTTTTTTTATATGGAGTTTTTTTAAATAAAGTGCGATCGCAACGAGCTATTATTCAGCAGTAGCTAATTCAGTGCTGCCACGAGTACGACGACGAGTTAAAGTGTTAAATAGCATTACGCCGATCGCTTTAACTAGATTACCTTCTAGCTCTTGGAACAATTTCATGTTCATTCCAAAAGCATCATTAGCTTCTTCCACGATTCTTTCTGCGGTAGCTTCATCGATAGGAAGATCGTTCATTGCTTGACGATATTTGTCTTTGAAAGCTTTTTCGTCGGAGATATCTTCAAACTCATAAAAAGCCGTTCCTTCACCATCGGTAAGGTTCATTGCTCTTTGAGAAATCTTTTTGAGAATTTGTCCTCCAGATAAGTCTCCCAAATAACGAGTGTAGCAGTGAGCTACCAATAGTTCTGGATTAGATTGTCCAATTTCTCTAATACGGGCTACATACTCTTTGCCAGCTTTAGTATTTTTGGCTTCTTCGCGCCAGTTAGTACCGTAGTAGAAACGCAAATCTTCTTCCAGGGTTTGCTTGCGATTTAGTTCGGGAAAATAGATAGGAGCAACCAAAGGATGATCTTTGAGTCTTTCCATTTCTTCTTCCATTGCAGAATAGACAAAGTAAAGACTTGTAACTAATTTGCGATAGGATTTCTTTTCAACTACCCCTTTCAGAAAACATTTAACGAAACCAACATTTTCTGCCATTGTGTGAGACTTTTTTGTCCCTTCGCGCAACATTGTGGCTAAATTAACGCTCATACTAAAATTTCCTACTTTTATAATTAACTTACCGATCTATTATTTATGACAAAGATCTAAAAATCTACCTAGTCTATTAACGTAAACTGAATTAATGAGAATTGTTATTAAGAATTCTTACATACCAAGATAATCTGTAAATCTAGCAACGTCATTTTTCAAGATTGCCTCCGAAAGCTGACAATAGACAGAAGGTAGAAAATATTCGGATCTTTTGGCTATCTTCCTGGAGTAACGCGATGGTCGATGAACCTATCCCACTAATAGTTGATAAAATAATAAGGTCGTTTGGTTAAAACTT
>NZ_JADWDC010000085.1 GCF_020640915.1 Waterburya agarophytonicola KI4 | reverse complement strand
TGCTCTTAGAAGCCCAGATTTGGCATCTAAGGAGAATTTCAGGGGGTGGTCTATACATCCCATCAAACTAATCAATCCAACCTCTTACAATCAATCCTAGAGCCGAGTGGCTCGATCTTCCTTGTTTGCTCATTTGAGGGAGTGCAGGGAGGTGAGGTTGCGTTCTTCAAGATCTCCAGTAGGCGAAGCGAATCCTTGACAGCCGTTAAGCGAAGCCTTGTTAAACTTAGCGAATAGCAGATGACCCGCTCTCCCCTGGTTAGTTTCTCACTCTCGGTCGTTTGGTCGGGTCGGCTGCGTTATGAGCAGTTGAACAAGGCGAGTAGGCTGTCAAGGACTACGGGTGCCCTTCGAAGATTTATTTTCAAAATCCTCATCATCAAAGCGAGCCGAAGGTGAGCGTTTCTTACGCGCGCCTCGCGCGCGCATTAGAGAGAGTTAAAAAAACTTAAAAAGAACTTAGCTAGGCTTTGAAATAGCCAAAAAGCTATATATATCAACAACTTGCTGAAAACGTTCTTGTTCAAGCCACCCATAGTTCTTGTTCAAGCCACCCATAGTTCTTGTTCAAGCCACCCATAGGTTTTTGATGTCAATAGTTCCAGCTTGGTGCGACTAGGCTCGATAGTTTGTGAGGATTAGCTCGATGGTTGGCGATCGCTATTCACCTAGTCAAAATAACACCTCTTAACAGATTTGTTATTAAGTGAACAGACAATAACAGAAAAGAGCAGAAGTGTTATGAATTGAACAGGTGGTAACACTCCTGGTCATTACCGAACATCAATGTTATCTTGTGTACCGCTTATGACAGAACGTAACAGTTCTGTTACCCCACTCCTGCTGAAAATGTTTGAAGGAAAGACCGCTCATGATTTTAGTAATTGGTGCAGAGAAAGGAGGTACTGGCAAAACTACCCTATCTACCAACTTGGCAGCAGTTCTCGCCAGTAAAGGTAAAGACATTCTGCTCGTTGATACGGATACCCAAGGCAGTGCTAGTAAGTGGGCTGCTATGCGGGACTCCATCGAGTCCGACCAGGGGGAGTTTGCCAGGGTCGCCTCCGTCCAAAAGTTCGGCAGTGAAATTCGCAAAGACATCCTCGACCTGAGCCAGAGGTACGAACACATCCTGGTGGATGCTGGGGGGAGGGATAGCGTCGAGCTACGGTCTGCTCTATCCGTCTGCGATCGCATCTACATCCCCCTCCAGGCTGCCCAGTTCGATATCTGGACGTTGAGCGTCATGGATAAGCTGATTGCCGATGCCAGTATCTTCAATCAAAACCTGGAGGCACGGGTAGTTATCAATCGCGCTTCTACCAACCCCAAGGTATCAGAAACGGCTGAAGCCCTAGAACTGGAAGAGGAATTGAGCAACCTGTCTTTCTCTAGCGTTGTCGTGCGCGAACGGGGGTCTTTTAGGAAAGCTGCCAAACGAGGCTTGTCCGTCTGTGAATTTACTTCTAAGGACGCAGATCCCAAGGCAGAACAGGAGATTACAGATCTATATCAGGAGATTTTTGGCAATGGCGAATAAAGCACCCAAGAAAAAACTAAGCATTAATGCCCCAACTCCTTCAGCCCAGGAGAAAAATGTCGAAGCATTCATCAACAAGGCAGAAAACCACACCAAGGTATCTAGGGGTAAGAAAGAAAAACCAGCCGAATCATTGCCTTGGGAAGCTGAGGGGATTAACACCGAGCAAATGAAATCCTTACGGCTCGGTCTGCCTGAAGGTAACCGTTCACTCCCCCCACCTTCGGAAAAGCGGTAAATTGAACAAAATAATTTTGAGAATAGTGAATTGCTGTAAGCTATGAATTATGGTTCGACTAAGTAAAGAAGATTTGGCTCAAATGAATCGGGATTACTTCCAATCCTTAGAGAAGGAAAAATTGGTAGAAGTAGCAAATAATCTACATCTTCTAGCAGTCGAGCAATGGGATAAAATCAACTCAGATTCGAGTAATAGCTCTCAACCACCATCGAGTGATAATCCATTTGAAAATCCCAAAAATTCAGAAAAGTTACATCAGAAAAGTAGCTTTCAAGAGAAACTAAAAAAAGAATCAAAACCGAAGAGAAAGCCAGGAAAACAGAAAGGTTCTAAGGGATTTGGGCGTAGTCAAATACTGAAGATAAATGAAATAATTCCCCATTACCCTTCTCTGTGTAGTGCTTGTAACCAATCATCCCAGATCAGTAACTCGAAACCGTATATGGGACATCAAGTTCTAGAACTAGAAAAAACAGATCAGGGATTGAAAATAGTTTGCCAACTACACCATTACTATCAAGCTACTTGCAACTGTGGGCATCAAACAAAATCGAAACCAGGAGTAGGAATTACTTCGAGGGTAGAAGGTCGTACTCGTGATTTAAAACTAACGGAATATGTATTAGTAGGAAGCAGTTTAGCGACTTTAATCGCTAGTCTGGGAATTCGTTATCGATTAAGTAGAGCTAAGATCTTAGAATTTCTCTTTGATTGGTTGGGTGTAGAGTTAAGCATTGGCACTATCGACCGTTGTGTTAGAGAGGCGGGAATAGCTTGTGAACCAGTAGTCGAAGAATTATTGGCACAAATACAAGTTGCCGAAATACTTCACATAGATGAGACACCTTGGTATCAAAAAGGTAGGCTGTATTGGTTATGGGTTGCGATCAATAGTCAAACCGCAGTATTTAGGATTGCTCCTCGAACTAAAGAAGAATTCAAACATTTAGTTACTGAGGCTTTCGTCGGATGGTTAATCACCGATGGTTATGGTGCTTATCGCCATCGAGAACGCCGTCAAAGATGTTTAGCGCATCTGATTCGTAAAGCCATTGGGATTGCTGAATCAATTAATTCAAGAACCGCACGGATTGGAAGCTTAATCTTAGAGGATTTGAGAGATTTTATCTATGCTATTAAATCAGGCAAGAATAGAGCAGAATTGGACCTAATTATCCGTTCTCTTCAGGGAATTTGTCATGTAGGCAAACGAGTAAAGCATACAAAACTCAAAGCTTTGGCAAAAGAAATTCTCAATGATTGGGATGCGGTGATAGCTGCGGTCAATAATCCTGATTTACCTTTAACTAATAATGAAGCTGAAAGGGCTTTACGCCATGCTGTAATTGCTCGTCGCATTAGTCATGGCACTAGAACTAATGAAGGTAGTACTGCTTACAGTTGTTTGTTAAGCGTGATTGAAACTTGTCGTTTAAGACAAGTTAACCCTTGGACTTACATAGCTAACGTTATTAGATTAGCTCGCCAAGGTCTAAGTCCGCCTGCAATTGCGAGTATGGCGATTTAAAATATTAATTGTTATCAAACGCCCGTTTTATCGACCCTTTTTTTATCTTGGGTGGATAATTTTGATGAGCGCAAATTTAGGGGGGGAGTGAACGGTTACGCCTGAAGAGTACCTACTCAAGCTCAAATATCTGTCTGAAAAAAGCGGTATACCCCAACAAAAAATAGCTAGGTCGATTCTCCATCCTGCGATTGATGAATATATCGAACAGCTTAAAACTCAGGGCTTTATCAAACTGTAACAGGTCTGTACATTCCTGTTACTGCCATAACATTGCTGTTATTGTCTGCTACTTTATTAACCGCTATGTTGTTGAAATGACACAAGATAACAGACCTGTGCTGATGTGTTACTGGGTAAGTTGTTGTTTTCGTTGCTGATAATTCCTAGATTTGAATCAGATTTTTAATTCCACTACTATCGGTGACAGCAATTTTCTATCTCTAGGGTAGAAATTTTCTGAGTCTCAGAAGACTAGGTTTGTAGACCCACAGTTTGGTGGTTGCAGTATCTTCTGATGACCGAAGCTGGTTCTGCGGGAGATCCGCTAGTCTTTTTATTTATCGGCGGATCTCCCGCCGAGGTTGCCTTTCCTTCCAATCACCCCAAAACATATCTGAGTAAGAGCTGGCATTTTCGCCAACACAAACTCAACGCTAGGATAGCGTGCGTCTGCCTTAGCGGTAGTACCTTGGCTCGGATCCGCCTTTGTATAGCAACGGAACAATTTTGGTCGGTAAGGAAAAATAAGGGCAAAAATTGGTCTGAGTGAATTATCTGTCAGCTGTAAGCTACAAAATAGATGGCATTTGTATATCGGCATGACGATACAGATCATGAACTAAAGAATTAGATACCGATTGGTTCGAGCAAAATAGTCTTCAAACACCTGACCGTGTAGCTCTTTCAAATAAGGTTCTTCGTTCTTACGAACGATCAACTCAATGCACCCCCAACAAATTAAAGCGCATATCCAAAGCAATTCATTTGGAAAGGTGATACTCAATCCGATCCAAAACAGAAATATCCCAAAGTAAATTGGATTTCGAGACTTTGAATATAACCCATGAGTGATAAGCGTGGTGTTCTCTTTTTGATCTACTCCAATTCTCCAAGAGTCTCCCATCTGGAACTGAGAAATTACCGTTACAGAGATACCAGTTAAACCAACTAAAAGCCCGATGTACTGGGCAGCTATTGGTAAATTAACCGTTTTTTGTATTTTCCCGAGATAACCGAAAATAACGAATGCGACTGCTAAGATAAATGTCAAAACAAAGACCGTGCCAGGCAGTATCTCGATCAATGGTGTCCCAATTTTTGCAAACCTTACGCCAAAATCACCCGTACGACGATACTGCACAAATACCCGAAAAAATACGACAACTAATAAAAAGCTAACAACTAGTATTAAAGAAAGCATTTAGTAAGTCTTTTTCCATTCAAAAAAGTTTGGGTTTTTCAGATATGAATTGAGCAAATATCCAAAAGCTTTGAACCTCCAAGTTCAGATTCATCTTTTTTATCTGTGCAATTAAAGTTTCCGCTCCTATATTAAGCTTCTATCTGATTTTCTCCAAATATACTCAATATTGTAAATCTCTTTAATAGCAAGATTGTTGACATTATATTCTCAAAGTGAAAATTGTATCTTATTCATAAATGTGCAAGTCACTAGCCACAAGATTCTCCGCGATTGTGGAACTGTCCCACTTTTGATGTCTGGCATTGTCTGACCTCTCAACGCGAACAAGAGTGTTCGAGACGATTTTGGCACTCAAAGTGTCCCACTTAAGTTTAAAAGTGGGACACTTTCTGAAGAACAATTATTTTTTTAAGAAGCGATCGCCAGTAAATTTGACTTCCAAAATTGAACTCCTTTATATGCAAGGGTTTCAGAGCTTTGATTTTCCTTAGCGACCAAAATTTCTCCGTTGCTATACAAACGCCGACTTGAATATATCGTCTGATTAAGCCATAACCTTTGATAGTGAAAAAGCCAGAGGCGATGCGAATTTCATCTTCCGCCTTGCTAAATCTGGCGCGTATTTGATCTAACGTGATTTTGGGTTTAAACCAGGTTGAGGGTAGATTCAGCAAATCATCTCGATCGAACTCAGGATCTGAAGCGAAGAAAAAACTCATTCACCAAAGGTTAGGTACTGATATACAAGGTTATTTTACAGCTTTTACTGACTCGTAGTTTTAGAGAGTTTCTAACATGAATTACGCCTTTTCATCTTTTCGCCTTGGCGAAATTTCGGATATCTGAATACTTATATTTTCGCCATTTCGCCATTTCACCCATGCGTCAAGGAGAAAATCCACCAATTCGGATTTATCTAAATTAATGCCCGCCCGTTTGAGCTTAACCAGTTCATCTTCAATATCAAAGTCAGTCTCTTTACGGATGTAGTAAGTTCTACCAATCCAGTCAGGGTCGCTGCGTTTGCCCGTAGCTGGTCTACCTCTTTTTTTGGTTGGTTCTTCAGGAGCGATGTCTTTGACTGGCTTCGCGATCGCTACTTCGGTTGGTTTCTCTTCTGGGGTTGATTTGGGAGTAGTCTTTTTAGCTGGTGTTTTTGCCTGAGCTTTAGATTTGGTTTTCTTTGGTGGTTTAGATTCAGGAACAGATTTAATTTCTGACTCGATTTCTGTTTCGGGTTTAGCTGGAGTAGATTTCTGACGATTCTGAGCCAGCTTTTTGAACATATTGGCTGAATCACTCATGACATTATCTCCTTACCAACTTGCTCGTAATCATTCCAGGCGATCTTTGCTTTGCGATCTTTGACTTCGTAGACGGGTACGCCCATTAGTGCCGCTTTTTCGTAGGCAATCAACCGTCGAATCTCTGTATCAAATAAAGGGACTTCCGATAATGCTTCTCTAGCTTGTTCTGCCATCTTCACAGGTTTGGGGTGAACCATCGTTAATAAAATTCGATAGCGATCGCTTTCTAATGATTGAAGTAAATCCACCGTTTGCAGTAGAGCATCAACCGCTAAAGCATCGGGAGTAGTAGGCAGGACTAGAAGATCGCAACCGTCAGCTAAAGCTTCTAATTCATTTTGGTCGGGACGGGCAGCAGTATCAATAACAATATGTTCGTACTTGGGACTATATAAAGCAGCTTGCATCAAGTCCACCACTTTAAAAGGAAAACTATTACCCTCTCCTCGTTTGCTCCAGCCCGTAGCACTGCGGTTAGGGTCGCCATCAACTAATAGAGTTTTTCCTAACCCAGAGAGATAACAGGCGAGGTGAACAGCAGTAGTAGTCTTGCCGATTCCCCCTTTGAATCCAGCAACAGTAATCAACAATTTTCATACCTCGAAGTTTGCAGACATCTAAGTGTATAGTCACTTACTGCCAATGCGCATTGGCAAATTGTTAAATTTTCAGATTTCCATCTTTTCGGCTTGGTGAATTTTTGAATTGGCGAAATTCCGAAATGGTGAATATTTTGCTCAATTAAGGTTTGGACTTCAGCTTGCCTTGATTAGAGCAATATTATTCAGAAAATTCAGAAAGAATATTTGCTTGAATATCTTCGTTTACGTTAGTTTGTAATCAGAAGATATATATTGTCATTTTTATATTTCAATTTTTTATAATCTTGCTGCTCTTATTTATTTATAAGTGAATATTTATGGTTTAAAAATTCTGAACAAATTCATATAAAAACTCAAGGAGGAGCAAGTAATGACTGATCATACAGACAACAACAATTTCTTTTTTGGAGAAATTATTGGTGCGCCTTTAGTACAAGATTCGGGAGAAAAACGGAATTTAACTTTCAAAGAGATTTTATTATTGTTGGAACTAGCAACAGAAGGTATGACAGTTTATCAGCTTTCTCGTACTGGCAAGTTTAAATCTGAAGCTAATATCTACAAGATGTTGAGCAAAATATACGACAAATATTTTATTCCAAAAAATTCTGGGGAGCACCGAAAGGATAGATTATTAGCTGCAATAAAATCTGACTCGGCAGTGTTTAAAGAGAATTTACTTGCGGATTATCAAAAAGAAAAGTTGAAGGATCGTGTTGTCAAAGAGGTGGGAGAAAACCTAAGCGATTTAGTAAAAGATAATCTATGTTCGTCTTCACAACTACCTTATGCTGACTGGCAAAATTTACAGCAAGATATTAGAAATTTTACTTCTTCAAGTATTTTAGACATCTACGAAAAGAGAGACATAACTCTTACTATATCAGAGTTACAAGAGATGACTCAGTGCTGTATTGATTCTCTTTCAAGTAGCTGCAACTACGACTCTTCCTCTTCTAGTAACGACATACATTACCAAAGAATAGTAGCGAAAATTACGCAAGTGCAGGAGGAGGATGATGGAAAAATAACTAACTAAATTGAGAAATATTTTTATTATTTTTGTTTATCAACTCCTACTAAATAAGTCTATTACAAAAAATCATAAAATTTATGATTTTTGGCTGTACTCAAATTTCAAGAGGTTTGTATAATGTTACAAGGAAATACTACAGATTGCTTATTCTCCAAGGGAAAACTAGATATTTTTTGGCAACAAGTTGCTTATAGCAATGATTTATTTGAGCCAGAGCAAGAGATTTTCTATTTATATATAGTGGCTGAAATTTCTGCTACTGCTGTTTGTCAAGCTTTAGAAATCAATAACAAGTTATTCAATGTTTTCCTAGAAAGTATTTACTCGAAATTCAAGCTTGATCCAGAATTGGGTGAGAACAGATACATTTGCCTAAAGAGAAAGCTTAATACTCTTTATACGGAAGATTATGCTGCCAAGTGCGAAAAAATCGAGAAAATCGAGCAATCTTACCATGAGAGTGTTGATTTAAATAGAGATAGCATTCACGTAAGCTATTTTTCTACATGGGATGCAATTGCGATCGAGTTTGATTCATTTGAGAAGCTTTTAGAATGGGAGGAAAGCGACATAGTTATTCCTTTTAATACTTTAGAATATAGCCAGAGTTTTTTAGAGGTGCTAAATGATGAGAAATATTTTTATTTTGAGTTTTTTCCTTTGATTCAGCGAGTTTTAAAGCAGTCTAATTTAGATTGGGTAGAATGTTTACCCCAGGTGATTCACTCGCTTTGCAGTAATGTTCTATATCATTTAAATAGGTCAATACCTCCTGATAACTACGCACCATTATTTAGACATTTGATCGTTAATATCGTCAAAGACTTAGCTCGTTCTCAGGAAGTTAATAGTTCTTTTTGCTATTTTGAAAAGGAAATTTATTCTTTTGAAGATAGAAATATATTAAAGCAAGAAGTTATTTATTCTTACTGGAAAGCATTGTTAGATAAATGTGAGAAAAATGATATTAGGATTGACTCTCATAATGTATTGCTTGACTATTTAAAGATTTCTAATTCATGGATAATCAGCGACTCCGAAAAGAAACAGTTATTATCTATTACCGAAAAAGCTTGCTATGACAGTAATTTAAATTGGGCTTTACAAGAAATAGACAGGTTCTTTGTCTTGAAATTAGGTATTGTTGACAGTTCAAGTAAGTTCGCTAAACACCAGCAAACTTACTTGAATTTCAAACTTGAAGTAGAGAAATGTTACGACCAGATTTTAATCGAGGCTTTAGGGACTTCTAATATTTTCAAGCTTTTCAGACCAACATCAAATAAAACTAATTGCTTGCTCCTTTTATCTATCAATATATTTTTGATTGAATATCTAGTTTTCAATCAATTTTCAGCATTAAGCAAATGTATTTTCAGTTTAATTAATTGGCAAGATTTGCGATTATTTCGTTCATTTGATTCTCAAACACCCAATCATTATCAAAAGATAATTGATAATTTACAAATATCGTTTGTTGTTTGGGATATTGGACAATGTACTACTTTTCACGATCACCCAAATTTTTATGATGCAATTTACGTCTATCAAGGTGCTTTAGCTCACGAGAGGAAGTGTAGTGATCAGCCAGTTCCTAGAAAAATTATTGAATCAGGAGAAATGATAGTTTTGGATTTTCCGATTGAACACAATTTATATAATTATGATTCCACTCAAAAAACCATGTCCGTTCACCTACAATCCTTTCCTGTAAATGTCGATCGTCAATCAACATATTCTAGAGATAAAAAAATAACTTGTAATTAATTCAAAAAGAACTGACTACATTTAAATGTAGTCAGTTCCTTTTAGTCAATTCGTTTTTATCCCGTCCCAGTGACAGTTACTACAATATTGGTCTATGATTGCGCCAAAAATATCTATTTCAGGCAGATATTCCGATTTACACTTAGGACAGGTTTCTGCTTGACCAAAATATGTTGACTTTAACATTTCTAGTAATTTGCCATTTCTATAAATTTTTTGATACTTGACATTATGGGGGTCGAGTATCAACCGTGCAGAAAGTTACGCTAAGAGAAAAAATTGAGTGTAGGCGTAAATATAGGGTTCTCCCGATATGAGGCAGTCAACGTAAAATTTAATTTGTCAACCTTATTTAAAGCTATTTTTGATCCAAATTACTTATGTAAACATTGCCTAGTTAGGCTCATTTTAGGCAATGTTTTTAAAATTAAATACAGCATTATAATGCTTTGGCATAGGTATTTTGATGTGTCTCAACTTCTTTTTTAGGCAAAGTTTTTTAAGATAGGTGCGATGCCCGAAAAACATTTATGTAACTTATATTTAAGCGATCGCTTAAATATAAAAATCAAATCGCTGCATCCACTGCACTATATACATTCTAGATACAGGCTGCCTCATATCGCACAAACCCTATATTTACGCCGTGTACCAATTAAACCTACTGAAAATTAGTACCCTCAAACCATTGAAAACTCGTTGGTGGTTTCTGTACCAAATAGACTAAGGCTTAGATGGTACAGCAAGGTGTATCAAAAAAAGGGTTCTTGAAATACTTACAGGAAAAGGGTTTCAGCCTTAGAGTAAGAATCTGTACACTTGCTACTCAATCCCCCTCTAAAGCTGAAACTGATGCAGTGTAAAGCTTTAAACCTTATTTTGCACTATTTCGCGCCGTATCTCGGCTCAACCCCAATACAGCTACTATCTTCCACACCTTCAGGATAAACGGTACAGACTAGATAAGGATTACAAGCATAAAGTAGGCAGTGAGAGCAGTCGGGCATCTTAGGCATGAGTTTTATACCCATTCTGTTCTGATTTTGTCTTAATGAAAAGGGCGAGCGAAAAAAATCAATATTATTTGACTATAATTGTACGGTTAAATACAAAAGTTATTTTCGTCAGCTTACATTTTTTATTTTTATTATTGATGCAGGACATTAGAAAGATAGCAAAAAAAGAAGCGAAAAGTGTTAGACGAATAAAACAATATGCTTCTTTATCAACAACTTTCGTTCTTCCCTTTTTAATTGCCATATTAGTAGGTTCTAAAGGTGATTTTAATGAAGATACCAAAACGCTTTTTTGGCTTTTGCTAATTGGATTGGGAATATTTCAAGTTCTAATAGGAATAGCTTACGGCTTCAATGATGAAAACTTAGCTATAGAAGCATATTTCTTAGCAGAAGAGTTGGAAAAACAAAATAATATTTTAAATAAAAATAAACAAGAACTTGAAAAAGACATAAGGTATTTAAATATTTTACATAATACAATTCAAGCCTTTAGAGTTTTAGAAAGTGATTTTGTTCGTAACGAGAGTAACGAGGAAGGATTACAAGATTTTATAGATATTACTGTCTCATTTATTGTTGATATACGAGAACAAATATTTGATTTTAACTCTGAAGACCTGTGGAGTTTTTCAGTTTATTTATATAGACAAAATGACGACTTGTTAGAAAGTATATGGCTGAAAAAACACGAAAATCATCCGTCAACAGGTGAGCCTAGAAAATGGAAACCAGGGCAAGGTCATATTGGAAGAGCTTTTATAGATGGAGTAGCTAAGATAACGGGGGATGCAACGGAATTGGCTGTTGCAAACTTAATGTCACCTCCTCCGCGATTAGCGAGAGACTACGATAGAGAAGCATATAAGTCTTTTGCCTCAATTCCAATAAGCCTAAATGCCGAACAGGAAAAACCTTACGGAGTTTTGGTTGTGACTAGCAATAAACCGAATCGGTTCAATAAATTTAATTGTTTAATTCTTAATCATGTAGCCGACACAATATCCAACGTGATAGCCTTGAGAGGTATTTTGATCGACGATATATAAAAACAACTATTTTAAAAATGAGAACCCAAACTAGAGGACTTGAAAGCTATAGCAACAACGTCAAAATAGCTGCTTCAACAGTTGCTAGAACACAGTCATCTTCAGATGAAAGACAAAGGGCTACCAGAGAATTAAAGAACACCATATTGAAGAGTAGTCATGAGATGGATAGCTACATATTGGAAAAAAGTGTTTATAGATCAAAAGAAACAATAAGTCAGCACAATAAGTCAGCCAAAGCCATGCATCGCCTTTCCTAAACTAGATCGTCTAAAATGTTAGTTACTTCCTCTTGGTGATTGGTTCGATTGTCGTCGTAAGTCATCAGGGTATTAATATTGGCGTGGCGCGATAGCTTCTGTACCTTACGAATATTGCCATCAGTGGCATCTAGGGCAGCCGTAATCGAGCTATGACGTATTCTATGGGGTGACATCTTCTTGGATACACCAGCCTTCTTACACAGTTTATCGACTACGCTATATATGCCATTACCGCTCAAGCGATGCCCGTAACTGGCATTGTCGATCGCAATAAATAAGGGGGCTAACCTGTCAGCAGTTCCCCTAACTTCTAACCATTGCTCGATCGCGCAAACTGTTTTAGGACTTAAACTAACTACCTCCCTTTCCGTTCCCCTGCCTTTGCCCAAAATGGATAGGGTATTATTTTCTGGGTCAAAATCATTGATGTTAGTCAGGGAAATTTCCCCCCGACGCAGAGCATTACCCCACAACAACCGCAACAGGGCATAATCTCTGACTGCTTTGAGTCTGGAACGTTGGGAGTAAACAGCTTCTTTAAGGGCATCGGGAATCAGAAGTACCTTAGTAAAAGTTTCCTTGGAGACTCCTGTTGTATCGCGATAGGCTTTGGTTTTCTCCCCCTTAACATCCTCTAGGGTGTAGTTACACACGCCAATCTTACGCCCCATTGCCGTCAAAGACTTAATCGCAGCCAGACGGCGGTTTACAGTCGCTTCCTTAAGTCCCTTCTCGAATAATTTCGCTTTATAGCTGAGTACCAACTGCACCGCTTGAGACTGCTCTAAATGCAAAAATTCTAAAACTAAATCTCGACTGGGTTCTCTTTTAGCTACCACATCAAAAAAATCAGTGATATCTTTCATGTATGCCTTTCTAGTATTGGGCGATCGCTTGTCTGCTAAGAGTTGGGCAATAACATCGGGTACTTCGTCGATATTAAAAGATGCGCCGATGGGTTTGGCTAAAGATGCCTCTAATAGCGTAATTGAACTGTTTACATCAGGCATAAAATAAGATAGTAATAATGGACGTTTTCAAACGCTGAAACTGGGCGGGTAAGATAATTAGTCTTCATTTTGACCTCAAACCAGTTCGATTCGTAGTTGACGACCCACTACCGATGCTGCCCTAGTAATAGTCTCAATACTCACTCCCGTTTTTTCTGGGTCGAGCAATCGATCTAACTGCGCCCTAGAGGTCTGCATCTGCTTCGCCATTTCAGTTTTAGTTAGATTCTGCCGTTTCATCTCTTCCTCTAGCTGACGGGCAATAACTCGCTTAATAGCGATTGCGTAGCTAGCCGAAGGCATCGCGCTACATTCTTCGTACAGCCCCTCTTCGTACAGCCCCTCTTCAGAGAGAAAATCATCGAAGCTAGAGCCAGTGTAAGGATTATCGTTCATATTTTTGATGTTCTTTTTGACTATGAGCAGCTAACTCAATCTCTTTTTTTGGTGTCTTCTGGGACTTTTTGATAAACCCATGTAGCAAAATCATCTCGCCATTACTGATATAAAAGATGACCCGCGCCCCGATTGCCCCCAGTAATCTTACTCCTAACTTCCCAAAGGCGCGGAATGCGCCTGACGGCGTCCTAAAGGATACACCTTCGGATAACGGCGACGCGGGGTCGCTCGTCTCTTAACTGTATCCTATATGGTACATAAAAATAATTTTTGTAGAAAGGTTACATCAATCTATTTGCCTGTTTAGGGAAAAGTATGTCTACTGCTAGATCTACCTCAAATAGCTGTGCATGCCACTTTGTCAAATATACTAAACTCTCGACATCTCATGAGTTTACGGTTACAAACAAAATTGTGAAATCTATAAAACTAAACTGTGGACGCAACTACTAGGCTTCAGATTAAAGAACTAATAACTAATGTTATTGACTCAAAGTTAGAAAAGTACACTGCTGAATCAGATTATAAGCCTTTTTTTGAAGCAATCTTTGATAAAGAAACAGTATTAATTGCATCTGTAGTTCAGTCTTTATACACTACTTTTGGAATGTCTTTGTATGAGCAAATTGCTAAAATATTAGCTGAAGCTGCTGGTTATAAGGTTGAGACACAGTATGACTTATTTGGTCAGATAGATGCTAAAACTGAAGCTTTAATAAATAAGATTTGCTCGGAAATAGAAACTAAAAAAAGAACGCCTGATAAACAGAGTGAAATAACTTTAATTAGGAGTAGTATCCAGTCGGGAGCAGCAAATGTAGATCAAGATAAGCGTGTTGATGTTTTTTTGGTTAAACCAAATGGTGAAGAACTATATGTAGATATAACTACTGTTAAACCTAATCTTAAAGAATTTAAAACTCTCAGAAGAAAAATGCTTCGTTGGTGCGCATTACGTTTTAGTCAAAATCCTAATGCAAATGTCAAAACCTGTATTGGTATACCTTATAATCCATATTATCCCCAAGAGTATTCTCGCTGGACTTCTAGTGTTTGTGATGTGAAAAATGAGCTATTGGTACAAGAAAAATTATGGGAAGAATTTGCTGGTGAAGATGTGTTTTCAGAGCTATTAGAAATTTTCAAAGAAGTTGGGGATGAACTCAAAGATAAAATTTTAGAGTTTATGAAAAGTCAATCACCTGAAGAAGTGCAATTATCACTACCTTTGGACGAAGAAGAAAATTAATTTTTTTTGATCTATCTTAATCATTACAGTGGTAAAGATAATTGAATTTTTTCTGCTTTCTTAGTTTTTTCAATCATCATATTTTCCGAATCAATTTTTCTCTCCAACATAGCTATTAAACATTTTCCTATGTGATAAGCCAAATTAACAGGGACAGCATTACCTATTTGTCTGTACTGTGATGCAGTTGAACCTGTAAATTGCCAATCATCGGGAAAACTTTGAATCCTTGCGTATTCTCTTACTGTTAGTGGTCTTGTCTCTTCAGGGTGACATCGCTCAGTCTGTTTTTGAGCAGGACTACAGGTAAGAGTCAACGAAGGTTCATCCCATGAAAGTCTCCTAGCCATTCCTGTTTTGCCACCACCCAAGTAAAAGCTTTTTTTCATGTATTCTTTTTGAACATCTATAGGCAGATCTCGCCAGTAGCCTCCTGGTGGAACTAACTTTAGAATTTCTCCTTTACGCTTGGGATAAGCAGCACCATCAGATTTAGGACAGTTTTTCAATGCTTCTCTAATAGAGACAGTATAGTCTTTCTCTTTAGGGAATAATGCAGGTATATCCAAATCATTTCTGATCGCTACAATAACTACCCTTTCGCGTTTTTGTGGCACATCTAAAAATTGCGCTCTGAGTAATCTGTAGACAGGTTTGTATCCTATATCTTCCAAAGCTCGCAGCATGGTAGATAAAGTTCTTCCTTCATCATGCCGAATTAGACCCCGAACATTCTCGACGAGTGCTATTTTTGGCTGCACTTCTTTTACGCATCGGGCTAATTCAAAAAATAGAGTTCCCCTAGTATCCTCAAAACCTCTACTGTGACCTGCATAGCTAAAAGCTTGACATGGAGGTCCACCCGCAACAATGTCTATTTTGCCGTTATAAAGCGTGAAATCAACTTGAGCTATATCTTGATGTTCGACTTTCCAGCGAGGTCGATTTTCTTTGAGTGTGTTAACGCTGCTTTTATCAATTTCTACCAGTAGCTTCGTTTTTAACCCAGCATTTTCAAAGCCCAAAGCCATGCCACCACAGCCAGAAAATAATTCTATGACATTGAATTTAGTTTTTTTGCTTTTAAGGACTTTAAACTCTACGTTATTTCCCAGCCCCAAATACTTGTTTTGAATGCGCCATAGTTCCTCAATATCGAATAATCTATAGTTGTTTTCAGAACGTTTGGCTCTAATCAGTTTTTTCTTTTCCCATCTGCGTATAGTGTCAGGTGAGACATCTAAAATTTGAGCAGCTTCTTGCACTGTAACCTTTTCTTCAGCAGCTAATTTAGTCTTTACCATTCACACCGTCACCAAAAAATATAACCATAACATTATGCAATGGTTACTAAGAAAAAGCTAGCAATAGCTACCACAATGACAATTGACCTTCGCTCATTTTCTTGACAACAACAACAAATAACAACAACAAGCACGACGAACAGCTTAACACTTGTTTTTCCTTTGATGTGGACAAATAATTATCAAACAACAACAACAACAAACAACAGCCACAAATGAAGGTGCAGAAAGGGAAATTATCCAGTAGTGGTGAAATAGTCTGGTTCGTTTTAGATCGCAACTATAAACCTATTAAGCCCATACAAAACTACATAAGCTATTTAGCTAGTTTGAATCGTTCCTCTAAGACACTAAGAACTTATGCCCATAACCTGAAGCTTTATTGGGAGTATTTGGAAAGATACTGTATAGCCTGGAATTCAATCACTTTAGAGCAATTATCAGAGTTTATTCACTGGCTACGTCGTCCTGAATACGACCCAAAAATTGTCTCTATAGACCCTCAAACAGCAAAGCGTAGGGAATCAACTATCAACAACATAATGAGTACGGTATGCCAGTTTATTGACTATCATCAACGTCTTGACAATATAGAATCAGAAATTGATACAACAGTTGAAAGACCACCTACTGCCCGTAAATTCAAAGATTTACTTTATCACATCAATAAATCTAAACCCTTTGAAGGAAGATTTTTAAGAGTAAAAGAACCTAAAACATTTCCTGGTTGTTTAACAACTGAACAAGTTAAAACATTAATTAATGCCTGTAATAATCGCCGAGATAAATTATTAGTTTCTTTGCTCTATGAAAGTGGAATTAGAATCGGTGAAGCATTGGGACTAAGACATGAAGACATTATCTCTAATGGTAAATGCAATCAAATTAGAATCGTATCCCGTGCTAATAATCATGAAGATGCGAAAGTAAAAAACAATTCATTTAGAGTCGTAGATGTACCAGTTAGTATTCCTAAACTTTACTACGACTATTTTGTATATGATTATCCAGAAACAATTAACTGTGATTATACTTCGCACGGTCATAACTTGCGCTTTTTTTCCAAGAGCCATAATCTAATC
>NZ_JADWDC010000011.1:51215-108720 GCF_020640915.1 Waterburya agarophytonicola KI4 | reverse complement strand
TTGATGCGATTACCCTGCTTATAGTAGTCAGAATAGTCTAATTGAATATCTAAAACAAGTGCTGGATAATTTTGGTCACGAATATGTAATTAATTTTGCCTAAGTACTTATCTTTGTCAGAGAATTAACGAATATTCTGCTTTAAGATTTTTTAGCAATTGCCTTTGTTCAAATTCGGATAAACTATCAAATATTTTTGGACATTTTTTATTCCGATATACATTTGAATATCTAAATCTTTCGGTAAGCATAGAATTTAAAACGCTTTTATTCTTTCTTGGTAGATCGATTTGAGGTTGGGAAACTGTGTTGGGCATTGTTTGATTTTTTTTAGTTTTATTGAAGTATTTAAAATGTAACTTGCAAGCAATGTCTAATTTGAAACCAAAATACTATTTGAAAGATCGATCGCATTACCGACTTTCCGCTTCGCCTGGTGTAAATCGCGGTCGACAATTGGCATTTCTTGCCAGCAGTGACGGCAGAACCAGTATTCTCTACGGTCGCTAAAATGATGTAATAAAGGAGTTGAGCAGCAAGGACAAGGAATTGAGGTATTCATAATTATTTAAACCAAGTTTTTATCAAAAATATTGAATGTCTCTAATTCTCTTCAAAACTAATTAGTCTATCTGTAGATCGTCACAGTTAATATTTTCTTGTAATATTTCTCTGCCGTTCTGTTTAAATGATAGTTTTTAAATCTGAAGAATCTGTGAGGATTCTGCACAAAACCTCAAAAATATTTATTATTTTTGGTCAAGATGTATAACAACTATTGAAGAATTTAAACAAAAAATAACTACAGCAAGAGATCTAAAATCTGTTTTTAAATGTTGGGGGGAAAATTGGCGATCGCCCAAATGAACTCAATACTCAGTTTAATCAAGAGCGTCAAATTACATATTACAAAGGAATTATTAGATAATGTGGCGGGTTTTGAGGCGTTAAATGGTTATTGCCAGCCGAGGAAGCCAGAGATTTGACTGGCGAGGGTAAGAGCATCGAAGGGTTTGTTGATTACTCCTTTTGCTCCTGCATTATAGAAACGACGACGATCGCTTGCTTGGGCTTTGGCAGTAATAAAAATAGTGGGGATATTCTTGGTTGTGGGGTTACTCTTTAATTTGGCTATAGTTTGAATACCATCAAGGTCGGGCATCATCGCATCTAAGAGGATGGCATCGGGTTTTTCTTGTTCGGCGATCGCAATTCCCTCTTTACCACTAGAAGCACTTATCATTAACCAGCCAGCTTCAGATTCTAGGCAAAACTGCGCCAGAGTCTTGATGTCATCTTCATCATCAATAAATAAAATACGTTTTATTTTCATCTCGCTCACAACTGACAGATTATAGAATCATACCCATCAAATATAATTATCCTGTGATGGTTTATTATTTCTAAGCTTAATACTACAGTATTCGGGAAATTAGAAATTAGAAATTAGAAGATAGGTAAAGAAAAACAGAAAGTACTCCCTTCCCCATAGACACTTTCTACCCAAATTTTGCCTTCATGTTGTTCGACAATATGGCGACAGATAGCCAAACCTAAGCCCGTACCACCTTTTTTACGAGCATCAGAAGCATCTACCTGTTGAAAACGTTCAAAGATAGTTTCGAGTTTATCTGTAGGAATACCTCTACCTTTATCTCGAACTGAGAATAGGATATTGTCTCCCTGTAATTGAGATGAAACCATAACCGTACTATCGCTAGAGGAAAACTTAATCGCGTTGCTCAAGAGATTAGTCAAGGTTTGAGTCAGACGATCGCAATCTCCCTGAAATTCAATCGAATCAGAGTTTGTTTTCAAGGTGATTTCTTGTTCTTTTGCCATGGAAGATACGGTGTCTATTGCCTGCTGGATTAAATTGGCACTATCGCAAGTAGTTTTATTAATCTCATCTCTGCCCGACTCCATACGTTCCAAGTCGAGAATATCGCTGACGAGGTTTGTCAGGCGATCGCTATTTCTTAATGCCATATCTGCCAACACTTTTCCCTGTTTGGTAAGTTCCCCCAAGCGACCCGCACAGAGTAATTTAACTACGCCGTGAATTGAAGTTAAAGGCGTTCGCATTTCGTGGCTAGCAATAGAAATAAATTCGCTTTTCATCCGATCTACGGTCTTGCGATCGGTGATATCATCCACCATCGAAAAGAACCCTTTGACCTGCCCATCAACACCGATATCGGGAATATAAGTCGCACTCATCCAGTAGGAACTACCATTTTCAGCTACAGGCTGACTTTCAAACGTGACGTTTTTACCAGCCAAAGCCGTTTCAATGTAAGGCAGCATTTTTTGATAGTTTTCTGGACCAACTAATTCTTTGACATGAATCCCAGTCAAACTGGAACGAGGTTTGCCGTACCAGGTTTCATAGGTGCGATTGGTGTAGCGATAACATTGTTGGTCGTCTATATAGGCAATTAATACTGGCAGGGCATCGGTAATCAACTTTAACTGTTCTTCACTCCGATGCAAAGATTTTTCAGCTTGAATGCGATCGCTCACGTCCATAATGGTCTCAAGAACCCTGAGGATTTTTCCCTCGGAGTCGAGGGTTGGTTCGCCTCTACTTTCTAGATACTTAAGCTTGCCATTGGGGTAGAGCAATCGATAGGCAATTTCCCAAGGTTCGCCCTGTCCGTGACCTGCACGCAGGGTATTTTTAACTAGACGAAGATCGTCGGGATGAACCAATGCTAGAATTTCTTGGCAAGAAGGTATGGGCTGGCTACTATCAAAACCCAAAATATTAAACAGCTGTTCTGACCAGCGTCTTTCATTAATTTCGTGGTCGTATTCCCAACTGCCGATTTTGGCGATTTTTTCCGCCTTTGCCAGCAGGGCTTTAGAAGTTTCTAGTTTCTCTTGGGTTTGTTGGCGATCGCTAATGTCTTTAAGCATAACCGTAAATAACATTCCCGATCTAGTTTGTTGTTTTGCCACAGATGCTTCAGCAGGAAATTCACGACCATCTTTACGACGACCCAAAACATTACTATTGCGCTCTGCCATCGTACGAGACTGTTCTTGCGCCTTGCCAAATTGATTGACATGGTTTCGATGCACCTGACGAAATATTGTAGGTAAGAGAATATCTAGGGGCTGTCCGATTATTTCTTCAGCTTGATAACCAAAAACCTTTTCTGCACTCCGATTAAATAGCTGAATCTGCTGTTGTTCGTTGATGGTAATAATTGCTTCGCCAGCATTATCGAGAATGCCCGCAAGTTTTGACTGATTTTCGATTAGATCTCGCTCTGTTTGCTTGCGTTCGGTAATTTCCGACTCCAATAGTGCGTTGATACTAGTTAACTCTTTTGTACGTTCTAATACTAGCTTTTCGGTATAGTCAAACAGTTGAGCTTGAGATAATGCTACACCCAAGCGATCGCCTATTTGGTTTAAAAGTTTAATTTCATTATCTTGCCACTGTCGCGGACTATGGCACTGATGGGCGATTAACAATCCCTTGAGTTCACCTTGAGCTAGAATCGGCACGACTAATTTTGCTCGAACCTGAAACTGTTGTAAAAGCTGCTTAATATCTGGATTGATTGAGGCATTAGCCAAATTATCGATCGCCAGCACTTTTCCCTGATGATATCTGGCTAAATGTTCCCCCGTTAATAAAGGATCGGCAATTTGATAACCTAGCATAGGTGTCAAATCGGGTAAAATTGCCTCACTAATAGGAATAACAGTATTGTGAGAATTAATTTCGACGATCAAAACGCGATCGCAAGCTAGAAGTTGTTGCACCTCAGTAACCGTAGTTTGCAAAATATCGTTTATAGCGATCGATATCCGAATTTTGTCGGTAATTTCGGTTAATAGTTTAGTTTGCCGATATTGAAATTCCAGCTTGTTCCATACTCTTCGCTGTTCGGTAACGTCAATCCCCGTAGCAATAATAAATTCTATCTTTCCCTCTCGATCTAGCAAAGCGGTATTCGACCAGGCAATTAAATGCTTGCTACCATCTTTTGCCAGCCAATAGTTTTCATATTGATTATGAAACTGTCCTGTAAGTGATTTTTCAAATACGGCTTTAACTACTGCCTTTTCGACCGTCGGAATTAAAAACTCCCAAACTTTTTTGCCCATAACTTCAGTAAAGCTATAACCTGTTACCCTTTCGCAGGTATGATTGAAGCTAACTATTGCTCCTTGGCGATCCAACACCGCTACTAATGCCCCGACGGTATTAATTACCGCCTCAGAGAAATCTCGTTCTTGCTGAAGCTGAATTTTTGCTTGTTTGCGTTCGCGAAGTGCAGCCTGCTGTTCGCTAATATCTTGTCCTGCTGCATAAATTAGTCCTTCATCTAGATCGGCTTCTGCCGTCCACAACAGCCAACGATACTCGTCATTTTTGGTACGATAGCGATTTTCAAAAGAAAATGTAGTTTTGCCTTGAGTTAATTTATTTACTTCGGCAACAGTAGCTGCGCGATCTTCGGGATGAACAAAATTAATAAATGGTTCCGCTAATAGTTCCTCAGCAGAAAAGTCTAGAATTCTAGTAAAAGCAGGATTGACACGCTTAAAATAACCATCTAATCCCGCAATGCACTGTATATTATTGGTCAGATTAAAGAATCTTTCTGTCTCTTCTTGGCTAATATTTCCCAATTTTTTATGACTGTTGATCGTCTTTTTTACATAACTTAATTCTAACTCTCCTACGAATAATATTTCTGCTGAAGTACTTTGTTACTAACATCTTCAGCAGAAATTAACTATTCAATGTTGAGAAAATTTTCAGATCTTCTGAAGTTCCCTATACTGCTTTAGTTTTCGCTGTGCAGCATTAAAAGCATCGCGAATGACAACATAGGCATTGTTATTGAAGCTATTTGAATTATTTCGGTCAATTACCAATTTTTCTCCAGGCAAAGTGAGGTTAATTCTGATGTGATACGAATTTCCTTTATGACAATGCTGATGAGGAATTTCTACTACCACTTGACAATTAACAATGCGATCGCAGAAATGGCAAAGTTTATCAAACTGCTGCTCGATTCTGGAGGCGATCGCTTCTGAATGAGGAAGATTGTGGAAAGTAATTTGTAGGGGAACTTGCATATTATCTCGTCTCCTCAAGGGAATTGATTCTGAAAGCTATTTATCTAGCTATAGTTTTAAAATAGGCTAGAAACTTGAGGAATTTGTGATGATCGATACGGTTGGTAGTTCTTGACCTTATTGCTTGCTGCGTTTCAAGCGATTGAGAATACGATTAGCTAATACTGAGCCAGTTACAGGCTTGCAAACATAATCATCTGCACCTATGTTGAAAGCTCTATTCTGAGTTTGTTGGTCTTGGTGGACACTTAGGAACATAACTGGTAGATGTTGCCAGTAGCGATCGCTTCTTAAGATCTGACAGAGTTCGATACCGTTAAGATCGGGCATATCGATGTCTAGGATCAAAATATCTGGCCCTACACTTTCGAGAACTTCCCAAAACTGAGTCGATTTATCTAAAGTAGTTATCTCAAAACCCCAGGGTTCGAGAGACATTTCTAAGGACAACAGCACTTGAGGATCGTCATCGATGATTAGGACTTTAGCAGCATTACCCAAATTTTCTAGTAATTCGGATACCGCTGTGATGGCAGCAATGGGTTCGACTGAATTTGGTAGAAATAAACTTCCTCCTTTTTGAACAAAGTTCAAGCGATCTAGTAATTGGGAAGATTGGGCGATCGCGACAACGGGTATGTTTGCTTGGCGTTGGTGTAGCTGTTGGAGAAATTCTAAGTCTTCGCCGTCAGGAAAAACTATTTTGTGCAGCAGAGCATCGATTGATTCTTGTGTCAGTATGGTTTTAGCTTCAGTTAGATCGTTAGCAATATAGGTTTTCATGCCATTATTATTAGCTTCTACGATCAATTGTCGATCTAGACTTTCATCATGATTGCGATCGATAATTAATAAAGAAATATTTTTGCTTAAGGCATTTTCAACAGTTTCTTCAAAGGGCTGATGTTGTAATTCAGCATTGAGAGAAGCAATAAGTCTGACTAGCTCTTTTAGGTCAACTTTAGCGATGGGACTAGGTACTAATAGCTGTTCGACTTGCTTAGCAATTCTTGAACCTTCAGGAAAGCCGAAACACCCTAAAGAACCTGCAAGTTTGTGGGCAGAACTTTTAGCTTGTTGATATAATTCACTCGTTTGGCTATTTTCTACCGCTGCCACCGCAAAATTTTCCAAATCTGCTAGTCTTTGGAATGCTTGCTCTTTGAACTTCGACCAAATTTTAGTAATAGTTGTTTGTTTGTCTTGCTCTTGGTTAGGTGTAGATAGTGATTTATCCTTCTGCTTAACATCATCATCAGACTTGAGACGATAACCTACACCATAAACCGTTTTAATCGTATCTTTCGCCATCCCCACAGTCTTAAGCTTCTGACGCAAACCTTTAATATGGGTTCTAACAGCTTCTTCCCCTGGAGGATCTTCTCCTGCCCATAGATTATTAATGATTGCCCCTGGACTAAAAACCTGTTGGGGATGGCGCATGAATAGTTCAATCATGCCGTACTCTTTGGGAGTTAGAGGTAAAAGCTGTTTTTGATACCTCACTTCATGAACTTTGGGATCGAGGCTCAAATCCTGCCATTCTAAAATCGGTGAAGATACGTTGATTTCACGGCGCAATAATACTCGTATTCTGGCAGTTAGTTCGTCAAAATCGAAAGGTTTGACTACATAATCATCTGCACCAGAGTCTAAGGCTAATACTTTGTCATTCTGGCTATCGCGGGCAGTCAAGAGCATAATTGGCATAGTGTAGCCTTTCGCTCTAATTTGTTGACAAAGCTCGATTCCATCAATATCTGGCAACATCCAATCGAGAACCACTAAATCGAAATCAAACAGCAAAACGAATTCCCAGCCCATTTCGCCGTTGTTGGCAATGTCCACAGCATAAAGCTGTTCGATGAGTTTGCTTGCCACAACTTCCATTAGCTGTTCATCATCGTCTATAAGTAGAATTCTCATTAATTGACCAGCTATCTTTCAGAAATATAGTATGCATATAATACATGTAGTGTTCAATCTCATTCTTCATCCAAGGGTAAGCCAAATCTAACTTTACCTCTGGCAAAATAACGACCAAACTGCATCATGTAAACTTCATCCTCATCTTGGGTTTCTACTTCCAGATCCGATCGCGGATAGCTGACGCAAAGTAAAGCATAACCTTGTTCTTTAAGTTTAGGAGAAAGTCCCATGGCTTCTGGCTGTTCTAGTTCGCCTGAGATAACTTTTACCGCACAACTAGTACAAGCACCATTGCGACACAAAAAAGGTAACTTAGCATCTTGCTGTTCGGCAGTCTGCAAAATGTATCTATCTTTAGGTACTTCTACGATGTGTTCTCTACCAGAGGCGCGATCGCGAACTTTAACAGTATAGGTTTGGCTCATAATGTTAATTATAAAATTAATTTAAGAATTCTACGCTTGTTTAAATTTGTGTGATTTATCCAATGGTCTCATTCGTAGTCTACAGCAAAAAAGAATTGCGCAAAACTTTGACACGGTCGATCTTCCATGTATAATGGTAAATCGTAACCTTGCCTGGAGAGATGGCCGAGTGGTCGAAGGCGCAGCACTGGAAATGCTGTAACGGGGCAACTCGTTCGAGGGTTCGAATCCCTCTCTCTCCGTACCCCCTGTCGGCTTTACGGTTTTTTTGAAATAAATTTAACCATCAAAATTTATACGCCGACATATCCCTTAATCAAATTGATAAACTTTTCTACGGCTACTGCACCAAAAACTAAGATAGATGTAGTTAGGGCTAGTCCTAAAGAACAAACAAACAAGCCTATAATACAGATTAATCCATCATCTTCGAGTAAACCAAAAGCAGTGACAAAAATGCCCATTGCCGGTAGAGTATTTGTCCCAGGGATGGGAATCATCATGGAAATCGACATTAAAGCGATCGCGCAACCCAGGATAATTTTACCTGGAATACTGGTGCAAAGATAAGCTAGGCGAGGTTTGGTAATCTTTTCAATTCTTTTTACCCAAGGAAGACCCATTTTGAGGAATTTCTGGACTGTTTCCAGTTTCATCGAACCTTGAAGCAATTTATCGGGAAACCAAGGGCGATCGCGTCCAACAACTAGCTGTATTGCCAAAAAAAACATCGCAATACCAAAAGGAATCGAGTAACCAGGGGCTGGAATAGGTAAAGCAGAAGGTAAGGATAAAACTGCTAGTAAAAAGCCAAATACTCTTTCTCCAGTTAAATTGAGAATGTCTGATAAAGTTACTTTTTCCGCTCTTTCCTCTTGAAAAAAATAACGATTCAGTTCCACAGAGAGTTTAGCCATGTTGTAATTAATTTTGATTTTTCTTAAAACAATATCAATAGATTAATAAATAACAATAAAGGAAAAGGTGAGCAAATGCCCACCTTTTTAAAATGCTTAATCGATTTTTAAAGCTTAGAGCTTTTTAATACTTATAAGCGTCAGTTTTGAAAGGACCATTGATAGGTACGTTGATGTACTTGGCTTGTTCGGCTGTTAATTGAGTAATTACACCATCGAATCCAGCAACCATATAGCGAGCTACTTCTTCATCAAGATGCTTGGGTAGCACTTCTACAGTAATTGCATTGGATTTTTCTGCATCCGACTTATTGGCAAACTTGCGTTCGTATAAGAACATTTGTGCTAATACTTGGTTAGCAAAAGAACCATCCATAATTCTAGAAGGGTGTCCTGTAGCATTACCTAAGTTAACCAAACGCCCTTCGGATAATAGAAGTAAGAAATCTTGAGGATCGTTACTGCGATAGACTTGGTGTACTTGGGGTTTGACTTCTTCCCAACGCCATTCCTTACGCATGAATGCAGTATCGATTTCGTTATCGAAGTGACCGATATTACAGACTACCGCGCCTTTTTTGAGTGCAGATAGCATATTAGAGTTACAGACATTGTAGTTACCAGTAGCAGTTACCACCATATCTAAAGAACCCAAGAGGTCTTTGTTGATACTGTTCATCGTGCCATCATTGACACCATTAATGAAGGGAGATACTACTTCAAAACCATCCATACAAGCTTGCATGGCACAGATAGGATCTACTTCAGCTACCTTAACGATCATGCCCTCTTGTTGCAGGGAAGCAACAGATCCTTTACCCACATCACCATAACCAATGACAAGAGCTTTTTTCCCAGCCATTAGGTGATCCAAACCACGTTTAATCGCATCGTTGAGACTGTGGCGACAACCATATTTATTATCGTTTTTAGTTTTCGTTACCGCATCGTTAACGTTAACCGCAGGTACTTTTAGTTCGCCATTTTCGAGCATTTCCCAAAGGCGGTGAACCCCAGTGGTAGTTTCTTCAGTAACACCGTGAATGTTGTTGAGCATTTGAGGATATTTCTCATGGATATGACCAGTCAAGTCACCACCATCGTCAAGAATCATGTTGGCATCCCAAAGATCGCCCTCTGGGTTGTGGCAAGTTTGTTCGATACACCAAATATATTCTTCTTCTGTTTCTCCTTTCCAAGCATATACGGGAATACCCGCAGCAGCGATCGCAGCAGCAGCATGATCTTGGGTAGAGAAAATATTACAAGAAGACCAGCGTACTTCAGCACCCAATTCAATTAGGGTTTCGATCAAAACTGCTGTTTGAATGGTCATGTGAATACAGCCGATAATTTTTGCGCCGTTTAAAGGCTTGCTTTGGCTGTATTTATTACGGATTGCCATTAATGCGGGCATTTCACCTTCAGCAATCGAGATTTCTTTGCGTCCCCATTCTGCTAAGGAAATATCCGCTACTTTATAATCTTGAATATTTTGTTTTTCTTTTGCTGGTGCTTGTGCAGTCATAGATTCTTGGGTTACTTAGAGTACTATTTGTTAGGTATTTTCTCTGTCAGTTTTGTCAAGGTCTAATGGTGAACTGTTAGTTACCTAAAAGCAGACCCTGAATGATAACTAAATCTTTATCTTATATAGGATATATAATTTGTCCCGTTTAATGCTATTGAAAATTAGATCTGAAGTTTTAATAGACTACAAAATCAGTCTAAGGAAATATAACATAGTTCTCAAAAATTAGACTAAGTATCTTGAAAGAATTTCAAGGTAATTAGAGACGATCTTAAGAGTTTCCCTAGTTATCTTCAAAAAGTACGATTTCCCGTTAACCTAGATCTTGTAATAAGATAATTTAACCCAATAAACTCATCTATTCTGTTTTTTTGAAGTATTTCAATGACAATCCATCGCATCTCAACGGGTATTTCTGGTTTAGATAGTATTTTGTCTGGAGGATTGATCGAAAATCAAGCTTATTTAATCAAAGGTCAACCAGGTAGTGGTAAAACCATATTGGGGTTCCATTTCCTCGACTGCGGAATAGATCAGCAAGAGAGTAGTTTGTTTATCAGCTTCGGCGAATCAGAAGCCAGGCTACGTCGTAACGCCAAATTGATTGGTATCAATTTAGAGAAGGTGGAATTCCTCGACTTGAGTACTGGAGAAGATTTTTTTACCGAAGATCGCAGATACGATATTTTTTCTCCTTCAGAAGTGGAAAAAGCTCCCGTTACCAAAAAACTTATTGAAGCGGTTGAACAAGTTCAACCGAAACGTGTTTTTCTCGATGCCATAACTCAATTTCGTTTCTTAGCATCGGACACTTTTGAGTTTCGCAAACAAGTACAGTCTTTTCTCCGCTTTGTAATCGATCGCGATATCACTCTTCTATTTACCTCCGAAGGTAGCGATCGCAATCCCGACGACGATCTCCAGTTTATGAGTGATGGAGTAATCGAGTTGCATAGTAATATTAATAAACGCTGCCTTCGAGTTAATAAATTTCGGGGTTCTGGTTTTGCCAAGGGTCATCACGATCTGAAGTTGGGCGATCGCGGAATGTCCGTTTTTCCGACTCTTATTCCCGAAGCTTATCAACGTAACGTGCCTTTCGAAGTTATTTCGGCGGGTATTCCAGAAATTGATGAATTACTTAATGGCGGTATCGAAAGGGGGACGACAACTATTCTCAGTGGTCCATCAGGAGTAGGTAAATCTACCTTTGGTATCCAGTTTATGAAAGAAGCTGCGGGGAGGGGCGAACGTTCGATATTATATGCTTTTGAAGAAGCTGAAGATACTATCCTCAAACGTTGTTCTGCGGTCAATATTCCCGTTCATGCCATGATCGATCGCGGAACTCTTTCCATAGTAAATATCGAACCATTAAAATATACTCCCAATCAATTCGCCCATTTGGTTCGTCAAGAAGTAGAGCAAAACCAGGTCAAAATAGTCATGATCGATAGTACTTCTGGCTATAAATTATCTATGGATGGGGAAAATTTAATTCGCCAGCTACATTCCCTCTGTCAGTATCTTAAGAATATGGGGGTAACGGTAATTTTAGTTAACGAAACCCATATCATTGCAGGAGGAGAGTTTAACGTCACGGAAGTAGGTTTATCTTATTTGGCAGACAATTTAATTTTTCTGCGTTATTTAGAAATAAATGGAGAATTGTGTAAAGCGATTGGCGTACTGAAAAAAAGAGTATCAGACTTTGAGCGTACCTTGCGGGAATTTGAGATTACTAAATACGGTATCAAGGTAGGAGAACCTTTGACTCAGCTAAGAGGAATTTTAAGTGGGATTCCTACTTCCATTAACAATCAGCAATAAAAAATGAACGATCGCAAAATACTTTTGTTAGTAGAACACCAACAGAATCGACAATTGTTAGCTCAATCTTTGGAACAATACTATCAAGTACTTGTTCCTAGGGCTGGGGAAGATTTTAATCTGGTTGGCGAGCAAATGCTAACTCAAGAGTTCGATTTATGTTTTATTGACTACACTGCTATTCATCATTTGCGCGAAAAAATGTTGGCGAGAAGAGAGACAGCCATCCCAACATTTTTACCCTTTGTTTTTCTGACTACTATCCAAGATATTGGCATCTCTACAGACCATTTAGAACCACTAATCGACGATATCATCTATCTTCCCATCGAAAAAGTGGAATTGCAAACTAAAATTCGAGTATTATTGCGATCGCGCTCTTATTCCCTACAACTCCAAGCAGCACAAAAAGAATTAAATCAAAATCTGATTAAGGAAAAAAAATTGAATAAAATAAAATCTAGCTTCGTTTCTACAGTCTCCCACGAATTACGTAATCCCCTCAATAGCATTTCAGGCATGGCGCAAATTTTAGAGACTTATGGTGACAAATTAAATCCAGACAAAAAAACAGAAGTATTAAGTCAATTACGACGTAACGTCACCAAAATGACCAATCTCATTGATAATGTGTTGATCGTTACTCAAAAAGATCTAGATAAACTTCAATTCAATCCCCAACCATTAAATTTAGAAATATTTTGTCGCGGTTTGATTGGCGAAATTCAAACCGCCTTTAATAATAAACAAACAATTAACTTTATCTATCAGGGGCAACAAGAAAAATTCAGCTTAGACGGTAAACTTTTAAGCCACGTCATGACAAACTTACTCACTAATGCTTGCAAATATTCTCCATCAAATAGCGAGATCGATTTTGAAATAAGCTCTCAAACTTCAGAACTAATCTTTAGGATACGCGATCGCGGTATTGGCATTCCTGCTGAAGATATCCCCCAATTATTCGATTCCTTTTATCGTGGTCGTAACTCCCAAAGCTATCAGGGAACTGGTTTAGGACTGGCGATCGCCAAAGAATACGTTGAATTTCATCAGGGTACTATATCTGTTGAAAGCGAATTAAATGTTGGTACTACTTTTACTGTTACAATCCCAATTATTAGTAGTTCTTTAGAATGAACAGTATACTATCAATTTTGATGTGCTTGAGCCATTTTTTTGATACTTTCAGGAGAAACACAACGACGTTCGGAACAATAAGCCATTAAGCTAACACCATTGAGCATTTGTACGGTACTAACCCTAACCCTAAAGTCATCGGTTAAAAACCAACAACGTTCTTGTCCTTGGTTATTGTCATAATCCGTATTAATCGTCAAAATGCCGTCTTCTCCAAACCAATATCGACTGATTGTAGGCAAACCATCAACATAGCCTTTATTGCGAATCAGTTTACCACTACGTCCCGTTTGATCGTCGGGAATATCAATCAGAATAGCTGCATAATTAGGGTTGGGTTCTTTTTCTTCTAAATTATCTTGCCAACTAAAGCTACCGCCACCCGTTGCTCGTGTCGGATCTATTCCTTGTATTGCGCAGACTTCTTTCACTCTGGGGTCATTTGGCTCGATAACTTTAACAATTAAGTTAGATTCTCCCGATTCATCAGCTACTATATCAAAGTGATGAACGCTACGTTCGGTGTACCATTTACCCTCACTCTTGCGAAAAAATTCCATCATATTCATGGGTACGGTTAAACGCATGAACAAACAACTCCTAAAATTTTTTTTATCTATAGGATATTATCTCAATCAAAGGTGGCGATTATCCCTAAATAAATGCAAAATTACATTTTTCTCTATCTCATCCAAATAAATTTACCACCGAGTTTACCTTTCGTCCCTGCGATCGATGCGATCTTTTGAATATAGTCAAAGAAAGCCTTATTTGATTCATACTAACCACTAAAAATTCATACGAAATATATCAATGAGCTTCTTATTTCTATCTAAATTACTGCCTTTATTCATTTATCCTTTGGGATTTTCTTGCATCCTATTATTAGTTGCGTTGTGGTTTTGCTTTAAACGATCGCGCTGGACTTTTATTCCTGTGTTATTAGCATTTATCGTTTTAATGACAGCTAGTAACGTTCAATTTAGCAACAGTTTAGTCACATCTTTAGAAAGACAATATTTACCCCAAGAAAAAACACCCCAAGCAGACGCTATTGTTGTTTTGGGTGGGGCTACCAGGAATGATGAATCTCCTCGTATTATGCCCGACATGAGCGAACGCGGCGATCGCCTTTTATACGGTGTCAAACTCTATAAAGACGGTGCAGCACCCTATATTTTGCTTACGGGGGGGCGTATTGAATGGTACGGGGGAGAATCATCAGAAGCAGAAAGTATGGCAACAATTATGGAGATTATGGGCGTTCCTCGGGACGCGATGTTGTTAGAATCGCGATCGCTCACCACCTATGAAAATGCCCTCTATAGCAAAGAAATTTTAGACCGCAGAAATCTCAAAAAGATCCTGCTCGTCACCTCTGCTGCCCATATGCCCCGATCTATGGCAATCTTTAAGAAACAGGGTATCGATGCTATTCCCGCACCAGCCGATTTTTTAGTCAGCGATCGCAATTTAATTGAAAGTAAAACCAGCGCGCAATCTAGAATCATCAGTCTTTTTCCCAATCCAGAAAGTCTTGATCGCACTACCCAAATACTCAAAGAATATATCGGTACATTTATTTATCGCTTGAAGGGATGGCTGTAATATGATTAATATAAATATTTATTAAGTAAATCCAATAAAATAAAATTGAATATGAAATTTAAAGCTTTAGTAACTGGCGTAATCTGCGCCTTTTTGTTTTTAATTGCTCCCCCTGTTTTGGCTCAAGATTTAGTTTCCCATGCTCCTAGTAATGCACGAGCCTATATTATCGAACCCGCTGATGGCAAAACTTTACCCGAAACATTTACAGTCAAGTTTGGTTTGTCAGGGATGGATCTTGCTCCTGCTGGTGTCGATCAAGATAATACAGGACATCATCATTTGTTAATTGATCGACCAGAATTCGATCCCACCACATCTTTACCAGCTACAGAACAAATTCGCCACTTTGGTAAAGCACAAACCGAAACCGAGCTTACTTTGACCCCAGGAGAGCATACACTACAATTAGTTTTGGGCAATTATGCTCACGTCCCCCACGATAACCCTGTTATGTCCGAAACGATTACCGTAACGGTCGAGTAAAGCAGATCCAACTATGTTTAAAGCTTCAAGTTTAATAATATTATCAACTTTAATATCCATACCTGCGATCGCTCACAATGTAGAAATATCCAATGAAGTAGCAGCGACATTTCACATTACACCCAATCATAATCCTCAAGCAGGGAAAAAAACCCAGGCTTGGTTTGCCTTGACTCGTCGCGGGGGTCAAACTATTCCTTTGTCTGAATGTAATTGTTTGCTTAATATTTATGCCGTACCCCCTGGGGATGATGCTGAACCAATATTGCAGCCAAAATTATCAGCAATTAATGTGGAGAAATATCAAGAAATACCAGGAGCAGAAATTGTTTTTCCTAATCCAGGAGCTTATGAACTGAAGATAACTGGTACGGCTAAAGATAATGCTAGTTTTTCTCCTTTTGAGTTGTCTTATACCGTTAATGTTAGACCCTAAAGTTTTATCTGTTAAGGAATTGCCAAAGATAAAAAAGCTAACAAGGTAGAAAAAAAAAATATTATGATAATCGCTAAAATCAACACTGCTAATAATTGAGAAATTTCTCTTAAAATCTCATCTTTAGTAATGGGAGAAAGCCTCTTTTTCATCTGCATGCAGGGAATATAAGTTGAATAAAGAGGTAAAACAGTTTTACGAATATTTTTATAGCCATTTGCTTTATAAAAACTATAGCCAGTCAAAGAAGAATATACCCACAAAATAGGTATTCTCTGTTCCATAGCTTCTGCTTCTATTCTCTGTAGCAGTTGTGTTCCAATCTGTTTTCGGGCGAATTTAGGATCGACAAACATCGCTCCAATAGTATTGAGAGGATGCAATAAAGAAGCAAAGCCCACAGGTTGGCGATCTATCTCGGCAATAAAAATAGTTTCGGGAGATTTTCTAGGAATACTTTTACTTCTTAATAGTGCATTTAATTGTCGGGGATTATAATCTTTAGCAGCCAGAACTTTTAAAGCATTATATTGAATATTCACTATTGCATATTTATCTTCGGGTTTGGCACGACGAATAACAATTTTTTGATTAATTTTTGATTCCATTAAAAAATATAGTAAGACTAAAAAATAAAAAATAATTTGCCTTACCATAACTTCGCCCCTGGTGTTGGTAGTGCGATCGCGATCTAGATTTAGCAATCTTAATTTAATCTATCAATTTGCCGTACCCAAAAAAATATTCCGCTAAATAAACTAAATAAAATTAAACAAGGAGTCAGCCAGTCTCCCCAACGCACATAAAGAGTTTTATTTTGGCGACGATAAATAGTATGTGCATGAATTGCATACCGATCTATTTCGGAAATCCAAAGAGTATTACCATGAGGATCGACAATCGCGCTATAACCTGTATTAGTTGCTCTAGCTGCCCAGCGATCGCTTTCTATGGCTCGCATGACATCCAGGGCATGATGTTGGGCGGGCATAGTCGTACTATAATGGGCATTATTCGATGCGGTAATGATAAACTCCCCCCCTGCTTTTGCTTGACGTAAGAAATGTTGGGGAAAAGCCGACTCGTAGCAGATAGCAATAATTGCTTTCCCAAAAGGAGTATCGAATATTTGATTCGATTTTCCTGCTGCTAAATGGGCATCTAAGGGAGAGAGACGATCTATTAGTTTGCCTAAAATAGATTCAAAGGGTATATATTCCCCCAAAGGAACTAGTTTATACTTATCATAGCGACTGTAGGTTTTTCCCTCACCCATCAAAGTAAAAATACTATTGGTATAGCTTTTGGCTTTTCTACCATTCGCCCCCACCCAGGCGGGTACTTTTTCCTTAATTACTGCTTGATAAAAACTAGAATTATCTAAAATATCTTGCCAATAAAAAGGTAGGGCAGTTTCAGGAGTTAAAACCACATCAACTCCCTGTTTGGCTAATCTTTGATAACCCGAAGTATAACCCGCGATCGCTTTACGCCATCCTCTAGAAAATAGCTTGATTTCATTAGCAATATTACCTTGAACAATACCAATTTTAAGTGGTTGTAGATCGTCCTGAGATACTGGTATTTGATATAAGTAATAACCGCCGAGATGACTAATAATTATAATTGTCAAAGGAGAGCTTAAAAGTATAAATTTGTTTTTAAAATTATTACTATTGTGCCAATATAAAAAAGCTTCTCCCAGTAAACAATTTACCGCAACTATTATAGCCGTGACAGTGTTAACTCCTGATAGTTTATTTAGCTGCAAGATCGCTAAATTATGAGGACTTTGAGTATAGGCGATCGCTGGCCACCATAACGGTGTGTGACTCCATAATGTTTCCAATCCACACCATAAGGCTGTGGCAATCAAAACTAAAAACAAATTATCAGATAAATTCTTCTTGCTAATTCTTTGATTGATAAATCCAATTATAATGCCCCAAAAAACAACAATTCCTGTCCCCCATAAAGTAATAAAAATCCAACAAAAAATAGCAATCAATAAACTGGCTAACCAAGGAACACCCATCCAAGTCAGGGGATGAACTCCCGTAATCCAAGATAAAGCCAAACCATCATAACCAATACCCCAACTAAGAGCGAGTAGAGCTATTTGTTTAGTAAACTTTTGCTGTCTAATTAATATCCATAAAGGAGCAAGAGCAAACCAAGCAAAATACCAAGCATTAAATGGTGCGGGAGCTAACCCCATTAAAATACCGCTAACTAAAGATATGGCGATCGCTCTTATTTTTTGGGGCATTACAAATTCGACTCAATATTGAATAACAATCAAAATAAACCAATTAATACTCAATCAGATATCATCAAGATATAAATATAAATAAAAAATATAACTATCATTTTAAATGGTTTTCAGCAAACTTTTTTCAGGCACTAAAGATAAATGGCAGCCAATCATCCAACAACTAGAAGCAATAATTGGTAAAGATGGAATAATACGTCGCAAAGAAGAACTGTTAACCTATGAATGCGATGGTTTGGCTAGCTACCGTCAACGTCCTGCTTTAGTAGTATTACCTCGCACCACAGAAGAAGTAGCAGCAACAGTCAAAATTTGTCACGATAACGATTTACCTTGGGTAGCTAGGGGGGCGGGGACTGGTTTGTCTGGAGGAGCATTACCCAGAGAAGATGGGGTGTTGATCGTCACTGCTCGCATGAATCGCATTTTAGATCGAGATCTAGATAACCACTGTATCACCGTTCAGCCAGGAGTGATTAATAATTGGGTAACTCAAGCCGTTAGTGGCGCGGGATTTTATTATGCACCCGATCCATCGAGTCAGATTATTTGTTCCATTGGAGGGAATGTAGCAGAAAATTCTGGAGGAGTCCATTGTCTCAAATATGGCGTAACTACTAATCACGTCTTGGGTTTGAAAATAGTTACTGCTGATGGCTCAATTATCGATGTTGGTGGAGTTGTCCCAGAAATGCCTGGATATGATCTAACTGGTTTATTTGTCGGCTCAGAAGGCACTTTAGGCATCGCTACGGAAGTGACATTGCGTATCCTCAAACGCCCCGAATCAGTCTGTGTTGTGTTGGCAAATTTCCCCACAGTAGAAGATTCTGGTGCAGCCGTAGCAGATATTATCAGTGCGGGTATTATTCCTGCGGGAATGGAAATTATGGACAACCTAAGTATTAATGCCGTAGAAGATATTACCGCTACTGGTTGTTATTCTCGGGACGCACAAGCAGTATTATTAGTAGAATTGGATGGTTTGCAGGTAGAAGTAGAAACTTATAAACAAAGAGTTAAAGCTATTTGTCACCAGAATAATGCGACAGGGATTACTACCGCTAACGATATTGATACTCGCGCCAAACTTTGGCAGGGAAGAAAAGCTGCTTTTGCTGCTGCGGGACATATGAGTCCTGACTATTTCGTCCAAGACGGAGTAATTCCTCGTACCAAGCTTGTCGAAATATTAACCGAAATCAATGCCCTTAGCGATCGCTATGGCTATAAAATAGCCAATGTGTTTCATGCTGGAGATGGCAATCTTCATCCCTTGATTCTTTATGATAATGCCGTTCCTGGTGCTTTTGAAATAGTAGAAGAAATTGGGGGAGAAATACTCAAGCTCTGTGTAGATGCAGGGGGAAGTTTGTCGGGAGAACATGGTATTGGTGCGGACAAAAATTGCTATATGCCCTATATGTTTAACGAAACCGATTTAGAAACCATGCAATATATCCGTACCGCATTTAATAAAAAAGGACTCGCCAATCCCGATAAGATTTTTCCCACTCCTCGCAGTTGTGGTGAAGCAGCTAATGCTCAAAAAATAAAGCAGTTTAAAGATGCAGAAATATATTAATTAACTTTATTTTAGTTTTTTAAGTTACTGTATCGTTCGATCAACAAAATAGCCACAATATCATCCACGGGGCGAGGAGGTACGCGCAATCCTTGAGGAATTAAACGCTGCAAACCCTGGGGTGGATAGATCAGCCAATAGCGATCGCGAGCTTCTAGAGTGCTATTCTTTTCGTTAACCGTTACGACAGGAATTTCTTTAGTTAAATGAGATTCAATTTTTTCGTACCATGCTTTAGAAGTCGTTCCATCTCCCATAACAATAAGATCGACACCATAATCTTGACATAGCTGCTCCATAATGGCGATCGCCTTAGCAGAATCAACTACTTGATGATAAACCACCTGCTTGTCATTGATTACCGCCAAACCGCATTTATCTCGTCCAGGATCTAAACCAAGAATAGTATTCATCACTCAGGTACTAAAGACAATTTCTCCGTTGCGAATAACCACAAAATCAATCTTCAAAGGCCCAGCAGTAAAAGTATTTTCCGTGACAATTGCTTTAATTTCACCGACTGGTTCTGTCGATTGAGTCACTTTGTTGACAAAATCAACAATACTTTCTATTTTATTATCGCCTATTTCAATATCTCCCAATATTCCCGCTCTTTGGGCGCGAAATTTAGATACAGCCAGCAACCAATTCAATCTTTCCTGTACTTCTTTACGAGTTACATTTTTAGAATCAATAGAAACAGTGGCAATTTCTTCTCCTTGAGGAAATACTTGTTTATTCAAGGCTAGATCGGCAAATACCTGCACTTGCTTTTCCCCTTGGACATAATTCCCCGCCGAAAGAATTCTAACCACATAATCTTCACCATCCTTAATCTGAGATATAAGTTGCTCTACTTGGGATCTGGTGATTTTGACAATTCCTTGGGTAGATTTAGAACCACTAAACTGTGTTGCTTTGACAGCATTACTATTCGCCTGACGCAACAAACTATCGATCGCTGATTTAGCAGCATTAGGTTCGATTATTCTCACTACCGCCGAAGATAAAACTTGACCTTTGACAATTGTAATTTTTTTCTCTCTTAATTCTTGATAAGACTGTTCTAAGGCTGCGACATTACGTTCGACAAATTTTAATTGAGATTCTAACTGCTCTAGTCGCCGAGTTCTTACCTGAATACTAGTTTCAGCCGTGGAGATTGCTTTATCCAGGGTGGCGATCGATTTATCTCTTTCTTGGACTTGAGCCTGTAATATTTCTTGTTGTTCTTCCAACTCTTGAAGACGAATTTCTTTTTCAGCCAAAATTTTATCTTGTTGACTAATTTGCTGTTCTCGTTGCTGCAATTGAGCTTGTAATTCTTGACTCTGTTGTTTTAGTTGATTTAGTTGGGCTAGTTGTTCTTTTCTTTGCACCAACAAATTATTTAACTCTTGTCTAAGTTTTCCCGCTTGAGCCGAAATTTTAGTTAGCTGTTGTTTCGATTCTTCAAAATCAAGATTGATTGCATCCAAATTACTAACAGCTTGGCTTTGCTCTTGTTTGACTCGACCGAGTTGTTTTTCTACTTCTGTTTTTTGTTTTTTAACTTGGGCTAACTCTTTTTGAATACGACGTTGTTCTTGTAGTATATCGTCCAGTTCAAAAATGCCTCTTCGTAAAGACTCGCTTAAGCTAAACAATATCCCCAAGGTAAGTGCAGAAATTAACATTCCCGTAATTACCGTAATCATCATCGCTGTTTGGCGCGGGCGGAGGTTAAACAATCTGAGCCGAGCTTTGCCAATTTTTGTACCCAAGCGATCGCCAAATGCTGCAATAATACCGCCCAAAATAAAAATCACTGCAATTAGAATATAACCAGTGGTCATTAGAAATGATTAAATAAAGGAATGATGACAATTAAGACAATTAATTTGTCACAAAATTGATGGACGATCGGGTTGCTACTGAAATATTCTAAGAAAATTGTTGACTCAGGGCGACAGGATTGTGTACGGTAATTTTTTTCTTGTGGATAGAAACCATTTCTTTATCTCGCAAATCTCCCAAAAGTCTAGTTACGGTGACTCGGGTAGAACCAATGGCTTCAGCGATCGCTTGGTGAGATAGTTTAAGATCGATTTTAATTCCCGCCTCGGTGGGTAAGCCAAAATCCCGACACAAAATCAACAAAAAACTAACCAAACGCGAACCCATATCCCGATGGGCTAAAGTTTCGATCATCATTTCGGTTTGCAAAATCCGAGAAGACAAACCCCGCAACATCAGTAATGATAGTTCGGGATTCTCTTGCAAAGCCTTTTCAACTTGTTCGATGGGTGCAGATAACAACTCTACGGGAGTAAATGCTACTGCATGATAAAAGCGATCGCTTTTTTGTCCTGTAATCAAAGAAAGCACACCAAACACAGTATTTTCTCTCAAGAGAGCTACGGTAATTTCTTCTCCCGCTTCGTATACCCGAGATAATTTGACTGCACCCTTAAGTAAAAAATAAACTCTCTCTGCTGGATCTCCTGGAAAAAAAATAGTTTTACCGCGCTCAAATCCTTCCACAATAGGAGGAAATGAACCACGACCGAGTTTGCGAAATACTGATGCTAAGGGCTGATTCTGTGTTAAGGGGATTTCCATATAATCTGAAGGTGTTGTGTTATGGATTTACTATCTTATGATAGTTATATATTCTCACACTACAACCTAGAATTCTTTTCCTTCCTCTGACTATTTAGTAATTAAGACTCCCAGGCAGTTGTAGGATAGATAATTGCAATGAAATAAAATTGAGAAAAGACCGTGCTAGATTTAACTGGAAAGAATGCTTTCGTTACAGGAATAGCTAACAATCGTTCTATTGCTTGGGGTATTGCCCAACAACTGCATAAAGCTGGTGCAAACATCGGCGTTAATTATCTCCCCGACGAGAAAGGGCGTTTCAAAAAGAAAGTCACCGAATTAGTCGAGCCTTTAAATCCTAGTATAATCGTTCCCTGCGACGTACAAGACGATGAGTTATTAGATTCTATGTTTGCCACTATCGAAGAGAAATGGGGCAAGATAGATATTTTAGTTCATTGTCTGGCATTTGCCGATCGCGAAGACTTGACGGGAGACTTTTCCGCTACATCCAGAGCGGGTTTTGCTAAAGCTTTAGATATTAGCAGCTACTCTCTCAACTGTCTGGCAGTTAGAGCCAAACCTCTAATGAAAGAAGGTGGGAGCATCGTTACCCTTTCCTATTTGGGTGGGGTGAAAGTAATTCCCAACTACAACGTCATGGGAGTGGCAAAATCTGCTTTAGAAATGAGCGTGCGCTATTTGGCTGCCGAATTAGGTCAAGACAATATTCGAGTTAATGCTATCTCCGCAGGGCCTATTCGTACCCTCGCATCCTCTGCTGTAGGCGGTATCCTCGATATGATTCGCCACGTAGAAGAAACTGCTCCCCTACGTCGTACCGTAACTCAAACAGAAGTCGGTAACACTGCTGCTTTTCTCTGTAGTGATCTTGCTAGCGGAATTACAGGACAAGTAATTTATGTTGATTCGGGATACGAGATAATGGGTATGTAAGATTTTTTAGCTAAACAAAGTCATATATTTTAGGAGTCAAAATGCAAACAAGCGATCGCCCAGCAACCTCAAGCAACAATCTACCTCTCAGTTTATCCCGCACTGCATCTGTAACCAGAAAAACAGGAGAAACCGATGTCACAGTAGAAATAAATATTGATGGTACGGGAAAATGTAATGCAGATACGGGTATTCCTTTTCTAGATCATATGCTAGATCAAATTTCTTCCCACGGCTTAATCGATCTTAATGTTAAAGCCAGTGGTGATATTGAAATTGACGATCACCACACTAATGAAGATGTGGGAATTACTCTAGGAATGGCATTAGCTGAGGCTTTAGGCGATCGCAAAGGTATTGTTCGTTTTGGTCATTTTGTTGCTCCTCTAGACGAATCTTTAGTACAGGTAGCCCTAGATTTTTCGGGTAGATCTCATCTTAGTTACAATTTAGATATACCAACTCAAAGAGTTGGAACTTATGACACTCAACTAGTGCGAGAATTTTTTGTAGCGGTGGTCAATCATTCTCAGATGACTCTTCATATCCGACAATTAGACGGGATTAATTCTCACCATATTATTGAAGCAACTTTTAAAGCTTTTGCTCGCGCTGTGCGCATGGCTACAGAAATAGATCCTCGACGTGCTGGTACGATTCCAAGTTCAAAAGGAGTTTTATAAGGCATGAGAAATGAGGGATTAAGGAACAAAAAAAGAAGAGTAGGTTGGGTAAGCACATAATTAAGTTAACTTTATTAATCAATTAAATTGAATATTTGCGTAACCTAACAGTTAATTTTTTTACTTCTTACTTCTTACTTCTGAGCCAATCATTTCGCCTATTTAAATTAAACTGTGTACGACCATTATGTGGGTTAAAGTTAAAAATCAAGATTTAGAAATAGATGCTTATTTAGCAAAGCCAGAAACACCTGGGACTTATAGCGCAGTTATTGTTGTTCAAGAGATCTTCGGGGTTAACGAACATATTCGAAATATCACAGAAAGATTAGCAGCAGAGGGGTATATTGCGATCGCTCCTGCTATCTATCAGCGTCAAGCACCAGAGTTTGAGGTGGGCTATGGAGAAGATGATGTAAAACTCGGTCGTCAATATAAAGTGGCAACACAAGCCGATGAATTAATGAGCGATATTCAAGCAACCATCGATTATCTTTACAGTCTGCCAGAAGTAAAGCAAGAGGGCGTAAGGACGATAGGTTTTTGTTTTGGCGGTCATGTAGTTTATTTAGCAGCAACCTTAAAAGATGTTACTGCTACAGCCTCATTTTATGGCGCGCAAATCGCTACTTGGTGTCCTGGAAAAGAAGAACCCACAATTTTCCGCACTCAAGATATTACAGGAACACTTTATGCTTTTTTTGGCACGGAAGATCCTTTAATTCCCAACGAACAAACAAAAGAAATAGAGAGAGAATTGCAAAAACACAATATTTCCCACCAAATCTTCCGTTATGAAGGTGCTACTCATGGATTTATGTGCGATCGTCGTCCTAGCTACGATCGAGCAGCAGCAAAAGATGCTTGGATAAAAGTGCTAGACTTGTTTAGCCAAAAACTATAAACAAATAAAGTAGTCTAAAATTGACTTTAGATTGGCTCTGTCTGTTACCATTTACTACTCACATTACTATGTCTGATTCTACACCCTCTCCTAATCCCGCTCAAACCTTCTCGATGGAGGATTTTGAGAACGCCCTAAAAAAATATGATTATGAATTCATTAAAGGGCAAAAAGTTAAGGGTACGGTAGTTCAAATTACCTCTGATGGAGCGTATGTTGATATTGGTGGTAAATCTCCTGGTTTTGTTCCTACCAATGAAGCAGCTTTGGGTTTTGTTAACAATCTAGAGAATATATTACCCACGGGGGAAATTAAAGAATTTTTAATTATTCGAGAACAAGATTCTGAAGGGCAAGTTACTCTATCTTTACGTCAGTTAGCACTAGATGAAGCTTGGGCAGATATCAAAGAAATGGCTGAGACTGGTAAGTCTACTCAAATCAGGATTACAGGGGCGAATAAAGGTGGTGTAACGGGTGAAGTTGCTGGTTTGCGCGCATTTATACCGCGATCGCATTTGCAGCAGCGCGATAACTTAGACTCTCTTGTGGGACAACTTTTGACGGCTACTTTTCTAGAAGTGAACCAAGAGAATCGTAAGCTGGTCTTATCCCAACGAGATGCTATGCGTGCAGTAGCGATGAATAACATCGTTCAAGGGGCATTAATGCCTGGCAAAATCGTTAATATTAAGCCCTATGGAGTATTTGTCGACCTTCAGGGTGCAACGGGTTTGTTACACATCAAGGAAATTAGTGGCGCACGTATTGAGTCCCTCGATCGCATTTTTGAAGTGGGACAAGAGATCAAAGTCGTCATCAAACAAATCGATGAATATCAAAATAGAATGTCTCTCTCTATTAAGGCTTTGGAAGAATATCCTGGGGAAAACCTGGAAAAAATCGAGCAAGTGATGGCAAACGCAGAGGAGAGATGGGAGAAAGCGCGAAATCCCGAATCTCAACCACCAGAGTCTAAGGCAGAGTCTAAACCGGAACCTGAAGCATAAGCAGAGGCAGAGGTAGAAAACTCAGAAGCTTAACTAACAGTAAGGTTTTAGTAGCTATTGTGAGGAAGAAATGAAACGAAGTAGTAGGGAAAAAAGGCATGCTTTTATCTAGATGGAGTAGGGAGGTTAGATAAATTAAATTGCTCCTCGTCTCCCTGTCTCCCTCTCTCTCTGTCTTTTTCACAGGACTACAATCAATTCTTGAATAACTTCACCTTCAGGATTCGTTAATTTAAGTACAGACAAATTACCTTCAATTTCTTCGTTGTATTCGCAATTAGACTTGATTAGGGGATTGAGGTCAGTTTTTAAAGTTTCTAGCTGACAGAATTGTTGAATGGTTAGGTTATTCATTATTAAATCTTGATAGTTGCTTTACTTAATCTTTACAATCGCTGCTATAACCTAACTCAAGATCGAAGCCTACTCTGTGATCTCAAACAACAATCATGGCGATCGCGATCGCACCAAAACAATCAATGGTGTGCTACTTGTCTTTCAGCAATCATTGCTTAAAGCAATAATTAAAATAAAAGACAAAGTTCTATTATCTTAGTTTGCAAGATTACTAATGCTTCTGAACCTGTTTTCAGGCTATATTCCAAGTCTAGAAGCAAGGGTAATGTCGATAAGAGTTGTTGTGGAGTATTTTGATATATTTCTTTGCGGATAAAATAAAGACGATTGGGATTATTAATTCCCGCAGCAGAAGAGATCGCTTTATTGTCTCTTTCTCCTGCTTCTTCCATTAGTTTTACGATCGTCCAAGTCCGAAATTGTCCTACTAGAGTAGCTACGATTTTTAATGCGGGTTCGTTACGGTTAATTAGATCAGTAACTAAACCCAAAGCTTGATCGGCTTTGCCATCTTTAATTGCTGCTGCTAATTTAAGACTATTTTGGGTATTGCAGAGTACTAATCCAACTACATCTGTTTCGTCTAAAGGTTTATCGCTTTCTCCTCGATATATTTTTAATTTGGCTAATTCATTCCAGATTTGCCTGGTATTATTACCGACTGAATCTGTGAGTAAGGCGATCGCTTTGGGAGTTAATTTAAGTTGTATTTCTCTAGCAATTTCTGTGATTTTGTTGGCAATTAAATCAGTTTTCCAAGGAGGAATCAGACTAAAATCTTTTACCTGGGCGTATTTATTAAATAGCTTGGTAGAACTCAATCTACCGTCGGGCTTTTTCTTGGTAGTTAACAATAAATGAGATGTATCGGGAATTACTTCTAGGGTGCGTTTTAACTCATCGATAATAGCATCGGCAGGTTTTTGCTGACAGAGATTAGTATCCGCCAACCATGTCAATCTTCCTCCCCCACCAAAGACAGGAGTCATGGCTTGATTCAACCCTTCTATTATCGCTTCAGTGCGATCGCCATCCAGCTTTTGATAATTGAATTGTAACCAACTAGGATCTAGAACTTTGTTCTGTAATTTTTCTATGGCTTGAGCGATCTCGAAATCGTCTTCTCCCCAATATAAATATATAGGCATTGTGATGACTGATTATTGACAACTAATAACAAATGATGACTATGTAACAAAATATGACGATAAAGTAGCTCGAATTAAGATTGTGTCTTAATAATTAATTCAAATAAATCCCAGTTATATAAAGATTAGGAAATTTTTTTATAGGTAATATGACTTAAGTATTATCTCTGATATATATTAAGTTCATGGAGATAATCAAAGGTTTTAAAATGCAGGACTTTTATAAAATTGGTATCGACTTGTTATATTGTTTAATCATTGGCTTTTTAATTATTCAAGCATCTAACTCTGCTCAACAGAATGAAGAAATATCAAACATTATTAGTATTGAATCTGCTCGTATTAGTGCCGATAATTTGAATTTCTACTAAACAATTGCAATACAAGCCAATAACTAACAATAATAAGATTGATTAGCTACTATATCAAACCACCAGTATTTATTTTCCATGTAACAATACATAAAAACAGGGAATAATAAATAAGGTTAAAAAAGTGGCTAAACCTAAACCAAAAAACACCACTATTCCTAAAGGTTGTAATAATTCAGAACCCGTACCAATACCCAGTGCTAAGGGAAGCATTCCCAATACTGTAGTAATGGTAGTCATTAATATAGGTCGGAGTCTAGAAGTTGCAGCTAGAACGATCGCAGTGGTAAAGCCTTTATCGCCTTGAATTTGATTGGCTAATTCTACCATGACGATCGCATTATTAACTACTATCCCCACCAGCAACACCGTACCCACCAAAACGATCGCACTAATAGGAGTTTCGGTAAAATAAAGCCCATAGACTCCTCCCGCCAAAGCTAAGGGTACGGTGAAAATAATAATCAAAGGATCGATTAAAGAGTTATATTGTATTGCCATCACCACAAAGACTAGAAATACAGCTAACCCTCCCATAATTCTTAATGAGGTTTGTATTTCTTGATTAGATGCTTCTGCATAGCTGGGTAATGCTGCAATTCCCGATGGTAAATTAGCCTCCGCAATGATAGATTTTAATTCCGCCATTGCTTCGTTAAAGCTTGCCCCTTCAGATAGGCTTCCTGCAATAATAAATACATTACGCTGGTTGATGCGTTGGATTTCTCCTGGTGCTTCTCCTAAGTTGATCTTAGCAACGTCACTTAACTCGATCGCATTATTGTTGCTGGTTAACAAAGGTAGCTGTTGTAATTGTCCGATAGATTGACGATAGCTTTTATCTAACTGTACTCTAATATCTATCAGACGTTGTTCTCTCCTCAGTTGGGATGCGATCGCGCCATTAACCGCAGTTTGTACCGTACTGCCCAATTCTGTGACGCTATAGCCCAAATCTGTCAAGCGAGTATAGTTAGGTTGGATTTGGATTTCTGGCTGCTTGCTGTCTGCATCTCCCCGATATCTAGCCAGAGTTGCTTTTTCGTCTAGTATTTTGAGGAGTTTTTCTCCTGTTTCTTCTAATAACAAATAATTTTTACCTTGTAAGATCAAATCTAGATCGGAACTTACAGGGGCATTATTGAGATTCAAACCCCGAACCTGACTGGGAGAAAGGCGCAAGCGAGTATCTACCAGGTTGAACTTATCGAATTCTTGATTGACTCTTTCTACATAAGCATCAAGATCGCTATTGGTGTCTAAAGTTATAGTACTAGAACTACGCAACAAGTTATCAATAGTGCTACTACCAAACAAAAAACCTCCTGTAGAAGTAAAGACATATTCGGTTTCTGGTTGACGCAAAAAAACCTCCTCTGCTGCTTCCATGACACGGCGGTTATCGTCTAAGTTTGTCCCAGAGGGAAAACGAGCATAAAGTTGTGCTTCTCCCGTATTGAGGGAAGGTAAAATTTCTTGGGGTAAATCTTGCCAAATTTGATAGCTACTACTGCCTAAAATAGAGAAGACTAAAACAATGATAATGATGCGGTAGCGAATCACTTTTCGGAGTATTTTGCCATATAGATTAGTAACTTTAATAAATTGACGATTAAACCACACTAAAAAAGGAAATTTATCTATTTTGCTGCTTTGGGGAATACTCAAAAGACGTGAAGCCATCATGGGAACTACAGTTAAGGCGATCATTAGAGATGCTGCGATCGCAAAACTGACAGTTAAGATTAATTCTCGAAATAACAGAGAGAATAAACCACCCATTAAAAGAAAAGGCAATACTGAAACTAAATTAGTAATGGTGGATGCAATCAAAGCAGATTCTACTTCTGCACTAGCAACAATGGCATTGTCGATCGCCCCATTCTTGCCTAATTCGCCTCCGTTAACATTATTGTGTCTCTCGGCAATATTTTCCAGCATGACGATGGAATTATCCACCACAATTCCTACCCCTAAAGCTAATCCTCCCAGGCTGAAGATATTAATCGACAGAGCAAACAACTTCATTAATAAAATCGCCATCAAAGTCGCCAGAGGAATGGCGATCGCGATAATAAAAGTCTGACGCAACGAACCCAAAAACAAGAAAACTGCTGCTGCGGCTAAAACCGTACCCATCCCTCCCGCACTAATCACATTAGCGATCGAACTGCGAATAAATACCGATTCATCTTTGGTAGTAACTAAAGTTATGCTATCGGGAATTATGCCAGATTCTTTGAGGTAAGCAATTTTAGTTTTGATTTGGTTAATAACTTCAATACTATTAGCGTCAGGCTGTTTTTGAATGCTGATTTTAACCGCAGGTTTCCCATTGAGGGTAACAAACAAAGTTTGTTCGGCAATGCCATCATTAATTCGAGCAACATCTGACAAATTGATCAAATTGCGATCGGGTAAATCTAGGCTTAAATTACGAATTTGTTCGATATTTTGCCATTGTCCGACGGTTCTAATGATCGGATCTCCTGCTTCCCCTCTCAATCTCCCTCCCGCCAAATCGCGATCGCCTTCTTGTAATTTATTGGTAATGGCATTGAAACCCAATCCCGCAGCCTGTAATCTTTCCAAATCTACATTTATGCCAATTTCTTCCGTAACCCCTCCTGCTACATCTACCGATGCTACCCCTGGAATAATATTCAACTCCCGACTCAACTCTTCTTCTGCAAAAACCCTCAGTGCAAGATCGTCTAAAGCAGCAGATTCGATCGCAAACTCATAAATCGCCTGTTGGGAAGGATCGAACTTAAACAAACTGCCATTAGTAACCAGATCTGGCAAACTATCTCGATTGCGATTAAATATAGCCGTCGCATCAGACAAAGCCTTATCAATATCATCTCCTGGGCGAAAATAAAGGTTTAAACGGACTCTACCTTCTCTAGTTTCAGAAAATATTTGTTCTAACCCTTCTGTCGCATTTAGGGCTTCTTCCAAAGGCTTGGTGACTTCTTCTAAAGCGACTTGTGGCGACGCACCAGGAATATTTACTACTACTCCAATACGAGGATAGGTAATGAGAGGTAATAGATCTACGGGAAGACGAAATACAAAAAAAATGCCTAGCACAATTGCCGAGAGGGCTAGCATTAACGTCCCAATATGACGGCGAATCGCGATCGCACTGATCAATTGCTGATTATTTGCTTTCATAAAGGGGATTGGCGAAATTTAGTCAAAAGCATCGCAGTAGCTTAAATTAGACTTATATCCTTTTCCAACCATGATAGTCTAAACCTTAAAATATACTTAAGACTATTGCCGATATTTTTTGATAAATATCAAAAAAAGAGCAAAAAAGTTATTTACTTTGATTGATTTTTTTGCTCTGATTAATTTTTTTTCCTAACGAAACTAGTTATTAGCAAATCTGCGAGTACCACCATTAGAATTACTAGATTCTCTTGGTCGTGCTTTATTTACTCGGATAGTGCGTCCCATCCATTCAGCCCCATCTAGGGTATTAATCGCTTCCGTTTCTTCTTCGTCTGTGTTCATTTCCACAAAGCCAAAACCCCGTTTGCGCCCTGTTTCGCGGTCTGTAGGTACATGTACGCGCTTAACCGTTCCGTATTCTCCAAAGACTTCATTTAAGTCTTCCTGCGTAACCTCATAGTTGAGATTACCAACATAAATCGACATTATTCTCGTTTCCTATTTTCATCTATTTACAATGCTATCGAAATTCAAGACATACCTCTTCACATCAATTAAAATTGTCTTGCTTATCCCGATATTTGACATTAATCTTAACATTCGATCTATAAAATTATTTAGTCAGAAACCTATCTTTGTCCTCAAGACCCCAAATAAAAAACTGTGGTATTTTAATCTTAGGTAAAGATAAGTAACGAAAATTAGAACCCTATTTGCCTAATCACCATCATCTTCAATATTTACTTGTGACCACATCTAGTTCTAACTGTCCCTCTACATCTCCCTCGACTGTTCTTGGTTTACCCCTAGAGCAAGGCCAAAGCAGTAAAGCTTGGCAAGTATTTTTGGCAGCTTCTTTTTTAGTATCCGTACCAGTATTTTTTCAAGCTCCTATCGTGCGGTTATTTCCCGTATTTAGCTTGGTCTTAACTCTATTTTGGGTAGGATTGGGCTGGTTTCTTTATCGTCGTCCCCAAAGTCGTTTGTGGGGAGACATAATTTTAGGCTTTAGCTGGAGTTGGCTGGCTGGCTCAATCTATTGGGGTTGGCTGAGAGCCGAACCTTTAATTCATATACCCATTGAGGCGATTGGTTTGCCTTTTGCTCTTTGGTGCTTGTGGAAAGGATGGGGCAAGATTGGAAATTTCTTTTATCTCGGCTCACTTTTGGGTACGGCTATTACTGACTTATATTTTTATCTTGCTAATGTCATTCCATACTGGCGCAAGCTAATGACGGTAGATGTCGATCCAGCTTTGGCTGCACCAATCTTAAAATCTGCCCTAGCAGAAGTACAAACTCCTTGGGGTATTAGCTGGGCGGTTGTCTTAGTAAATATATTATTAGCTGTCAGTTTGTGGTCTTTAAAGAAAACCGAGTTACACTGGTGGGCATTCGCTGGAGCAGTATTAAGTACAATTTTGGTAGATAGCTTATTCTTACTAGCTGCCTATATTGCTTAAAGATGTTGTTGATTCAAGGCATGAAATCGAGAACAGTACTGTTAGCTATTTGCTTTTTAAAATTCCTCGTACCTTATTTTTCATCCTCGTAAAAAATGACTCAAAGTAATGATGTTGTGGCTCAATCACCCCTATCTGCCCTACAAAATATTTTGAGGAGTGATACCACTCTATATGTAGTTAAAAGAATTTCTCAAGGTGCGTTAACTTTAATTTTGGCATCGGCACTATGCTTTTTTATCGTCGAGTTAGCCCCTGGTGACTATCTCGATACCTTGAAAGAAAATCCTCAGATAACCCCAGAAAGAATTGCCGAATTAACCCAACAGTTTGGTTTGGATCGACCCCCCATAGTTCAATATTTTTGTTGGCTATGGCGTATTGTCACTAGGTTTGATTTTGGCGAGAGTTTTGTTTATTTTCGTTCTGTATCTTCCTTACTAAAAGAAAGAATTCCTGCAACCCTTTTACTGGCACTATCTTCTTTTATTTTAACTTGGGCGATCGCAATTCCTTTAGGGATGTTGAGTGCAGTTAAGCAAAATACTCCCATCGATAAAGTTTTGCGAGTGCTGAGTTATTTTGGTCAAGGTTTTCCTAGTTTTATTACTGCGCTGATTTTCTTGATTATTGCTCAATTTTTGTCCCCTCTATTTCCTGTAGGTGGGATGACTAGCATTAACCACGACGAACTATCTATATTCGGCAAAATACTCGATATTGGTTGGCATATGGTTTTACCTACCATCGCTCTTAGTATAACCAGTTTTGCTGGGCTGCAACGCCTAACCAGGGGGCAATTATTAGATGTCTTACGTCAAGACTATATTCAAACAGCAAGAGCGAAGGGTTTGTCGGAGGATAAAGTTATCTACGTCCACGCTCTCAGAAATGCCATCAACCCTCTAATAACTCTCTTGGGTTTTGAATTTGCTAGTTTGCTTGGTGGTTCATTTATTGCTGAATTCTTCTTTAATTGGCCAGGTTTGGGGACTTTGACTCTCCAGGCGGTGACTGCTCAAGATAAATATCTCGTGATGGCTAGCCTGATGATGGGTGCAGCTATGCTGATTGTAGGCAATTTACTAGCTGATTTACTTTTGAAAACAGTCGATCCCAGGATTAAACTAGAAGATCTTAAATAAGTAAAGAGGAACAAAGAATCAGAAAAGTAAAAGGAGCAAGCAATGTTATTACAAGTTAATTATTTAATTCGTTCTAGAAAAGATGGAAAATATTTAGTTGCTCGTCTGCCAGAAAAAAGCGGAATTGAGGCTAGCTATTTGCTCGTATTCCAGCAAGATTATGATGCTCTAAGTTATATTAACACCCACGGAAAAGAATATGGCGATCTCTTGACTGTGGAAACAGCATCTCCCACCCAGTTAAAGAGTTTGATGTTACGTTGGAGTTATGCAGGTTTTGGAATTGTCAAAGATCCCCTCGTACCAGATATTCAATTTGTTTCTTAGTCATAATAGTTATTAGTTATTAGTTATTAGTTATTAGTTATTAGTTATTAAAAACTCGTCCACCAATTTGATTCGACTAAGATTCCTTTGTATTCTCTGATTTTTTCTGGAGTCATAAAATAAGCCCAGGCTAAATCTATCAATTGATCCTCTAAACTATAAACTGAAACTAAGAGTCGATAATATTCATTTAAGCCAGATTTTCTTTGGGGTTGATAGCCTTCTAGTCGATCTAAACTAGCCAAAATATCAGAATTTTTGCAGGTTAATAATATTCCTCTTACTTTATTATTCCCCTCTACCATTGCAGGATAACCAATAGGTAAAGCATATAAAATACCTTTGGTATAAGCGATCGTTTGAGATTCTACATAACCATTGCAATAATGAGAATAATTGGCTTCTCCTGGTTTTAGAGTGCCATAAACAAAAACTTTGAGGGTAGATGCTTCGGGTTTCATTGCATAATTAATATCTGAAGCATTAATTATAGTAAGGATTTTAGGCATTGAGAGTAGCTACTTGGAACGTTAATTCAATTCGGAGTCGTCAGCAAATTGTCATTGACTGGCTACAACAACATCAGGTAGATGTGCTTTGTTTGCAAGAAACCAAGGTTCAAGACCATCAATTTCCGCGATCGCCTTTTGAAGATTTGGGTTATAAATTATATATATCTGGTCAAAAGTCCTATAATGGCGTAGCTATTTTTAGCTTGAAACCTCTAGAAAAAGTTAGCTGCGGTTTTAGTCCTATTATTGGTGATATTGCAGCAGATTTTGACGAACAAAAGCGAGTGATTAGCGGTATTTTAGATGGCGTTCGCATTGTTAATCTCTATGTTCCTAATGGCTCATCTCTCGGTAGCGATAAATATGAATATAAATTAAGCTGGTTAGAGTTGCTCGGTCAATATCTCCAAAAACTGCAAACTGAAAAACGAGAAATATCTGTCTGTGGAGATTTTAATATTGCTCTAGAAGATAAGGATATATATACTGCCAAAAATAGGGAAAAACATATCATGTCTTCCCCTGTAGAAAGAGAAGCTTTGAACAAAGTATTGGCATTAGGTTTTCAAGATGTTTTTCGTAAATTCAACCCAGAAGAAGGACATTTTAGTTGGTGGGATTATCGTGCTGGTGGTTTTATTCGCAATCGTGGCTGGCGTATAGATCACCATTATTTAACAGATAAACTATACCAACAAGCAATTAAATGCTGGATCGATCCCGAACCGAGAAAATTAGAAAAACCCAGCGATCATACTCCTGTAATTCTAGAATTTTAATTGTTCAGTCTTTATTCTTCATTTTCTTTCCACAAGCGACTTAATTTATCTCGCATCGCTTCTAAAGCTTGTTGCTTTTTTGTACAGTCAGTACTCTATGTAAATATTTTAGAAATTAGGCATCTCGCGATCGCTTAACATAAAACTAAAAAGCGATCGCTTTGACCGTAGAAAAAGATTTTAAGAAATTAAGCTATTAAGCTATTTAAAATCTCGCCAAACTCGGCTGATACTGACGAATCAGCAGGAATTTCCCTTGGTGGTGTAATGGGATCTGATGGAGGTGGTACGATAGGATTGCTTGCTCCTACTAAGGGTTCGACATAGAAACCAATTCCGCCATTACTTTCTAGTTGATAGTCTGGTAAGTTTGCGAGGACACTATCTCTTTCTTCTGCCGAAGGGGTATAGAAGTGAGCGTCAATAATTGGGTTATAAAAGCGATATAAAGGAGTGGTATTTTCTTGTGCTTCGGTATAACCATAATATGCCACTCCCTCTAATTGATAGTTGGGTAGGTTGGCAGAAATACTATCTCGCTCGACTTCGGAAATAGTATAAAGATGAACTCCCGTATTAGTATTGAAAAAGCGATAGACAGGTGCAACCCCCGTCAAAGAGTCGGATTCGGGAGCAGAAATATACGAACCACCTTCAAAATTGTATTGAGGTAAATTTTCTGCAACGTTATCCCTTTCGGCTTCTGATGTAGTGTAGAAATGTACGCCCACATCAGTATTGAAAAAGCGATAGACAATATCTCCTTCTAAAACATCGTCACCATTTTCAGGATCGGGGTTATTCTCAGGGGGAGTGTCGGGATTATTTTCAGGAGGAGTATCGGGGTTATTGTTAAGATCTTCTTCCGTGAGAACAAACTCATAAGCACCAAGATCGACGGTGTCCTTAGCAATTCTGGCATTACCAACTAAATCCGTACTAATACCTTCAATTGCACCATTGTTCCCCCCATCAACAGCAGGAGAATCTGCTTGTAGACTATAGTTATTATTCTCAGGATCGACAAATAAAGGATCGGCATCAATAATTCCTTGTCCCGCACCATCAAAACCACCCTGGACAATACTTTGATTGATGGTTATCAAATCGTCTTCAATTACGATTGCTTCACCACTTCCAACAGGATTCTGTCCGACAATACTGTTGTCGATCTCAATCCCATCTCCACCCGATATATTGAAAGTGCCAACTGCTGATGCGATATCGGCTTGGTTTTCCGCAAAGGTACTATTGGTAATACTCAGATTAGAAGTATCCCGATTGAAAAAGTTATTCGCGATCGCCCCACCATAATCTGCTCGATTATTAACGAAAAGGGAATTGGTAATTTCTCCTGTAGAATTAGCGGAATAGAATCCACCACCATTATCATTGGCATTGTTATTGAAAAAAGCCACATTACTCAAATTTACGTTAGAGGATGAAAAACTCGCTCCTCCACCATTATTAAGAGCAAAATTATTGGCAACAATCAGGTTTCTCAATTCGGCATTAGTGCCTCCATCAGAGTAAATACCACCTCCTTCGCTACGACTTCTAACATCGGCTTGTCCGTCAGTAATGGTAAAACCATCAAAAATAGTAAAGAAGGAGGTATCTGAAATATTAACGACGTGATAGCTATTGTCAGAGCGATCTCCTGGATTACCAATATTACCGCTGAGGATTACTTGATTGTTAATCCAGTCTCGTTGAGATAATTCGGTTTCGCCTCCTGCAAAACCACCATAGACTTCAGTACCTGTTTTAATCGTAAAAGATACATCCCGATCGCCATCAGTAGTAGGTAAATAAGTCCCTGCTGCTACCCAGATTTGGTCTTCTGTTTGAGATGCTGCTATGGCTGATTGTAAGTCTGTATAGGCATTATCCCAGGATGTTCCGTTGTTATTTCCTGTGGCGTTTTGGTTGACATAGATAATTCCCCCAGGATTATTTATGTTGATGCCATTTTCTTCATTCATGGTAAAAAGCTCTTTGATTGAGATAGATTAATAAAAATTATTTTCGGTCGCTATTGAAGTTACAATTGACCTTCTATGTTTTAGGTTTGATATTAATAATTTATGTAATCAAAGTAAATCCAGTATCACCCTAAATTGCTTGGCGGAGTAAAATATAGTACATGGAAAAGCTTCTATTTGAAGAATATATGTGCTTGGTAAACCTCAAAAACGACATATATTTTGTTAAACGCCAGTAATTCTCATTTTGAAGAAAAAAAAATAGACACAGAAATACTCTCTCAACTGAAAAAAGATCCGTTCAATAAATTGGGACGGTTTTACGCTTCACTATCGTAATTGATTCTATGAATTGCCAAGACGATAACCTTTGCCATATACAGTATGAATTAATTGAGCTTCGCCCTTAATTTCAACCTTGCGTCGTAACAAACGTACCAAAGCAGCCAAAACATTACTACTCGGTTGTTCTTCTGCTTGCCATAAATAACTATAGATCTCCTCGTGGGTCAAAAGTTGATCGCGATGCTGCATAAAATAAGTTAATAACTTAACCTCCTTCTCTGAAAGATCGATCGCCTTCCCTCTACGATAAGCTAGCTGATTTTCCACATCTAACTCCAAATCAGCAACTTTTAAGCGATCGCTTATATTAGTTTCAGAACTATTACGACGCAATAAAGCCCTCACTCTAGCTAATAATTCTCTTAATTCAAAAGGCTTGACCAGATAGTCATCCGCCCCCGCATCCAAACCATCAACGCGATCGTCTATAGTATCTTTGGCAGTGAGAAATAATACTGGCGTATCGATAGAATGCGATCGCACTTCGCGACAGATTTCCAATCCTGATTTTCCTGGCAACATCCAATCTAAAACCAACAGATCGTATTGACTTTTTAATGCCAATTCCATTCCTACCGCACCATTATCGGCAATGTCTACCTGATATCCTTCTTGTAATAAAATTCGACTCAAAGGATCGCTTAATTCGATTTCATCATCAACTAAAAGTATTTTCATAAATGGTTTATCTTGATTATCTTGGTTGAAAACGTAAAAATAAAAGAAAGATACTAGTTTGATTATGCAATATCGGCGATTTGGTCGTACAGAATTACAGATGCCCGTTTTTTCCTGTGGAGGTATGCGGTATCAATATAAGTGGCAGGATTTGCCCCAATCTGAAATACCCGAAGCTAATCAACACAACCTAGAAGCCACAATACATCGAGCTTTTGACTTGGGCATCAATCATATCGAGACAGCCAGGGGTTATGGTAGTTCAGAAATGCAGTTAGGGCAAGTATTACCTCATTTACCTAGAGAGAAATTAATCTTTCAAACCAAAGTATCTCCCAAAAGCGATCCTTTAGAATTTCGCCGTCAATTCCAGCAATCTCTTAACTTTTGCCAATTGGAATACGTCGATCTTTTGGGGCTACACGGTATTAATAACGAAGAGACATTGCATAATAGCGTGCGCCCTGGAGGATGCTTGGATGAGGCGAGAAAATTACAAGCAGAAGGAAAAGTCCGTCATATAGGTTTTTCTACCCACGGATCGACCAAAATCATCACTAAAGCGATCGAAACGGGAGAATTTGATTATGTAAATCTCCATTGGTATTACATCAATCAATGGAATTGGTCGGCAATAGAAGCAGCCAAGAGACATGACATGGGCGTATTTATTATTTCTCCTTCCGACAAAGGGGGACATCTTTATAACCCTCCGCCAAAATTAGTCGAGTTGTGTCAGCCTCTCAGTCCGATGGTGTTTAACGATTTGTTTTGTCTTTCCCATCCTGAAGTCCATACCCTCAGTTTGGGTGCATCTAAACCATCAGATTTTGACGAGCATCTCAAGGTACTGTCTTTATTAGATCGAGCGGATCGAATATTACCGCCTATTTTAGAACGTCTGGAACAGGCAGCGATCGCCGTGTTAGGTAAAGACTGGTTGGAAAATTGGCAAAAAGGGCTACCAAGCCATGAAGACACCCCGAATAATGTCAATATTCAAGTTATTTTATGGTTGCGTAATTTAGCTCTCGCTTATGACATGATTGAATACGGTCAAGCAAGATATAACCTATTAACAAACGGCGGTCACTGGTTTCCTGGAAATAAAGCGAATAATGTTGCCCAACTAGATTTTAATTCTTGTCTGTCTGCGAGTCCTTATAAAAAAGAGATACCCAAGTTATTAGCCGAAACGGATGGCATTCTTGGTGGCGCACCCGTTCAGCGTCTTTCTCAAAGTTGATTAACGAGGGTTTGAGCTTACTTGTTAGTTAAGTAGGTAAACGAAATTAAGTGGTTACTTTTTCTTTTGACCAAATGCCATTGTCGTCTTCATCATACTTATCTTTAATTTCTGTCCAAGCTTGTTGTTCTGCTTTAGTTTCATCGTTAGTTTCATCTAAAACTTTGTTGTAGCTGGCGATAAAGTCTTGCTGGGCTGCTTCTGATAAATGAGAGCGTATTTCGGGAGATAGGTCATCGACTCCATTACATCTGCCAGTGCAAGGACGAGGTAAGGTAGATTCGTTGACGTGAATTTCTTCACCCCCTGCACTTTCAATTAATAGTTGATATTCTCCAGACTTATCGGCGGGAACTTCTGCCATTAATAAGAATTCTCCTGCTTTGACGCGAGTTTCATAAACTGCTGCCTTTTCCTTGGGCATACCCAAGGTGGCTAAGGCAGAGGCTAACCCCGCACCAGCACTACCTGCGATCGCCCCAGAGGCTGCTCCCAATAGTACCGAAGTGATGGGTCCCGCTGCGACTACCGAACCAAGGAAGGGGATAAACAGCACTCCCATACCAGTAAACAAACTGAGAAGAGAGCCGAATAAAGAGCCGAATACCGCCCCAGTACGCAAACCACCCAGAATTACATCTTTCTTAGAAATAAAGCCAGCAATACGGGTTTTGGACTCGAAATTTTGACCCATCAGGGAAATATGATCTGAGGGTACACCGCGATCGATCAGACGACGAACTACCTTATCTACTTGTTGTTCTTCTTTTAATACTGCGGTAATGGTACGTTCTGCTTTGTATTCTTCTGCCATTTGATTAAACTTTTCTTTAACTAAATTTTGTTTATAGTATTTTTGGGGAGTGTTTATTTTTTCTGATTAGACATTTACTGCGGGTTTGGTTTCTGTTCCAGTTAGATTACCACTACTATCCAAACCTTCTCCTTCAAGGAAAGAACGTAACATCCAGGCCATTTCTTCATGCTGTTCCATTAGCCCTGTTAAGAAGTCAGCAGTACCTTCGTCGTGGAACTGTTCGCCACACTTATCAATGTCTTCTCTCAAGTTGCGAATAACTTGTTCGTGATCCTGTACCAAACGAGCCACCATTTCGTTGGCGGAGGGAAGATCGTTGGGATGTTCTTTGAGAGAACCATATTCTATAAATCCTGCTGCTGTGCCGAGGGGATAGCCACCTAATTGGCGGACTCTTTCTGCTGTGGCATCAATATTTAAAGTGATAGCGTTGTAATGTTCTTCCCAAAGTGTGTGTAGAGTGCGGAACTGAGGCCCAATAACATCCCAGTGATATTTTTTGGTTTTAATAATTAGTAAATATTGATCTGCTAAGTCTCTGTTTAATAGTTCAATTACCCCGTGACGCTGTTCTTCGGTCAATCCAATATTTAAGTTAGGCATAAAATTTTACTTCAAATAACTTCATCTTCATTAGACCAATTAAATTGGCGATCGCGCATCTGTAAGAAGAAAGAATATTTTATTTGTAACTCTTACCTGAGATATACCTATTAAGTTAGATAAGAGATTGAGGTTTTAAAAGGATTTGCTCGCTTCGGCATGACTATCTGGACGAATCTTTTGGCCGTATTTACGAGCGTATACTTGAGTAAATTCTGCTCCAAATAGGAGAATTTGAGCCGAATAAAACACCCAAGCTAAAAAGACAATTAGAGATCCAGCAGCACCATAAGCAGAACCAAAGCTACCTCTACCTAGATATAAACCGATGAAGAATTTACCTGTTGTAAACAGTATGGCAGTGATAATTGCTCCTACCCAAACATCTTTCCAACGAATTTTGACATCGGGAAGATAATAATAAATCAAGGCAAACAGTAAAGAGATAAAGCCGAAGGAAATAGCAAAGTTAAGTAATTGCCAAATAGGAGTTAATCCTGGAAGCAGATTGATTTCTAGCTTTCCAATTCCCGATAACATTGCACTGAGGACTAAAGACACTAGTAATAAAAAACCAATTACTAATACCATGCCGAAAGATAGCAATCGTTTGCGAATAAATTCTCCGATACCCGCACCAGGTTTTACTTTCACATCCCAGACTGTATTTAATGCTTCTTGAAGTTGAGCAAATACTCCAGAAGCACCAATGAGTAGAATGACTACACTGATTATCGAAGCAACACCGCTTAATTGTGGTCGATCTGCATTGGCTAAAGCTGTTTCAATTGCTTTTGCTCCTTGATCGCCAACTAAATTATTGATTTGAGCGACAATTTCTCCTTGGGCTGCATCTTGACCAAAAACCGCCCCTGCAATTGCGATCACAATCACTAACAAAGGTGTAATTGAAAAGACTGTATAGTATGCTAGTGCTGCTGCCAATAAGGAAACTTTATCTTCTTGCCATTCTTTAAATGCTTCTTGTAGAAGCTTAAAAGTCGCTCGGATTCTGATATTCATTAAATAATACAAAATTATATACTTGTGCATAATCTTGCATATTTTTTTAGCGATCGCATCTAGCCAGAGAAGTACTTCATGACTAATAGTCATTTGTGACAAGGTATTCCAAAGTACTTTGTCACGAATGACGCATAACTAATCAAAAAGCTCGCTCAAGGTAACGACACGGTAATTTTTTTGTCTCAAATCTTCTAAAATTGTTTTAAGTGCGACTGCCGTATTATTTGCCACCCGAATTGAATTGGCGTGAAAGACTAAAATAGCCCCAGGGAAAATCATTTGTTTGGCATACATAGCAGTTAACCAAGGATGGGAAATCGAGTCAAAAGTATCAAAAGGAATCATCGAAGCGAGTACTAGTTGGAGATCGTAATCATCTTCAGCGGTTAAATTGGCGATCGCTTTGAGCATTGTTTGGTTATAAAAACCTCTCCCAGGACGATACCAGCGAATAATTTGGTTGTCTGTTAGTTCTAATAATTTAGGACTTACGCATCGTACAAAATTACTATATTTTGACAAGATATTAGTTTTATTGGAATAAATAATTAATCGGAAAAAATAATATGTTGCCTATCGTTCGCAATCTGATTACAGTTGGAGAATCCGTTAATTTTAATACGGCAACTAATGAAGAATTAGCTTTAGCTTACAGCGAAATCTTACCTCCTAATTCTAAAGAATTAATGGGATTGAGGAAAAAACTGGCGCGAATCAAGTCTAGTTTAGTCAAATCTCCCAATATGGGTTGGTCGCAATTCGGAAGTTTGCTGGGTCGAGAATTTCAAGAGTCTCTTTATAAATCGGAAAAATAAATCTAGCTGTTTTTGTGATAGTAAGCCCATCAACAAACTATTGTATTGCTTTTAACTCTTGCTTTAAAGACAAGGGTTGATAGCCAAGGGCAAAAGCTTTGCTATTATCTAAAGAAGTATCGGGCGATCGCTTTGCTACCATTTTTACATCTGCTTGTTTGCCTGGTTTAATTAGCTCTTTAGGTAAGCTCAAGATATCTGCTAACAATAAGCCAAACTGATAACGGGATATTCTTTCTTTTCCTCCCAAGTGTAATATTCCTTTTATTTCTTGTTCGATTGCCAACAATAAACCAGCCGATGCAGTAGTCGCACTAGCGGGAGTACGAAATTCATCGGTAAATAAATTGATTGCTTTTCCCTCTTTTAAATTACTAATCATTCCTTGAATAAAGCTAGGAGAAACAGGAGAAGCCCGTCCAAACATTAAGGGCATTCTACATAAGGCAAGATCCTCAGTGATTTCGCTCATCTTTGTTTCAGCAGTTACTTTTTGTTCTCCGTAATAACAAATAGGAGAAACGGGGTCGCTTTCTTTATAAAAAGGATTTTTTCCATCAAAAACTAAGTCAGTAGAAGTAAAAGCACAGGGGATCTTATATTCATTACATAAACGAGCAATATTAATCGACGCAGTAACATTAATTGCATAGGATTCTTCGGGATAAGTTTGACAAAAATTAGGCTTGGCAGCAGCAGCAGTGTGAATTACAGCATCGGGTTTAATTGTCTTAAACACTTCTGCTATCTCTTGATACTTCCTAAGATCGCTCTTAAATAAATTTACTTTAGGCAGGTTAACTTTTTGACTAAAATAAGTTCCAGATACTTCCCACTGTTGGGAAGCAGTTTGACACAAATTCCAACCCAAAAAACCGCTTGCTCCCGTTACTAGTAATTTTTTCATCAGTTTTTTTAATTAATGTTTTGACCAATAGTAATTGACTAATGCCCAATGCAACAACAGAGGTTATAACAGAGATGATAGTTAAACGTCCGTTACTTTTTTGTAGTTTGGGGAAGTTAATAATAATGAATGATAATTACTCAATCGTGATTCAATGGTCGCAAAAAGATAATTGTTTTGTTGCCAGCCTTCCAGAATGGAATAATCAAAATACTCATGGAGAGTCTTACGAACAAGCTCTCGACAAAGCGCAACAAGTCCTGGCTTATTTGATTAAATCATCTCTATCCCAAGGCAAATCCTTACCCAAAGCCAGAACCTTCCAGATTAAATCTGTTGCTCAATAGTCAGTCTTGATTTACTATTTCACAAATAACTCCTTCCTCGCCATTTTGTTGGCTTGTTGAGGGAGGATAAAAAGATGCGTAAGACTGCTGGGATATCGGCAAAAGGAGATAGCCAAAAGAAAAAGGAAGATCCAGAATAGGAAGGAGCGATCGCTATTAACATTCCGTAACGTAATAAAGACAAAAAAGCATTTAAACTAAATATGGTTACTATTGTGGGGTAGGTGTTGCCAAAATATAATAACCAAGCACTCAACAACAGCATTGGTAGAGGTAAAGCCTGGACGCACAAAAGAAATAATAGATCGCCCCATACTTGAGAGGAGTTCGCAGCATCTTTAAGGTCGAGGGATCGCCCCCATTCATGCCAAGTTTCTTTTGCTCCCTGATACATTCTGACTTTAATCGTCTTCGAGCCATCGAAAAAGCCTACTTTATAACCAGCCGTTGCAATGTTGCGAGCTAAGGTAACATCATCGCAAAACGAACCCGCAGCAGTGGTATAGCCATCAAGCTTTGCCAATACCGAACGACGGCACAAAAAACACTGTCCGTTTGCCATTACTCGACTGGAACTACTCGCATCAACTCCTGCCGACTCAAAACGAAATAGCAGCGTCATCAAGAGTGCGGGCTGCAAACACCATTCCCCTGGATATTGCAAAATAAACTGGGGTGCTAAAGAAACCATATCGTAGCCTTCCGCTTCTGCTACCCTAACGATACTAGCAATTAAGCCTGGTTGTGGTTCGGTATCCGCATCCAAACCCAAAAACCACTCGCTATGCTTTGATATGTTTAAATATCCCGTATGTAAAGCCCAAGGACGACCAACCCATCCAGGGGGGAGAGTATCGTCTGTCATAACACGAAATCGAGGATCATTTTGTTGCGCTGTCACCACTAAATCAGGGGTACCATCTTGAGAATTGCTATCTACGACAATAACTTCTCGTAGTTCGTAACTTTGACGACTCAAACCTGCCAAACAAGGACTAATTCTTTCAGCTTCATTGAGAGTGGGTACAACAACACTTACTTTTCCCATGAGATCGGGATCTGCTACTTGGGGTAACAAAGGAGATCGTCTTTTTGCTCCTTTGAGTAAGCGAGATAACAAAATTGCAGTAGCTACTATTTGAGATAGCAAAACAAAAAACGCCAACACATACCAAAAATCAGCATAATTCATGTAAAAAATTCTTATTAGTTGTTGATAATCAATAAAGGATACTTTTCAGCCAAGGCGATCGCCTGTTTCCAGGTCGAACCAATGAATTTTACTAGGGTTGAGAGCGAGGGAAATAGTTTTATCTTGCCAATCTTCCTCCCTGGATAACAATGCTCTAATCGTTTTTTCGGAGTTATTAATTTTGATACTGACTAAATTTTCTTTACCCAATTGTTCGACTAAATAAACTCGACCCATGATAGTTGTTTCTGCTTCATTAGAGGCAATGGTTACATCTTCTGGGCGAATTCCCAAGACGATCCGAGTTGGATTGTTGGCAAATCTAGGTAAAGCTAGTTGATATTCTCCTAAGATTGCTCTGTTTTCTTGACAAGAGAGGTTGAGTAGATTCATTTGGGGACTACCAACAAAACTAGCGACAAACTCGTTAGCAGGATGGGAATAAATGCGACTGGGGGGATCTAATTGTTGGATCGTACCCTGATTTAGCACTGCCACTTTAGTAGAAAGAGTCATGGCTTCGGTTTGGTCGTGGGTAACATAAACTACAGGCTTGTTTTGCTCCTTGAATAACTGTTTCATTTGCGCTCTAACTTGTTCCCGTAATAGAGCATCCAAATTACTTAAAGGCTCGTCCAATAAAAAAACTTCAGGATCGCGGACTAAAGCTCTGGCTAAGGCTACTCTTTGTCTTTGTCCTCCAGACATTTGCCCTGGTTTGCGATTGAGTAAACTAGTTAATTCTAACTTTTGAGCAGCTTCGTTGACTCGCCGTTTAATTTCATCTACGGGCATTTTACGCAATTTTAAAGCAGTAGCTATATTTTCTGCTGCGGTCATGTGGGGATAGAGGGCATAACTTTGAAATACCATAGCCATATTGCGATCGCCTGGAGGGGTGCGATTGACGTTTTTTTCTCCAATAATCACCTGTCCTTTAGTGGGAGCTTCTAAACCTGCAATCAACCGCAATAATGTCGATTTTCCACATCCTGAAGGACCTAGTAGAGTCAAAAACTCGCCGTCATTAATTTCTAAAGAGATATCTTTAACAGGAATAACATCAGGACGATATTTTTTTTGGAGATTTTGTAAGGTTAGTTTTGCCATATGCTGATTAATATTTCAATTAAATTAACTTCTACAATGGGAAAATAGCAGAGCAAATTTATTAGATCCAGCTTAGATCGCAATGGCAGTAACTATACAGCAATTAATTAAATGGAAACAAACAGGGCGATCGATTATTTCCCTGACAGCTTGGGACTATAGTTTGGCAGAGATATTAGATCTAGCAGGAGTTGATCTAATTTTGGTAGGTGATTCTTTGGCAATGGTTGGCTTGGGATACGATAGTACTTTGCCCGTCACCCTCGATGAAATGATTCATCATGCCAAAGCAGTCTGTCGGGGGGTTAACCGTGCGTTAGTCGTCTGCGATCTTCCCTTTATGAGCTATCAAGTTAATCTCGATCGCGCCATCGAAGCAGCAGGAAGAGTCCTCAAAGAAACAGGTGCATCTGGGATTAAAATAGAAGGCGGACATCCTAAAATGTTGGAGATAGTTAGAGAGTTGACTGCTATTGGTATTCCTGTTATGGGTCATGTGGGCTTGACTCCCCAATCATTTCGGGTATTGGGTTACAGACAACAGGGAAAAACTGAAAAGGAAGCTAATTTGATTGTCGATCACGCCGTCGCCCTAGAACAAGCGGGAGCATTTTCGATTATCTTGGAACATATTCCCCAGGATCTGGCAGCCACCATTACTGATAAGCTGGCAATTCCTACTATTGGCATTGGTGCGGGAAATAAATGTGATGGACAAGTGTTAGTAACTGCCGACTTTTTGGGTTTATCGGCAAAACAACCGCCCTTTGCTAAATCTTATGTCAATCTACGGCAAGTAATTACTAGTGCGGTAGAAGAGTTTACTACCGAAGTTCGAGACCAAAAATTTCCTCCTGCTTAGGGTGTTGCAGATTAAATGACCAATGTTAAATGACATGACTTATCTTATTGCTACTTTTTATAAATTTGTGACCATTACTGGCTTAAAAACTAAAAAAGCAGAGATTTTGGCTTTGTGTCGAAAATTAGGGGTTAAAGGTACGATTATCTTGGCACAAGAGGGCATTAACGGCACGATTTCAGGAAGCCAAAAAGCGATCGCCGATGTTTTAGCTTATCTCCGTAGTCTGGAAAATTTGGCAGATCTAGAACACAAAGAATCTACATTCCAAAAGCTACCTTTTTCTAGATTAAAAGTAAAAATTAAATCAGAAATAGTTACTCTTGGTTTGCCAGAAGTCAACCCCAACCAACAAGTAGGTACTTATGTCGATCCTCAAGATTGGAATAAGATTATTAGTGATCCTGAGGTAGTGGTAATAGACACGAGAAATGACTATGAAGTAGAAATAGGCAGCTTTCAACGAGCAAAGAACCCCAATACGGAATCTTTTCGCGAATTTCCTGAATATATAGAGGGCAATCTCGATCCCACTCAACATCCCAAGGTAGCGATGTTTTGTACTGGAGGAATTCGTTGCGAAAAAGCCTCTTCTTATATGCTTTCCCAAGGATTCAAAGAGGTGTATCACCTCAAAGGGGGTATTCTTAAATATCTTGAAAATGTATCTCCTGAAGAGAGTATGTGGGAGGGAGAATGTTTTGTTTTTGACGAAAGAGTCGCAGTCAAAGAAGGATTAGAACCTGGAAGTCACCAGCTTTGTTATGGTTGCGGGCATCCCATATCAGAAGAAGATAAACAATCTCCCCATTATGAATCAGATATTTCCTGTCCCCACTGTTACCATCAACTAACTCCAGAAAAAAAAGCCCGTTTAGAAGATCGTCGCCGACAACGGGAATATCTGAAAAAGGCTGGGAAATTAGGAAAGGGATTTTAATGTTTGTTGGTTGGGTTGCTAAAAAGGCGGAAGTAGTTGGCAACGCAGAATTCTTTGATGGGGAAAAGAATATAGGTTAAGGGATTGATCGTAACGATGATGTTGCGAACATCTCTTTTTGCTAGATTGACAATTTGCTTGGCTACCCAGTCAGCAGACATTACCCCGACAGGATTGAGCTTACTTTTAAATGGTCCTAATATTAGTTTGCGTATAACACAGGGGGCATCTAAACGACTCATGGTAACAATATCCCCTGTCGCTCTTTTACTCAACTCATATAAAGGACTCAAAGCGGGATTTACCTCCGCCTCGGAGGTATTAACCCAGATTTCTTTTCTAATTTTATCGCGATCGCTTTTAATGGTTTTATAGAACGCTTCTATCAATCGTAGAGTGGAAAAGGTATTAATTTCATAAGACTTGGCGATCGCATCTCCATCTCTTTCTCCGTAAACATTAATCCCGTGATTGATAATCAAAATATCAATTTTATCTAGTTGAGCGATTAATTCTGCTTCTTTGCCAATTTCCCAAGATATAGTAGTAATGGGTAACTCCTCTCCTGAAAGATGCAAACTAATCTCTTTTGGGGAAGAAGTTAAGGCGGTAACTTTTGCCTCTGCTAAGTGCAATTGAGTCAATAAAGCCCTACCTAGAGTACCCGAAGCCCCAGTAACTGCAATACGTTTGTTTTTTAGAGATAGTGCCGTACCGAGTAACTTATCGATTAATGTTAGAGTGCCAGAAAAATAAGCATCTTGGTTATCAAAATGATGTCGCCAATGATAGGGACGATTGACAAACCACTTGGAAGGTAAACTAGTAAACTCCCCTGGGCGATGAGTCAGATCTGTCAACTCGTCTACCATCGGCATACCCATCCCGCGAGCGATCGCGCCGAATAAAAAAGTGAGAGTATATAAAGATCCCGCCCCAGCCGTCCATTGAGGGGCGATCTCCCAAGTATGCACAATACCCCAGGGTAAAATACTAAACACCAGCATTACCAGGGATTCTGGCACATCATTGTACCAATGAGCCTGACGATAAATAGTATCGCTCACCACCGATAGATCGCGACGAAAAACTTTGTGATGCCAAACGTGGAGGCGATATAAAGGTTGCCACAAATGGGATAGAGTATGATACAAATCCCTGACTATTTCGACCCACAATACTGAAGCCAAAGCGATCGCCAACGCGGTGATTGGATAAGCTCCTTGTAAAGCAGCATCCCTCAACGCCAATCCCATTTCCACACTATTCATCATGTAACAATTTTGTTATAAATTTAACTTAAATTAAAACTCTTCAATATTATCGCCGATTAATCTCATCAAAAAAAGGTGAATAAACCAGAAAAAATTGGATCTAATACATTAAATATTAAATCTTAGTTAATAAAGTTTACAAATTTAGATACAATTGAGCCAGCGAGATTGTACGATAGACGCGATCTCGATTCTATAAACCCCAGGGTAGGAATAATAAAATAATAATTATGGCAGAGAATTATTGGCGCGAAAAAGAATCAGAATCAGAATTTGACCCCATTAATTCTCTCCTCTCTGAATTATCAGACTCTGAAGATGCGGAAGCAGAATTTCGGGCTGATTTTTTTCAGGGTTTAGCAGGGCGCAGGCAAAAAGCTGCTTTTCTGTTGCTGGTTATTTGGATCGTTACTATCTCTCTGCATTTAGTCTCTTGGGGATCTTGGTTTGTCTTGGGCTTTGCTGGTTTAGTAGGCATTCAGATCTTGCGCTATCTCTTCGCCAAACCAGATATTTCTCACATTCTTCTGCCTTTAGAAGATTCAGCATCTGTTCCTAAAGTATCTTTGTTAGTTGCAGCCAAAAATGAAGAAGCTGTGATTAGCAATTTAGTAGCAATGCTTTGTAACTTAGACTACCCTGGGGATAAATACGAAATTTGGGCGATAGACGATCGCAGTACTGATAATACCCCCGCAATTCTCGATCGCCTCGCCGCAGAATACCCTCAACTAAAAGTCGTCCATCGTGCTGCTAATGCTGGGGGTGGTAAATCTGGGGCGTTGAATCAAGTTGTCCCCCAAACTTTTGGCGATATTATCGGGGTATTTGATGCCGACGCTAAGGTTTCTCCTGACTTACTCAGAAAAGTTGTTCCTTTGTTTGCCGAGTCTAGAGTAGGTGCGGTACAAGTAAGAAAAGCGATCGCCAACGAAACCGAAAATTTTTGGACTAAAGGACAAGCAGCAGAAATGGCACTAGATAGCTACGTCCAACAACAACGTATTGCGGTAGGGGGTATTGGTGAATTACGGGGTAACGGTCAATTTGTCAGTCGCAAAGCATTAAATAGCTGTGGTGGTTGGAATGAAGAAACGATCACCGACGATCTAGATTTAACCATTCGCTTGCATTTAGATAATTGGAAGATAGGTTTACTTTCAACTCCTGCTGTGTACGAGGAAGGCGTAACTGATACTATTTCTCTTTGGCATCAGCGCAACCGTTGGGCAGAAGGAGGCTATCAACGCTATCTCGACTACTGGCGTTATATATTTGGCACGCCGATGGGTTTTGGCAAAAGAATTGACTTATTATGCTGGATGTTTCTGCAATATATCGTCCCCGCAGCTAATGTACCAGATGGTATCATGGCGATCGCCCGTCATCGTCTGCCAGTTTTAAGCCCCATAACGGTATTATTATTTGCCTGGGGTTTCACAGGAATATTCCGTGGTTTGGTCAGAATTAATCTTGCAGAAGGTAAGTCTTTTAATATAGCAACACTGCTTGAGATTACTTGGAAGTCATTACGGGGTTTAATTTATATGGTTCACTGGCAAGTGGTAATGTTGAGTATCACCGCTAGAATGTCTATTCGTCCTAAAAGGCTTAAGTGGGTTAAAACTGTTCATGAAGGAAGGACTAGTTTTAATAACGGATAGTAAGCTATTTGATTATTGGTTATTGGTCTGGGAAAAGGGAAAAGGGAAATAAGATGTGGTACTTAGTTTCATGACATATTCGACTAATATTAAGCAATAGAGCTTCCCGTATTAGGAGGAACATCTTGCCAACGCCCATCTCCAACTGCCCGTACGGCTTCTTTGAGGCTAACATCTCCAGTATAAATCGCTCGACCGACGATCGCGCCAGTTACTCCAATAGATTCTAAACTCAATAGGCTCAATAAATCAGTTAAAGAACTTACTCCTCCTGAAGCTATTACGGGTATATCGATGGACTCGGCTAGTTCTCGTAATGCATCCATGTTGGGTCCTGCAAGCGTACCGTCACGATGGATATCTGTATAGATAATTGCTGCTGCACCTTCTTTTGCCATACTAGCAGCTAATTGGGTGGCTTCTATTTCAGAAGTTTCTAACCAGCCTCTAGTAGCTACCTTACCATTACGAGCATCGATACCTACCACAATGCGATTGGGGAATTCGTTACACAATTGAGTGACTAATGCTGGTTTTTCAACCGCTACAGTACCCAAAATAGCTCTTTGTACCCCTGTGTCTAATAGTCTAGATACTCCGTCGCGATCGCGCAAACCGCCCCCCACTTGTACGGGAATATCAATCGCTTTAGCGATCGCTTCTATCACGGATAAATTAACTGATTTTCCTGATTTTGCTCCATCTAAATCTACTACATGAAGTCTAGTTGCTCCTTCTGATGCCCATTGACGAGCAACTTCGACGGGGTTCTTGCTAAATGTCGAAGCTTGATTATAGTCTCCTTGATATAGACGAACGCATTTACCGCCCAATAAATCGATTGCTGGGATAACTTCCATAATATTTTATTTTATTGCTTTAAACTTTAGAATAAATCTTTTCTGCCCAAAGCTGTACCGACTCAGAAAAGAGAGAATGATAGTTTTGTAGTTCGATGTTATTCATGCCCATCCGTCGTGCCTTATCAAACAATCTTACCAGCGATCGCGTTGCTTCTTTGGCTGCACTTTCGGTTTCAGGAGATATTTTCAATAATGCTTCTAATTCTTTCTTGATGGGAACTACTGCGGTATTGTCACCGCAAGATACATAGGATCTGACTGTATCATCATCATCTAATAGCTGTCCTTCAGGAGGAATATATGTATGCGTCCGAGCATCATAAGCTAGAACTTTGCCTGTTTCGACATTATAAATCCAAGCATATATTTTCAACCTACCTTGATGGAGTCTGGATCTGATAATGGGATAGGTTTTGAGGTTATCAATTTGAATTAAAACGTTTTCTGCCACCAAAACTTCAATCAGATCGTCTCCTTCATAATGAGGATAAGTTTCCTGCACCATACGACGAGTTGACTCGGCATGTTTGAGCCAGTCATAAACCAAGGGCATATCTTTTTGAAGTTTATTGAGCTTCAACAATCCCTTCATCGCACCACAATTGGAGTGTCCGCAGATGACTATTTGTTCGATATTTAAGGCATTAATGGCATATTCAATTGTTCCGCCTTCACCACCATTAGCTGCACCGTAGGGAGGGATAATATTACCCGCGTTGCGAATTACAAAAAGTTCTCCAACATCAGTATCGGTAATTAAGTTAGGAGCTACTCTAGAATCGGAACAGGTAATAAATAGAACTCTGGGGGTTTGACTATGAGCAAGCTGCCCCAAAAGCTCTTGATGGCTATCAACATATGTTTCCCTAAACTTATCTAGACCGCGAATTAACTTTTTCACTCTTTTCCTAATCCGTATTCAAAACCGTAGTTCCTATTATCGGATAAAAGCAGTAAAGATTAAGCCGATCTTAAAATTTTTTTAGCTACAGGACTTTAAAATCGGTTATGTCAACTATTTAAAATACTCATATTCCTTGGTATGACATCAATACGTAGTTTCTCGATTTAAAGAAAATTCACTTTGTAACTAATTAACTCTGCTGCATAGGTCAATTTCAAATGACATAGATAAACACATAAATTAATCTATCCTCTCTAAGTTATTTTTGACACCTTATGATGTTAGTAGAAACATGCAAACTATTTTCAAGTTTAGGATACAAAACAATGAATAAGATATTACGTTCTTTGTTATTGCGATCGCCCAAAACTTACGAGTTAATTCACAATTTAAAAAACAAACATTTTATTAACTTCTATTTAGGAAAAGTACACGAGCCAGATTTTAATGCTTTTAAATTAATTTGCCAAAATCAACCTCAGCTTTTTGTCGATATTGGGGCAAATGTAGGTATGTCTGCCCTGTCTTTTTTTACCCTAAAATCTAATGCACGAGTAACATCTTTTGAACCAAATCCCCTCAATTATCCCTATCTAGATAAGTTAGCAGCCAGATTTGCCAATTTTCAATATTTACCTGTAGGAATAGGAGAAAAACAGACATCTCTAGATTTTTATTATCCTGTTTATAATGGAAAGGTGATGACTGCTTTGGGGTCGTGTGATCGCCAGTCGGCGGAAAGTTGGCTGAATCAGAAAACTGTTTATTTTTTCAACGAAAGCAAGTTAGAAATAGCCAAAATAAATATTGAAGTTAAAACCCTCGATAGCTTTGAATTAGAGCCAGAATTCATCAAAATAGATGTTGAAGGATTTGAATATCAAGTACTATTAGGAGCAGAAAATACGATTAATACCCATCGACCTATTTTATTAATTGAAGGTATCGCTCAAGGCGATCGCGTTCACCAGTTGCTTAAAGCATGGAGATACGATATTTATAAATTTGAGGACAATCGCTTTTATTTGAATAGTTTTGATTGTGCCAATAACTTTGTCATTCCCCAAGAAAAAACAGAGTTAATTCAGCCTTATCTTGCTTTAAATTCAGCACAAACTTTAGAACCTGTTTGTTGATTAGCGATCGCACTATTCTATTTTCAAAGAAGCATCTTTCAAAGAAGTATCGGAAGCAAACAATCCTAGTATCGGTGCTAAAATTGCCCCTGCAATGAATCCTCCTGCGTGAGCCCAATAAGCGACACCACCACTTTCCATTCCTACACTAGCAGTTACTTCAAGGGATGTAACACCATTAAAAGCCTGTTCCAAAAACCAAAAGCCGAGAAAATATACTGCGGGTATTCTAAAAATTGGAAAAAAGAAACCTAGAGGAACTAAAGTAACAATTTTCGCTTGAGGAAACTTCAATATATATGCTCCCATAACTCCTGCGATCGCGCCACTAGCACCTAAAGACGGAACATCTGACAATGCGGAAAAAAACCATTGGGCGAATACAGCTAAAATTCCACAAGATAGATAAAAAACTAGAAATTTGATTCTTCCTAATTGTTCTTCAATATTATTGCCAAATATCCACAAAAAGAGCATATTAAAAGCGATATGAGTAAATCCAGCGTGGAGAAATTGAGAAGTGATGGGAGTGACTATTTCAGGGATACTTTGATGTAAATCAACTCCGCTAAAACTACCCGTTAACTCTCTGGGGACGACCGCAAATAAATGAAAAAAGACATCTAGCCGTTCGGGGTTTAAACTAAGTTCGTAAACAAACACCAAGATATTAATTGCGATTAAAAGATAAGTAATATAAGGTGTGATTTTAATGGGGTTTTCGTCTTTTAAAGGAACCATGGTTTTAAGGAACGAGGAACGAGGAAAATTAATTGTTACTAGTGCTGATAAATCAGTACTTATTATTTACTATTTATCATTTATTTAAAGCGATCGCCTTGTCATCAATCAAATGATGGGTTTGTGGAGTTAGAGGACAGTGTAAACTAATAATATCTGACTGTTGGAGCAAAATTTCCTTTTTGATTAAATTAGTCGGGTTAAATCTAAAATAAAAATAGTTTTATTAATATTATTTTCCCCTTCGATAGCCGTCACATGACTGGCAATTTCTAGAGTATCTGCATGACGATAAGAATCGGGAATGAGGCGTATTTTTGTTGTCGCTACATCAATTAATGCAGGAGCTTCAGATACAAAAATCCCCAGTGGTTCGGTGTTTATATTTTTGGTTATTATAAAATATCCTTGATTAGAAGATACTTCGGCAAGACTAATCTTAAATAGCTTTTGATGTAGGTCTACAATAGCAACATCTCGATTATCGAAATGGGTTAGATTAACATAACTCAAACCACTACCGTGAAGGGGATTATATTTGATAACTTTTTGTACTTGCAAAATAGGCAATGCCAAGGTCAATTTTCCTATGTCAAATACCAATAATTTTATATTTATAGAAGTTTTCTTACTCTCTAATATTAATCTTGAATTAATATCTGCTGTTAAATTATTCATTACTTAATTCATTACTTACTATACTTGTTGATAAAACCATCTAGATCTTGAATAAACTTATCCTCAATATAAGGTTTTGTAAAATAACCATTCGCTCCTAAGTTAGTAGCTAAAGAACGATGTTTATCCGTACTACGAGAAGTTAACATGACGACAGGAATACCAACTAGGTTTGGTTCTTGGCGACGAGCAGTCAGAAATTCAAAGCCATTCATATTAGGCATTTCTACATCACAAATAACTAAATTAGTTTGCAAATTTTTGCGGAGTAAGTCCAGCCCTTCAAGTCCATCTCGTCCTTGTAAAACGTTATAACCTTTATTCTCCAAACTAAGAGCTAAAGTACGTCTTAATGCCGAAGAATCATCAATAATTAATAGAGTTTTTTGCTTAACTACCCTGGAACTAACTTTCTTATTATTACGATTGCTATTTTGATTGTTTAAGATCTTGTTGACTTCTAGAATAAATTCTTGTTCTACATAGGGCTTAGTAAAATAACCATCCGCACCCAGTTGTGTTGCCAAATTACGATGTTTTGCGCCACTGCGGGAAGTTAACATGAATGTGGGAATTTTAGATAGTTGGGAATCTCGACGACGCATACCCAGAAATTCAAAACCATTCATGGTGGGCATTTCTACATCACAAATAATCAAATCCAGATTGGGATGTTTGCTAAATCCATCTAGTGCATCTTTACCATCTTTCTTCTGAATAACTCGATAACCGTGCTTTTCTAAAGTCAAAGCCATAGTACGGCGCAAGGCTGTAGAGTCATCAACCACCATGATAGTTTTGGTAGATGCTATTTTATGATTAGCTGTATTATTACCATTATCGATCGCCTGTTCCTTTGATAGTTGTTCGGTTGCAAATTCACTATCAATTTCTAAGTCTGGTGCAAAATTAACCCCAGAAGCAACGGATATTACTTCTTCTCCTAAGATAGTACCGATCAAAGCTGCACCATCAAAAGTGGGAATTAGAGTTCCGTCGCCCAAAATAGTACAACCATAACTATACTGCGGCGCTGCGATCGCTTTACCATAGGGTTTAATTACTAATTCTTGCTCGCTAACCAAGCTAACTACTTCTAGGGCAAATAACTTTTGTCCCCGTCGTAGTAACAACAACGGTGCAAACCAATCTTCAGGAGAAGCAATAGTCTTAAACGCTTTACTAGTTGCATCTACATCGGGAACGGGACAATTATAGTTTAAGATCTCCTGAAGACAATAAATAGGAATGAGTTTGTTATTGAGAGACAAAAACTTTTGCTCGTTAGAAATTTTAATTTGTTCTTCTGTGGGAATAACAATTTCTTCGATACTATCAGAAGCGATCGCAAATGCAGTTGTCCCCAACGAACATACTAATAATTTAGCAATAGTTAGAGTCAAAGGTAGACGGAGAGTAAAGTTAGAACCTTCCCCAGGAGTAGAAGTAACGGTGATTTTACCCTTCAGCATTTCAATTTGCGATCGCACAATATTCATTCCTACCCCTCTACCAGATAGTTCGCTGACTTTGCTGGCGGTAGAAAATCCTGGTTCAAAAATTAAGTCATATAGTTCTTCTTTGGTTGCATTCTCCGCTTCAACAGCCGAAATCAAACCCTTCTCAATTCCTTTTTGGGCAATTTTTTCTACATCTAAACCCTTACCATCATCCTTAACTTCAATAACAGTTTGATTGCCTTGATAATAAGCATGGATTTCGATTGTACCACTAGCAGCTTTTCCTTGACTGGTGCGTATTTCAGTCGATTCAATCCCGTGATCGAAACCATTGCGTAACAAATGCAGTAAAGGATCGGATAATTTTTCTAATACTGCTTTATCTACTAATACTCCAGTTCCATTTAATTTGAGATCTACTGGTTTTTTATGCTTGGTTGATAAATCTCGAAGAGTGCGAGGAAAACGCTGTAGAATCTTATCTAGAGGTAACATTCTGACCCACATCAATTCATCTCGCATTTGTCCCAACATCTGACGCTGGCTATTAATTGTGCGATCTGACTGCTTGGCAAAAATAGTTATATCGTCAACACTTTCTTCTAGCTGTACTACTTCTTCTAAGACATTTTGAATAGAAGCATATAAACCGCTATAACTATCCATTTCTAAGGTATCAAAATCAGTCAAGTTATCTTGAGAAGTAGTTGAAGAGGATCGATCCGATACCGATAAAGAAGAATGATGCAAACTATTCGAACGTTGCTCTAAAACTATTCGATCTGATATTTCTCTTAATTTTTGAGTAACTTCCCTAAAGCGGATAAATTTCTGTCCTAATTCTGAGACGTTTTCCTGTAGTTGTTCGTTTTGCAGAGACAGACTATTACGGTTGATGGTTAACTCCCCAACCAAGTTATTCATTCTTTCCAAACGCTCTAGATCTACTTTGACAGACAATTTAGCAACAGCTTTTGGCGATTTAGCAGGTTTGACTGTTTTCGGCTGGAATACTTCAGCTTTTTTAACTGCTTTTTCGGCGGGTAAAGTTAAAGATGCGGGAGCAGTTTCAACGCTAGGGAGGCTATCAAAAATTTGTTCAATTGATTCAACAGCATCTTGTATATTTTCAGATCGAGAAGTATCTTCTACTGGTTCATCTTCGGCTACAACTGGAGTATCGGGAATTGTACCAAAAATATCATCAATATTATGATCGCTCAAAGCAGCA
>NZ_JADWDC010000011.1:0-51115 GCF_020640915.1 Waterburya agarophytonicola KI4 | reverse complement strand
ACTTCTACTGGTTCGTCTTCGGCTACAACTTGAGCATCGGGAATTGTACCAAAAATATCATCAATATTATGATCGTCAATTAAAGCAGCAACTTCTACTGGTTCGTCTTCGGCTACAACTTGAGCATCGGGAATTGTACCAAAAACATCTTCTGCTAAAGGATCTGTTGTTGTTGGAGAACCCCACAAATTATCGTCTTGACTATCAAAAGAAAACTCTTCTGTATTTAGATCGCCAGAAAAAGCTGCTGAAACGTCAGATTGAGCTAATTCTATTAAAGCAGAAGATACTTCTCCACCGCGATCGCGATCGCCTTCGAGGACTCTATCTTTAGCAATAGTACAATCAGCCAAGGTAACTTTGATAATTTCTAAAACACTGCCAGGATTTTGAGATAGAGCAGTTTGAGAAGTTTGAACAATGTCGCTAAAGCCAGATAAATTAAATAATTCGGCAAAGCCAGCAAACATATCTAAAGTTCCTTGCAATTCCTCTGCTAAATCAAAATTAGCAGGATTATCGACTATTTCCTGTAAATGTTCCAAAGACTGAACTACATCAACCTCAAAGATCGAAGAAACAATATCTACCCCCAAATCGTTAGAACTAGGAATATAGTTATCTGCATTTTTGAGGGCTTCTTCCAAACGAACTTCTAAAGCAGCAAACACTGGTTCGGCAGTTAATAACGCTGCTTCCTCATCATAAGAACCCGATTCAATTTGCTCTGTCAAGGGGCTGGAAAGACAATCATAGCCTTGTAACAATAAACTTTCTAAGTCCGCATCGAATTCCACACTATCGCTATAAAGAGCCTTCAAAAAATCTTCCAAACGATGAGCCAATAATTCAATAGCACTCAATTCCACACTGGCTGCACCTCCTTTGATCGAATGAGCAGCCCGCATCAACTCGTGTACCTTTGGCGTACTGTGGTCTTCGCGGAGTTCGAGCAAGCCTGATTCTAGAACCTGTAACAGTTCTTGGGCTTCTTCAATAAAAAATTGATACGCTTGGTCGCGGATATCGGGGTTGAGTGACATGATTTAGATATAGTTGGCAATTTATAAGAAAAAAAGAAATTAAGTTTTAAATTTGCCGATGCCTGACTGGAGTTTCTCTGCTACTGAGGATAGCTCCTTAATCGAGATAGAAACTTGAGTTGCAGCTTGAGAATTGTTTTCGGCAATTTCGGCGACGCTAACCATTGTTTGACTCACCCGTGTAGAAGTTTCAGACTGTTGTTTGGTTGCTTGAGTAATCGAGCCTACTAGCTTGCTAATTTCGTCACTAGCCTCGCTAATTTGAGTCAAACTTTGTCGAGTTTGCTGTACCAACTCGCTACCCGCAGCAATTTGTTCTGTGCCTTTGTTCATCGCCTCTGCTAGTTCGTTGGTTTCTAGCTGAATCTTGGTGACGAGGGTTTCAATTTCTGCTGTGGCTTCTGCTGATTGAGTAGCGAGCGATCGCACTTCGTTGGCAATTACGGCAAAACCTTTGCCTTGTTCTCCCGCCCTTGCTGCTTCAATAGAGGCTTTGAGGGCGAGAAGGTGAGTTTGGGCTGCAAAACGACCGACCAAATTAACTGCCTGAGAAATTTCTTGAGATGATTCCCCTAGTTGTTGCACTTTGATCGCAGTTTCGGTAACAGTATTCTGTACTGCGTTGATTTCGGCTACACTATGATTCATTGCGCGATCGCCAGTACGAATCGTCAAGTTGGCTTGTTTGACAAACTCATCTGCTTCAGACGCACTTTGAGCGACTTGTGCGATCGATTCTTCCATGGCATTAACTTGCTCTAAGGTTTTGCTAATTGCTTCGGCTTGAGTTAGAGTTTTTTCTACCAAAGCTTGTATAGCGACATCATTAGCTGAGGTATTATTTTTTACTTCCAGAGCAGCAGCCTTAGTTTGGTTAACTAGTTTCTGCAAACTTTCGATCGTAGCATTATAAGAATCGGCGATCGTGCCAATTTCATCTTCGGTTACTTTAGCTCGAACGGTTAAATCTCCTTCGGATACTTCATACACTTCTTTTAAAAGATCCAAAGCCCTACTTTGAATTACCTCTTTGGCAGCTTTTTCTCTGATTTCCCCCTGTTTTTGTTGTTCGGTTAATTTTAATCGAGTAATACCAAAAGCGATTTGGTTGGCAATTTGGCTAACAAACTCTACCTCTTCTTCTAACCAATTACGTTTGCTAGCTTGGTGTACCATCAATAAGCCATCTAGCTCATCTTCCATAATCACAGGGGCAATAAGACTTGCCTTTATCCCAAGAGACTGTATTTGTTTTCGATAGGATGGGGCTATATTAGCTTGTTGAATATCTTTAACTACTTCTACTTGAGTCTTACCCTGTTGGTGTCTGGTCAAATATGCAGCGACTAGATCGGGATTTAAAATTTCGGTATTTTGGAGGGAAGATGAACCCTTGGAAGCAGATTCGGCAACAACCATTCCCGATCTATTGTTAGCAAATTGATAGTAAACAATTCGATTAGCAGGGAGGCTTTTATGAACTTCCTCAACAGCAATACTAAGAATTTCTGATTTATTGCTGACATTGGCAAATTGTATAGTGGCATTTTTGATCGCTTCTGATTGTTGCGCCAAGAGAGCTTGAGTTTCTACTAGATTTGATAGTTGGGTTGCCATTCCGTTAATATTGGCACTTAATTGAGAAATTTCATCTGCTCCCCGAATCTCTAGGCGAGTATTAAGATTACCTCCCCCAATTTCTTTAACCGCATTGGCAGCTAATAAAATGGGGCGAAGCAGTCTATTTGCCAAAGCATAAGCGATCGTCCCCACACCTAAAGCTATAACACCAATACCCAAGATAAATACCTGACGTAGTTTTGTTTGGGGTGCAAACACAAGAGAATTATCTGCTGCCACGATCGCTTGCCAATTTAGATCGGGCAATTCTGGGAAACTCTTGGGGGGAGCATAGGTTAAAAACTGCTCTTTTTTAGTCGTAGTATTAACTGCTTGCCCCGCGCTAACTTTGCCACTGCCCAATAAACTTTCTGTACCCGAAAAAACTTCTACCGCCTTAATCGCTTCATAATCGAAAGACTTGTTATCAACCGTAGAATTATCACTACGAGTTTTAATAACATACTCTCCCGCCGAGCCGAGAAAAATCTCTCCTCGATCGCTAAGTAAATAATATTGATTGCCTCCAGCAGTATATTCTTTGAGCAAGTCTTTTAAAACTGCCACGGGCATTCTAGCTCTGACAAAACCGATAGTTTTGCCTGAAATGCTGTCTTTAATGGGAGATGCAGTATAAATACTGTAAATTCCAGAGCTAGTAGAAATTACGGGTTGACTGATTACCGCACCATTAGCTTTAAGAGCATCTTGTATGTAACCGCGATTGAGGTGATTGCTGAGGGTTTTGCCTTCTGTTTGAGCAATTAGATCGCCTTGAGCATCAAATACCGCAATATTATTGTAGATACCACGAGCATTCTGAAATTTTTGTAAGGCTGCTGACTTTTGCTGGGTAGTAGCAATTTTGCTTAGTTGAGGATCGGTAAAAATATCAAGATTTGCCATTACCTTGATATCACCAAAGCGATCGCTCATAAAGATATTAACTTGGTTTTGTAAATCCGCAACCAGGGTTTTTCTCAGGTTAGTAGTCTCTTGCTTGATCGATTTAGCACCAACATAATATACCGTCGAACCCACTGCCAGAGTAGGAATAGTACCAATGGCGATCGCCAAAACTGTGGTCTTAAAACGAATACTTTTGCGCTCCCACCAAGAAGCCGTCATTAATTTTCCCGTATCGGATAAAGTTTGGTCTAAGGGTAATTCTAAATAGCCATCTGGGGATGAATTTATCATGGAAAAAGTCTCATCAAAATCGATCGGTAATTAGGGCGTGTCATCAACACGGGAGTGGAACATGCGCCGTGGGACGGCGCGTTTCCTCCCGTCAATTAGAAATAATTAGCTAACTTTGAACTTAGCCACACTGTTTTGTAATTCTTGTGCCACGATTAATAAATCTTTGAAAGATGCGGATACTTCCCCAGCTTCGGTGGCAGTTTTGTTAGAGATAGCAGCAACCTGCATCATTGTCTGAGTTACAACTTCCGAGTTTTGAGACTGTTCGACAGTAGCGATCGCAATACCTCCGACAAGTTGATTGATTTCTTGGCTCACATCGGCGATTTGAATCAGTGAATTACGAGTACGATCTACTAGTTTCGTACCTGCCACAACCTGCTCTGTACCCGATTCCATAGCAGCTACCACTTCGTTAGTTTCTGCTTGAATTTCTGCCACTAGAGCCTCAATTTCTGCCGTTGCTTCTGCCGACTGACGAGCAAGGGATCTTACTTCATCGGCAACTACTGCAAATCCTCTTCCTTCCTCTCCTGCGTGGGCAGCCTCAATAGAAGCATTAAGAGCTAGCAGGTTGGTTTGATCGGCAAAGTTACTAATTACGTTGACTACCTTAGAGATTTTTTGCGAAGATTCTCCTAGTCGTTTTACTTTTTTGGCTGTTTCGGCAACTGTATCGCGGATTTCTTGGAAACCTTCTACGGTTTGAGTCATGGCATCATCACCAGCTTTTACCGTTTCTGCTGCTCTCAACACTGCTGCCTCAGCAGATTTGGCATTACTAGCAACAGCTTGAATAGAATCGGTAATTCCTTTAATTCTGATCAAGGCGTTGTTAATTTCTTCGGTTTGGGCTAATGCCCCAGTAGATAATTCTTGAATGGAAATGTCTTTATCGCTGGTGGTGCTAGATACCTGAAAGGCTGAGATTTGTACTTGAGCTACTAGTTTTCGCAGACTTTCAATAGTTGCATTGTAAGAATCCCCAATAGTGCCAATTTCATCTTCTTTGACTTTCACCTGTACGGTTAGATCTCCTCGACTGACGGGATCTACTTCCATAAGCAACTCCAATGCTCGACGCTGGAGATTTTCTTTGGCTGCTCTTTCTTTGTTCTCTGATTGCTTTTGTATTTCTAAGAGTTCTACTCTTTCAATTGCCGTACTGGTTTGAGAAGCAATTTGGGAGAATAAATCGATTTCATCTTGTTGCCAAGATCTAGGTTCGCTACATTGATGAGCGATCAATAAGCCAGTTAATTTATCGTTAATCACAATAGGAGTAATCAAACTAGCAATCACCTCAAACGGCTCTAACATCTTGAGATGACACTCATTTAATCCCGCTTGATAAATATTAGAGATCGCCTTGACTGCTCCTTGTTGATATTTTTCGGCATATCCTTCGGCAAAGCAAGGATCGTCTATCTCTGCGTTTAATGCTGAGGGAAATTTGTCGTCTACTGCTTCTGCGATAATTTTTCCCTGAAAGTTGTCATCAAAGCGATGATAAATAACGCGATCGGCATTTAAGACGTTTTTGCTACTTTCGATCACAATTTGTATAATACCCGATACATCAGTCGCTTCAGATATCTCTAAGGCAATTTCTTTGAGGATGCGAGAACGTTCTGCATCTTGTTTGAGACGAGACTCATTAATTTCAATCGAGTCTGCCAAAATATTGAAAGTAGTACCCAGCAACCCGACTTCATCGCTAGTACGAACTACCGCCCTAGCTTTGAGATTGCCATCGGCAAAATCTTGAGCCACTTTTTGTAGAGTTTGAATGGGTTCGGCGATCGCAATTCCCAGAATTTTACTCAAATAAATGATCGAGATTAAAATAACTACCGAAAGTAAGGATTGAGCCAAAAAGCTACTTTTAATTAGACTATTAATCGGACTTAAAGAACTACCGTGTATCAAAACCCCCATGGGTTTGCCCGTATCGTTCAAGAGGGTTTTTGCTGCTAAAACATATTTGATACCGTTTACTTGTTCTATCTGTTCTACTGTCGAACCGTTACTAGCAACCGCCAAATCAATAATTTCGTTATTTGGTAAAGCAATATTGCTATTTACTTGTCCGTCAATGTTTTCCGTCGAAGAGGCTAATACCAACTCTCCATCATTTTGATAAAGATAAATTGCGCTATAACTCTGGTTGTCTGTAAAAGCTGTGATGGCTTGCTCTAAGACAGAAGCTTTTTCCAGATCGCTTTTGTCAGCTAGTAAAATATCGATAATTTGACTTTTTATGTTTAGTCTTGATTCCGCGCGATCGAATAACTGATTTTTTAGAGAGCCAGAAAGAATTATTCCCCCAGCACCTAAAACTACTAATAGCCCCGCAAAGCTAAACCAAGGAATTAGACTGGTTTTGTGACTAATAGGCAAGTCATATAGTTTGCTTAATAAAGGAGATTTAGCTCCCAATGAGTTGGTTGAAGAACGTTCTTGTATTTGATTTGGTAATTCAGGCAAGTTATTCATAGAAACTAGAGCTTGAGAAAGGTGAACCTATTTACAAAAGAAAAATAAAATTATTAAAATTATTATTGAGATAGACTAATTTGATGAACAAAAATTTAATTAACAAAATTATTGGGCATAGCAGCAACTATTCCTTGTCCGTTTAGCACCATAATCATGTCTCCTTGTGGCTGAAGCCAATATCCTTCTAGAAAAGGTGCAAGTTGCGAATTGATAGTAGAGCGGGGAGGAATTTGAATCTCACCAACATTACACATTTCAAGATCTTCAACCTTAGAAATAACTAACCCCAGGTTAATATTTCCTTCTGCATTAGTATTGTGTTTTTCCTTATTAGGAGATAAGACAATGGCAGTATGATTGGAGCGATTGGTATTTTGTTGATACCAAGGATTTAGACCGATTAAATGTCCCAGATCGACCATCCAAAGAATATCTCCTCGCCAGTTATAAACCCCCATTACCCAAGATGGCATTTGAGGGATAGGAACAATTTGACTAAACTGAATTTTTAAAACTTCTGTAATCTGTTTGATAGGCAACATTAATTTAGTGTGATCATACAAATTAAATCTTAAAAATTGCTTTTGTTCCGTTTTGTTTACAAGCTGTGTTTGAGAATTTGATTGGTGTGACTGGGAAAATATATCCGACACAATTATTAATTACCTTTAGCAAAAATTAGATGAATAAATTGTCCTTAATTAAATCAAAAGCATTACTATGCAGCAATCAATTCTTTGACTTTTTTAACTAGTTCTTCTTGATCAATTGGTTTAGGAATATAAGCATTTGCTCCCTGTTTCATTCCCCAGAATTTATCCATCTCAGTACCTTTAGTAGAACAAAGAATAATCGGAATTTTATTAGTGTTGTCTGAACCTTTTAGTTCGCGACAAATTTCAAATCCACTCCGTCCTGGTAAAACCACATCTAAAACAATTAGATCGGGATAACTCTGCTCTATTTTTTCTAGAGCTTCTTCACCACTCAAAGCAACAGATACCTTGATTCCAACTCCTTCTAAACAACCTGTAATAATAGATCGTTCGGTTGCCGAATCATCAACAATTAGAGTGTATCCCATAATAATTGTCTCCCCAATTTATAATTATTTTTGTTATTTTTGTCTTATTTTTTGATACTAGAAAATTGGATTTTAGCAAGATATACCCAAGCAATCTCTATACTTCCCTGATAAATAGATAAACTAACATCAAAATTCAAATTCATTTGTTTAACTTTTGAATCACATATTTATCGATGGTTTCTAAAACTTGTTCTTGTTGGGCTGGTTTACCCAGAAAATCGGTCGAACCGATCATTTTTGCCCTGACGCGGTCAACAATGCCATCATTTCCAGTCAAAATTACAATTGGTGTAGTTTTGAAGAAAGAGAGTTTGCGTAGCTGAGAACAAATTTCATAACCATTGGTATTGGGCATTACCAAATCTAAAAAAATTAAATCTGGTTTGCGACTCAGCAAAACAGCGATCGCTCTTAAGCCATCCATTTCCCCCACAAAGTTATACCCTGCTTCTTTGATAATGCTTTCCATTGTCTGACAAATAATGGGGCTATCATCAATACAGGCAATAGTAATGCGACGGGGAGTTTTGATTTTGAATAGCTTTTGCGCTACGGGAGTAGAGACTGGAGGAGCAATATCTCCTACTTCGGTTAACTGTACAAAACCCAACTGAATATAGGGCAGTAAAGAGCGAGTGACAGTCACGACATCTCGCTTCATGCGGACGCTCAAATCTCGCAAAGTTTGCTTTCCGTCTAACAATTGGCTGAGATTTTGAAATACTTGAGTCGAAGTTTTTTTGCGTAAAGCGTCTGGTTGACGAATTAAAGGAGCCATATCGGGAGAGCGATCGGCAACCTTGGCTTCTTGCCAAGCAGCATATAGTTTGTTGGCTTCTTTAATTACTTGTTCGGCATCAATTAAAATTAATCTTGTGGATAACAAGTTGTCTTTAATCGATTCAAATGTAACTTCTACTGCTTGAGTGATATCAAATAGTACCTCGATTACAGTAGCCCTGATAACTTTAGTGGCTTGATCTCTAGTTATTTCACCTCGATCGATCCAAACAGATAATAGTTGATATTCCCAGGAAATTCTCGAATCTTCTTGGGCGATATTAGCTAAAATCAACTGAATTTCTTCAACATGAGATAGTCGTTCTGGACAATATGCAACAACATGCCGTCGCCATCTTCTGACGGGATGTACTCCTCCGCTAGCATAAACTATACGACCCAAATATAGATATAGTATCCAGGTGCGATCTTGAGCATCGGAAACAACCAACTGTCCGCTAAATCGAGATTCTTTGAGGGATTCAAAAAGCTCTATTTGCTTAGTAGGTGTAAACTGTTGAACATGAGTCCGAGTATGACTAATTCCATTTTTGGCAGTCGTCATTACAAACTTCCTCTTATAAAATAATTGCAGCTTATCGATAGACTGGTATTCAACATATAAATATAAAATTGAATAAGGGATTAATTAATTTAAAAATTTTTCTGGGTATTTAATATTTAATCCAATTAAAATCAACCCTCTCTTTTATAATTCCCCAAAATTTTAAAATCTTAACAAGTCGTACTAATTCTCATGAAGAGAAGAAAAAGCTGAGGTTAAGGGCAATTAGATAAACAGAATTTACTACAGGTTTTACAATCAATGCAGCTTATCAATAAAATTAATTCTTGGGACAATCATCTTTTGGATCGGCTTGGTAGTTCTGTTTATTCTCGTGTAGATTCTTGGTTGATCGCTCATCCTTTACTTCATTGGCTGGCAAATCATCCTTTGATTGGCTCGATCTCCCTAACAGTCGGCATAATTTTGGTAATTCGCTTGTTTTTAACAATCTATCGCAGTATTGCATCCACTATAGATCGGATGTGGTTGTGGATATTGCGATCGCCTTTTTTACTCCTCAAATTCCTCTTTGGTTGGGAGGTCAAATCTAAACAAGATCAGGCAAAAACTAGTATTACTAACTACGAAATCACCAATAATCCTCAACAGTTACAAGAGATCGTCAATCGTTTGGAATCTATTCAGCAGCAACAGCAACAAATTTTGCAAGATATTGCCCTACTAAAAAAGCGATCGCATTGGGGCGAAGCCCAAGAAATTAATCTACAGCTTGCTCCAAGAGAATTACCTTCGGCATTAGAAAAAAAAGCCTAAACCGATCGTCGATCGAGGTTAAATATCTTCTGTGGATCGAACGCACACTTGCTCGATTATTTCGTTATGAGTGGAGATATTGAGATTGACGATCGTCCCCTCTTTAGTTTTAATTAAAGCTCGATCTTTAGAGCCTTCTTCATAAAGAAAATTGTGACCGTTATCAGTGGCATAGTTATGAGCTACATCGGTTGATTTGCCTAGCAGACTGCGCCAATTGTCAAAATTAGGATTGAAAGCGGTTCGATCGTCGGTACAAATTAAAGAATTATCACTATTTTTATAATTCTGGGTCGTATTAAATTGCGTACTAGCTAAATCGGTATTTTGGACATCAATTGATTTTATCTGATTAAAAGAAAATTCAACTCCGCGATCGACAATTTCTTGGGAAAAAGCTAAGGGTTCGGTGACTAATTCTGGTTCAAAAACAATTTCATTGTTATTGAGCATTACTGAGGAATAATAGCGATCGCCATTTCGACCGACAAAATAAGTTGTTTTGCCTTTAGTTGCTTTAAAAACCTTACCGTCGAACACCGCTTCTGCGGGAATTGATAAACTATTCTCAAGATCTAGCTTTGATTGTCGATGATAATAAAAATTATTTTCTAACTCGCAAATACTAATATAGTAATCTTCCGTTTCAAAGCGATAAACTTCTCGATATGTCACATTTTGTTGTTGACAGCCAATATTATTTTGAGCCAACCAATTTTGCTGGCTTTCGTAGTTTTGTTGTTGACTGTTATAATTTGAATCAATATTGGTTTGTCTCGTTTCCTCTGCCAAAGAAGACAGACTATTGTCTCCATCAAAATAAATAATAGCTATTAATAAAATTACTGGTTTACACCAACTAATCATGGTAAAACTCCGCATCTATTGTGAAATATATTTAGGGGAATAAATTAAATTTATAATTGACTGCATACTTATCTAAAATATAACCTTTAAAAAGTATTAAGCCTTTAATTTGTATCCTTTTAAGTCTAAACTTAAAGAGTAAAGAGTTAGACAATGTTTAGTTGTTATTGAGAAATATAAATTTATCGATCTCTAACGGATAAAATAAAACAGAGCGATAGTACCCAATCTAAATTAATGGCCTTTTTACCGCAGCATAAACCCAAAAAAATGTCTCTTGGTCCTCTAGAAAAAGAAGTTCTAGAAATAGTTTGGCAAGGAAAAGTCGTAACGGTTAAAAACGTTCACGATCGCATTTTGCAAGACCCCAATAGAGAACTAGCCTATACTTCTGTCACTACAGTTTTGAGACGCCTGACAGAAAAAGGCTGGCTCAAATGTAGCAAAAAAGGTCGCGCTTTTTCGTGGCAAGCAATAGTTTCTCAAGAACAAGCCCAAGCTTGGCAATCATATGAAAAACTCAATGGTTTTTTGGCAGTGAGCAACCCTGATGTAGTTGCTTCTTTTGCCGACAGCTTGGATGCTGCTAGTATAGAACAAATTGATGCGATCGCTGCTCGTCTCAATGCAATACGTCGTCAGAGAGAGGAGGAAAGATAATGCACCTCTGGGCTATTTTTAGCGTGATTTTAACTGCTTGGATGATTCGTACCCAATCAATGAAATCGAAGGGAACTTGGTCTGAGCGATGGTATACAAGTTTGTTTTTGTTATTATTTCCTGCTTTATTAATTCTCAGCACGGCGATCGCCATACTTTATATGGGTTGTCATGGAGCAATGTTAGGTATCAAAGCAGGTTCGTGGGGATGTAGTGTAGCAGCTATCTTAATTTTATTTGCCGTTACTTGCTTGGTCAAACTGGTTGATCAAAGTCGTCATTCTACAAGAAATTTGGCAATTTACCCCAGGCGATCGATTGAGGGAACTTTCGCCAGAATCATCGATTTAGACTTACCCTACAGCGCGCAAATCGGATTTTGGCAGCCCGAATTAGTTATTACTAGTGGTCTGTTCAACAGCCTTGATCAAGAACATCTAACGGCAGTTTTAGCTCACGAGCAAGCCCATCTATATTACCGCGATACCTTCTGGTTTTTCTGGCTGGGCTGGATGCGCTCTTTTACTTTTTGGTTGCCCAATACAGAAGCTTTGTGGCAAGAACTGTTATTATTACGAGAACTGAGAGCAGATAGCAAAGCAGCAGAAGAAGTAGACTTTTTACTCTTAGCCGAGTCTTTATTAACAGTAGCCCAAGCTCCCTTAAAATATTCTCCTGGATGGTGTGCCAATTTTAACGATTATGCCCTTGGCGATCGCCTAAACGAAAGAATTGATTCTTTGTTGGGCAAACAAAAACCCCCTGCAACCAATCAGTGGCGCAATTGGAGTTGGGTATGTTTGTTAGTTATTCCCCTGCTCACTATCCCTCTGCATTATTGAGGATAGAGGAACTTAACTTCCTTCTCCTGCATGATACGAGCTTCGTACCAAAGGAGCAGATCTAACGTGAGAAAAACCTACTTCGCGAGCGATGTTGCCGAGATGGGTAAACTCTTCAGGAGTCCAATATTTTTGGACGGGTAAATGAGCTAAAGAAGGACGCATATATTGACCGAGAGTAAGGCGATCGCAATTTATTGCTCTAAGATCTTCCATCGCTCGAACTATCTCCGCTTCAGTTTCTCCCAAACCCAACATCAAACCAGACTTGGTGGGGATAGCAGGATCGAATTCTTTAACCAAACGCAAGACATTTAACGAGCGGTCGTATTTTGCCCCTCTCCTCACGGGTGCTTGCAAACGTTCGACAGTTTCTAAATTGTGGTTATAACAAGCAGGATTAGCTGCTACTACAGTAGCCACTCTATCTTTTTGGCTATTTACAGCATCTTTGCCACTCCAAAAATCAGGAGTAAGTACTTCAATTTGAGTTTGAGGATTTACCAGTCGAATAGCATTCATTACTTTAACAAACCATTCTGCACCACCATCTTGAAGATCATCTCTGGCGACAGAGGTTAACACCACGTAGCGTAAACCTAGCAAACTAACCGCATCAGCAACTTTCTGAGGTTCATCGGGATCCAAATTCATTGGCTGATGACCCTTTTCTACTTGGCAAAAGGCACAGGCGCGGGTACAAGTCTGTCCCATTAATAAAAAAGTTGCAGTTTGATTGGCGTAACATTCACCTCGGTTGGGACATCTTCCTTCTTCGCAGATGGTATGAATATTGCGCTGTTTGATAATTTTCTGTACGGTAGATAGCTCGCTAGCTTTGCCAATCGGTCTTTTCAGCCAAGATGGTAAAGAGATTACTTCATCGCGCCAACTATTTTTTGTCGAGTGAGATTGGTTCAATTTCTCCATCATGCCTTGAATATCAGCAACATTACTTACTTAAGAATACAAAAATAATTATTATTTAGATAGTTTTTCCTGTTATTTTGGTAATTTAAAAGGGAACTCTAAGCTTGTAAACAAAACTAACTGCCAACATCGCGATTAGAGATGACGAGAAAACCTCGCCCTCTATCGCGCTCAACATCAGTCTAGTAAGTTTTGGGCATGGGGAGTTAGTCGCTTAGGAGTAAATCGTGTCAACCCACAAAATTTTGGTTATTGACGACAGTAAAGTCATCAGAATGCGAGTCAAAGATATGTTACCCGAAGGTAACTTTGATGTCATCGAAGCCAAAGATGGCTTGGAGGGATTCAATTTAATTAGAACAGAGTTACCTAATTTGATTATGCTCGATTTTCTTCTGCCGAAAATGAGTGGCTGGGAAGTCTATCAGGAGATCCAAAAGCAACCAAGATTTCGCTCAATTCCTTTGGTGTTGATGTCTGGTAGAAAAGAAGAGGTGACAGATAAACTCACCGAACCTTTTGAATATTTTTCTTTTGTGGAAAAGCCTTTTGATCGCGAACAATTGGTAGATGCGATTCGAGATGCCATGATGAAGGCGAAAAAGCAGCCTCAAAGCTCTACTCAAGCTGGATCTGTCGGATCGTCAACTAATGCTCCTCCAGGGAATATATCTGCTTTAACTGCCGAAATCGAGGACTTAAAGTTGAAAGTTGCTAAATTAGAACAAGAATCAGAAAATATGAAAAAACAATTTAATCAACTGGTTGGCTTTATCAAGCAGAAAATTAGTTGAACGACAATTAGCGTAGTTAGGTGAATGAATAAAATCGATTTCCTATCTTTAATGGATTGAGATTTGAGCATTCATGGTAGAAGTTACATTTCGCTCCTGTTGCACGGGAACGACAACGCCAGAAATGGGAGCAGCATATTCGGGAATGGCACTCGCAACCAGAGGTATATGACGATCGCTAATTATTAAGCCCAAAGTCGGATCGTAACCCCGCCAACCCCCACCAGGCAAGTAAACTTCTACCCAAGCGTGTAGATCTCGCTCGGACATAGCTCGATCGCCTTCTTGATAACCACTAACAAATCGGGCAGCAATGCCTACCGCACGACAGACTTCCATAAATAACACCGTATAATCCCGACAAGAACCTTTTTTGTAGCGCCAGGTGACACCAGGAGGAAAAGGCGAACCTGTTTCTCTGGTGATATATTCGCAATCTTGATAGATACGTTGATTGAGAGCGAACAAGAAATCTAGAGTATTGTTGTCAACGGCGATCAAAATATCTTGAGCCAATTCTAAGGCTAGGCGATCGCTCACAAAGCCATAGGGTTGTAAATATGGCTCTAGTTGTCTCAATAAAGACTGGGGATAGTCAAATGGTAAAACTGTTGCCCAAGGCTCTAAAAGATATTCAAAAGGATTGCTACAGGTGGTTTCTACCTCCGACATAATTGAAATAGCTAACTGTTCTGTCGGCTGGCTAAACCACAGCTTAATTAAATTATTGCCATCAAGGTCAACAAAATCCGATCTTCCTTGGGCTTGGGGTTGGACGGAAAGAGAAAAATTATGAAGTTTAGTAAAGCGATCGCAACGGGGACGCAATCTAATTAAGTGAGGTTTGAGAAAAACCGCTTGACTGTAGTTGTACGTTGTTTGATGGCAAATCTGATATTGCACTATGGGAATCACCTAGATCGATAAAGGTTGTATAAATCTCATTTCCTACCTGATTGATCGAATCTTGCATCTGATTTAAAAATTCATGCAATCCCGACTGGATGATATCTTCAATAGTTAGATAGCCCAATTGAGAACACAATCTACCCAAGGCTCTTTCCGCACCATTACACCAAGTACCAGCAGGAGTTTGAGTGATTTCGTGGAGACACTGTTGTGCTTGCCACAAACAGAAATAGATCGAGCGAGGAAAACAACGATCTAAAATCAAAAATTCGGCTACGCTACTGGGGGTAATATGATGTTGGCACTTACGATACATTTCATAAGCACTAGCAGATTTGAGCAACGCAATCCATTGAATCCGATCTAAGGGCGTACCAACCCATTCAGCCGAAGGTAAGAGCAAGAAATACTTGACATCTAAGATACGAGTGGTTTTATCAGCCCTTTCTAATAATCTTCCTAGTTGTCCAAAATGCCAGCCTTCATTGTGAGACATGGTTGCATCCATCACTCCTGCAAAGCGATGACTTGCCATTTTGACTCGACTAAATAATTTGGGTAAAGTACTAAGGGATTTGATGCTCGAAGCTTCTTCAATGGTTAAATAAAAGGAGTTTACTTCTTCCCACATTTCTGAAGAAATTACTTCGCGGATCGAACGGGCATTTTCTCTGGCTATTCCCAAACAAGAAATAATTGAATTGGGATTATGGCGATCAAACATTAAGAATTGAATTACGTTCTCAATGTTGGCTTCACTATAGCGAGAATTAAATAATTCTAGATCTCCCGTTACAGACACCAATGGTTTCCACTGTTGGGGCATTCCTGCGGGTAAATCTAACATCAAATTGAGATTGACATCAACAAAACGGGCAACATTTTCTCCACGTTCGATGTAACGGTTTAACCAATAAATTGAATCTGCGACTCTACTTAGCATATTTAATTGTTAATTGTTCATTGTTCATTGATTTAAAACCCAAGTATCTTTACTTCCACCACCCTGGGAAGAATTAACTACTAAAGAACCTTTTTTCAACGCTACTCTAGTCAAGCCTCCTGGATGAACGTAGATTTCATCACCACGATGGAGAATATAAGGGCGGAGATCGACGTGCCTACCTTCGACTTTGCCATCAATTAAGGTTGGTACTCTCGATAAACTGAGGGTTGGTTGGGCAATATAATTGCGGGGTTGAGCAATGATTTTTTGAGCGAATTCTTCTCTTTCGGCTGCGGTGGAATCGATCCCAATCAGCATTCCATAACCACCAGCTTCATTGGCTGCTTTGACAACTAATTTATTTAGGTTCTCTAATACATATTTGCGATCGCTTTCGCGCCAACATAAATAGGTAGGAACACTAGCCAAGGTTGGTTCTTCTCCTAAATAGTAGCGAATCATCTCAGGAACGTAGGCATATACTACCTTGTCATCTGCAACCCCCGTTCCTGGTGCGTTAGCTAGGGCTACTTTACCCTGTTGGTAGACTTGCATTAATCCTGGTATACCCAATAAAGAGTCGGGGTTAAATGTCATGGGATCGAGGAAATTGTCATCGATGCGACGATACACTACATCAACCCGTCGCAAACCTTTAGTGGTACGCATTTGTAAATAGCCATCTGCGACGATCAGATCTTTACCTTCGACTAACTCTACTCCCATTTGCTGTGCTAAAAAAGAATGCTCGTAATAAGCAGAGTTATAAATACCAGGAGTCAGAACGACTACATTGGGATTGGGTAATTGGGATGGTGCTAGATTTAACAGGGTTTCTAATAGCTGACTGGGATAGTCATCTACGGGGGCGACGGGCATAGTCTGAAAGATTTCAGGAAAAGTGGTTTTCATTACCCGTCGATTTTCCAATACGTAAGAAACACCAGAAGGCGATCGCAAATTATCTTCTAGAACATACCATTCACCATCTTGATCTCTGACTAAATCTGTTCCTGTAATGTGACACCAGATTTTTTTGGGAGGTTTGCTAGATAAACAAGGTTTGAGAAATCCCGAAGCAGTATAAATTATTTCTTGAGGAATTATGCCATCTTTGATGATTTTTTGTTCGCCATAGACATCATCTAAAAATAGATTGAGGGCTTGAATTCTTTGTTTTAAACCTTGCTCTAAACCCGCCCATTCTGAGGCAGAAATAATGCGGGGAATGATATCAAAAGGAAATATTTTTTCTACACCGCGATCGTCATTATAGACATTAAATGTTACTCCTAACTTGAATAAAGCAATCTCCGCTGTCGAACGTTGTTGTTCTAATTGCTCGATCCCCAACGTTGTCATATGTTTGATGAGGGAAACAGAATGCGATCGCGGTTTGCCTATTTCTGTAAATAGTTCATCATAAAATTTTTCAGGGTTGTAGGAGTCAAAAGGCATTTTTAAGGAATAAGGGAAGAGAAATGAGCCACAAGGAGAAATCACTAATTTCCCGTACTTGTTACACTTTCAGATTTAACTTTATCTGTGACGACAAATTGTAATTTTAGCTACATTTTCCACATCTCTTAATATTAAAAAGTTATAGATTAATAGAGATAGATCGCTCATTTATTCTGCCTTTTTGATTAATTTTTATGGCAACTAGTAACATATCAGTCGGTAATATTTCTCTTCCTAACTTGGGTATTGGTACTTGGTCTTGGGGCGATAGTTTGTTCTGGGGTTATGGCTCAAACTATGGAGAAAAGGAAGTTCGAGAGGCTTTTGAAGCAGCCGTAGAAAATGGTGCAACTTTTTTTGATACTGCTGAAGTTTATGGTTTAGGAGAATCAGAGCGACTTCTGGGTAAGTTTATCAAGGAAACAACTCAACCAATACAAATCGCCACTAAATACTTTCCTCTACCCTGGAGATTTAATCAACAGTCGGTAAAGAATGCTCTGACTGACAGCCTCAAAAGATTGCAGGTAGAACGAGTTGATATATATCAAGTTCATATGCCTTTTGATTTTTTTATGGGTCAATCTACCTTAATGGAAGCATTGGCATCTGAGGTTAAGCAAGGAAGAATTCTTACTGTGGGAGTGAGTAATTATTCTGCACAGCAGATGCAACAAGCTTACGATCTTCTGGCGCAATATGATGTACCTTTAGCAGTCAATCAAGTACGTTATTCTTTGCTAACCCGCAAAATTGAGCAAAACGGCATCTTGGAAACAGCCCGTAAATTAGGAATTACGATTTTGGCTTATAGTCCCTTAGACCAAGGATTACTCACGGGAAAGTACGTCCCTGAAAGAGTCAAAGAAGTAACTGGTGCGAGGAAACTCGATCCTAAATTTTCAGCGCAAGGACTGAGCAAAATCGAGCCTTTAATTAGTCAGTTGCAGCAATTAGGAGAAAAGTACCAAAAAACTACGGTTCAGATAGCTTTGAACTGGCTCATTGCCCAAAAAAATGTAATTCCTATACCTGGGGCAAAAAATCCCCAACAAGCGGCAGAAAATGCAGGGGGAAGTGGCTGGCAGCTAAGTGCTGAAGACGTGCAACAACTGAGTCTCCTAAGTTTGAATTATTAAGAGGCAGTGTACACTATAGCTCTATAAAATGCTGGGAGACAGACTTGAAATGACACATTAAACTGAGATCTTGCACGCCTTTCAAGTAAACTTAATAATCTACGATTGGTAGTCAATTTCTTACCCTTTTACCTGATACCACGAGTGAGTTACGGAACAGCTGCAAAATCTCAGTTAAACAACGTCAGAATCTGCTCCCAGTGATTGAAACTCAAACACATAATAAGCAATTCCTTCCGCACTGTAATTAGGTAAATTCTGCTCAATAAATTCATTTTCTATTTCAGATGAAGTATACAGATGCGCCCCTATCGTGGGTTCAAAGAAACGATAAACGGGAACAGTACCTTCTATTTGAGTGTCATAAGCGTAAAAAGCTTCCCCTTCAAAACTAAAATTAGGCGCATTTTTCAGGATTGAGGTTTTTTCTACCTCAGATATTGTATATAGATGTACTCCTGTATCTTGATTAAAGAAGCGATATACAGGTTTAGGTTCAGGAGTACCTGTTAGGGGATCGACAGCAAGATAAGATTCTCCTTCAAAATTGTATTCGGGCAAATCTGTTTCGATCGCTTCTCTTTCTGCTTCGGAGGTAGTGTAGAGATGAGCATTAGTGTTTGAGTTTAAAAAGCGATATACTGTAGCCCCCTCACTATCAGCTGGTTCAACTCCGATAAATTCAACATCGTTAACATCGATGTTGAGGTCGGTATCAAGCTGAACGATCTCTTTTCCATCAACAGACAATTTGCCTGTAGCAGTATCGTAACTAGCACTGGGGTTCTCTGCCGCACTCTGAATAATGATTCGGTCTTCTCCGACCTGGAAATCCGTAATTTCGTTGATTTCAGGGGAAGGGTCTTCGGACAACTTGAAATGAAAAGTATCCCTTCCCGTACCGCCAGTTAGAATATTAGCTCCATCTGAGACAATAATTCGGTCATCACCTGCCCCACCATCTAGAGTATTATTCCCTAAGAGATCGTTAAGAGTATCGTTACCATCTCTCCCTAGTAGTTCATCATTGTCTGTACCACCTGCCAGGGAATCATCACCTTCACCGCCATCGAGAATGTTATTGCCCGTAGAATCTCGCAGTCTATCGTTTCCTCCATCTCCTAAAAGGCGATCGCTACCGTCTAAGCCATCAATAGTATCATTGCCTCCGCCGCCACTGATAATATCATCTAAATTACCACCAGAAATCGAGTCCCCCCTGCCAGTAGCAACCAATCTGTTGACCTGATCTAACAGACCAATAATCTCCAATCCTTCGTTGAGAAAATTGCTAGAGCTTGCTGGTGTGGTGGGATCAATAATGCTAGACATAATCAAGTTATATTATAGAAATTTTATTAAAATGATCTACTTACTAATCGTAATATATGGTATATATCATATCAAATATTTAATTTTTCCTGAATTTAATATTTAATAGTAATTAAGCCATAGGCAAACATATTATGCTAGCTAGTATCAAAAGCAGTAGTTTTCTTTGTTTAGTTGCCGTAATTTCCCTTCTGTCTAAATCCGCAGTAGCGCAGATTAATCCAGATGGCACTACTTCGACTACTGTAACTACTGAAGGAAACATCTTGACGATCGACGATGGCGATCGCGCTGGCAGCAATTTATTTCATAGTTTTCAAGAATTTTCTGTACCCAACGGTAATGAAGCTTTTTTTAACAACGCCGCTGATGTGACCAATATTTTCTCTCGCGTTACGGGAAGGGATATTTCTAATATTGATGGTTTAATTAGAGCCAATAACGCTAATTTATTTTTGATCAATCCAGCGGGAGTTATTTTTGGCGGCGGTGCCAGCCTGAATTTAGGTGGCGGTTCTTTTTATGGCAGTACTGCTGATAGTATTTTGTTTGAAGATGGGGAATTTAGCGCGACAGATTTAGACAATCCTCCTTTATTAACAGTTAATGCCCCTATCGGTTTGAATTTCCGTGATAATCCTGCTCCAATTCAGGTTAATAGCTCCGTTCTAAGAGTAGAATCGGGTCAGAATTTAATCTTATTAGGTGGAGAGCTTAATCTAAATGATAGTGTCAGAATGTTTACTCCTGGTGCAAATGTCGAATTAGGAGCAATATCTGGTGGTGGAACTATTGAATTGGATGAAAATCTCAGGCTGAACTTTCCCGACGATATTGCCTTGGCAAATATATTTCTCAATAATGATATTGCAGTTAATGTCACTTCCAATGATGGAGGAGCGATCTCTATTAATGCTAACAATCTACAATTATCAGGAAACAGCCGCTTAGCTGCAGGAATAGAAGACAATGCTGATGCCTCAGATATTCGCTCTGGCAATATTACGATTAATGCCACAGAAGACCTGACTCTTGAAGGGAATAGTCAGATCCTCAATCGAGTAAGTAGTAACGGACAAGGAGAGACGGGTGATATCGAAATCTCGACGGGGTCTAATATTATTTTAGATGGTAATAGTTTCATTATTAATGAAGTGGCAGATCTCGGACAGGGGAACGCGGGAAATATCCAAATAGCAACTCAATCTTTAACTCTGAACAATAGTTCTTTTATTGGCAGTCAAACCTTTGGGCAAGGAAATTCGGGAAATGTCAACATCAATGCCGAAAATACAATTGCTATTAATAGCGGTAGTTCTTTGCGGAGTCTTGTAAGGGTTGGTGGAGAAGGAAATGCAGGAGAGCTTAATATCAATACAGATGTCCTGGTTGCTGAAACTGTTGAGGGTACTTCGGAAAATAGAAGCCTGATCTTCTCCAATACTTTTGGTGCAGGAAACGCGGGTAATATCAATATTAATGCTACCGATTCTGTGACTTTTGATAACAGTTCTGTGTTGGCTCAAGTAGACGAAGGTGCTAGCGGGAGCGGTGGCAATGTGACAATTAATACTCCATCTCTTGAGGTCAAAAACTCTGCGAGCGAAGTACTAACTGCTTCAGGTATTTTCACCGATACTAAGGGAACGGGGAATGCTGGAGACATTAATATAACTATTGATGATGCACTAACTATTGACAGAAGATCTTCGATAGGTGCGGGGACAACTAGTGAGGGGAATGCGGGAGATATTAAGATCGCAACGGATTTACTATCTTTGAGTAATTTTGCTTTACTTGCTACTAATGTTAGAGAGAATGCAGGTGGTGATGCAGGAATTATTACCATTGATGCCAATGATGTTGACATCTCAGAAGGGGCATTGATTGACACGTCGATAATTGGTACTTCCAGACCGATCGATTTTACTGGCGGTGAAATAAATATTAGAGCTAACACTCTAGATTTAACGACTGGAGGAAAAATATCTACCAATACTTCTAATAGTAGTGCTAATGCAGGAAATCTAAATTTAATTATTGCCGATCGCCTTACTATTGATGGTAGCAATTCAGCGGTTTTACCTCCAGAATTCAGAGAATTTTTAGATCCATTATTAGAGTTAGAGAGTATTACGGGGCTTCTGGCTCTCACTAGGCTGGGCGCGACAGGAAATGGCGGGAATATCAATATCATTAGCCCTAATGCTTCGATAGATATTGCTAATGGAGAGGCACAAATATCCGTGTCTTCCTTTCAGGCTGAGGGTAGTGGTGGCTCAATACTAATCGAAGCTCAAAATCTCAAGTTAAACAATAATAGCTCAATTTTTGCTTCTACTCCTTCTGGTCAAGGCGGTTCGATCTCATTAAAGATCGAAGATAGCATCATCTTGGATAACGACAGCAGTATTACCGCCCAAGCCTTTAATGATGCAAATGGTGGCAATATTGACATTGACACGAATTTTATTGTCGCGTTTCCTTCCAAACCCAATGGTAGCGATATTACTGCTAGTGCAAAAGGTGGAGATGGTGGCAATATAAATATTACTGCTGAAGAAATTTTGGGATTGCAGGAGAGAACTTCAACTTCTAGCAATGGAACTAATGATATTGATGCTAGTTCCGAATTTGGTTTTGATGGTAGCGTATCTTTGGAAACTCCTGATATAAGTTCTTTTCAAGGAATCGTAGAATTGTCGACCAAAGTAGTTGAATCAGGTGATAGTGTAGCTAACGTTTGTAGGGTAGATTCTGGTGTGGGCAGTAGTTTGGCACTCAAAGGACGGGGAGGAACTACACCTCAACCGATCGAACCTATGTCAAGTGATTATCTATTAGTTGACGGCACTGCTGCTAGAGAAAGCAAACCTACTTCATCGAAGATTGAAGATCGACCTAATCAAGATGGGGCAATCGCTACTGGAGAGGGGAATATTTATCCTGCAAGAGATGTAATAGTAAAAGCAGATGGAACATTGATTTTAACCGCTGTTCCTGGGACAAATAAGTTGCCACAGCCACCAGCTGAATCGCCAAATTGTCTAACCAACCATTAAGCAAGAGAGGAAATAAGGCAAGCTTTAATACCTTTAAGTTTTATGTTAGAATCTGCCGAAACCAAAGCTCTTGAAGAGCTACACCAAGGAAACCATTGGGTTAATAAAGGGGAAAAAGAACGGGCGATCGCTTGTTATCGCCGAGCAATTAAGTTTGACCCCAAACTAATGAAGGCTTATCAACAGTTAGCATCGCTCATGACATATCAGGCTATACCCCACCAGAGAAATCTAGCAAAAGTTCCGTCTCCTTCCTCCGAAACACCTATGCCCAAACCAATTACTAGTCCTACTCAAACTCCTTCTGCTGAGGTAATGGAGGTTTATCTACAAGAGGCTAAAATGCTGTCGTTGGAGGGTAACTTGACCGCAGCCATTGAAATCTGTCAAGAATGTCTGCGGTTAGATCCGCAAACTGCAGCAGCCTACAAAGTATATGGTAATATTCTTCAGAGCAAGGGGCAATCTTCTACCGCCGTGGAATGTTATGTCAAAGCCCTCACAATTCAGCCCGATGATAGCGAAGTTTGGCTTAATTTGGGTGGAATATTTAATCAGCAGCAAAGGTGGCAACAGGCAATTACTTACTATCAAAAGGCGATCGCTTTGCAGCCAGACCTAACGGCAGCCTATCGTAATTTAGCCAGAGTACATAAGCGACTTGGCAACTCCGAGTTGATGATTCATTATTGGTCAAAATCCCTGGAATTAGACCCAACTTTGGGGACGGCAGCAGAACACTGTCAACTAGCTAGGATCTTTGAGCAGCAAGATAAAATAGATTTAGCGATCGCCTGTTACCGTAGGGGAATAGTCAGAGATCCCAAGTATGTACCAGCCTCTTTAGCTCTGGCTGCAATTTTAACCGAACGTCAACAGTGGCAACCAGCTACTCAATGCTATCGTTGGTTAATTGAGCAAGTTCCTGAGCATTGGCAGCCCTACTATGGTCTGGCGGAGGTTTATCTACAACAGCAAAAGTTGTCAGATGCAGTTGCCTTGTACCGTCGCAGTTTGCAGCTCAATCCTCAATGTACTGAGGTTTTTAGCAAACTAGCACAAATCTATTATCAGCTTGAAGAATGGAACCATACCGTAAAATATTGCCAACAGGCGATCTCCCTGAAGCCTGATGATTGGGAGATACTGAATTATTTAGGCACAGCTTTACTCAATCTCAAACAATATCCCGCAGCTATCTCGGCTTATCATCAATGTTTGACCATTAATCCTGAATGTTTAACTGCTTACCATAAAATAGCCAAAGCACTATCACACACTGAAAATTGGTCTGAGGTAGTGGCAGTATATCGGAAAATCATCTCTAGAGAACCGACGGTAGCAGCACACTACTCTGAGTTAGGTGAAGCTGCCTTAAAGCAACAACAATGGCAAACCGCCATGAGAGCTTTTAAAAAAGCGATTGCCTTAGAAAAGGATAATTCTTGGTCGTTTCATCATCTAGGAATTGCCTTAAATGAATTGGGAGAATATCGTGACGCAATTGTCGCCTTCAAACAGGCGATCTCCCTAAATTCTACTTTTGCCTGGTCATATTTTCACTTGGGAGATGCTTTAGCTCAATTATCTCAATCAGATTACGCCTTGGCAGCTTATCGTCATTTTCTTAGTCTCGAACCTAATGCCTATGGCTACGAAAGACTAGCAGATATTTTGGTTGCCAAAGCTACTCCCCCCAATCTTCATACAAAATCGCTGCTCTCGGAAGCTTTACAATGTTACCGTCAGGCATTCAAAATCGATCCTAAATATCTCAATCCTGTTTATAAAGCAATTGAATTACAGCCAAATAATCCCGAACTATATTTTTTATTAGCTCGCGCCTACAGTCAACAAGCAAAATGGGCGATCGCCGTAAGTTTTTATCAAATAGGATTTAAAATTAACCATCACTATCCCGAAGAATATTTTGAACTGAGCATGATTTTAGAACAGCAAAACCAAATCAGTTCAGCAATTGACTGTTTGCAACGGGCAATTGACTTAGAACCCCAAAAAGCCAAATATACTCAAAATCTGGAACGGGTCAGCAGTAATCGTCAAAAATCTTAGTTTTTCATGTTTCCCATACAGTATCAAAACACCTTAACCAATAATGATCGCTGGATCGTCGAACACGTTTTTCCCAACCAACGGGGTAAATACTTTATCGAAGCAGGTGCTTGTAACGGTATTCAGGCTAGTAGCTGTTATGTATTAGAAAAATATTTAGAGTGGACGGGAATTTGTATTGAACCGAACTCTAGCTATTTTCAGGAACTAGTAAAAAATCGTCCTCACAGTATTTGTGAAGCCAAATGTCTTGCCGAACATAGCGGAATCGTAACCTATATTCAAGGTAATCCCGCTCTAATCAATCCGATGCTCAACGGCGTTAAAGCCAATTTAATCGAATATAAAACTAATCATCAAGAGATTATTCAGGGGGGTAACGAAGTCGAAAAAGAGGCAATTACTCTAGCAGAGTTACTAGAAAAGCATCATGCTCCACGGGTTATTCACTATTTAGCTATGGATATTGAAGGCAGTGAATTGCCTGTATTACAAGTATTTCCCTTTGAGCAATATCAAATTTTAGCTATTAGTATTGAAGGTGATTTTTGTAACGATTTGTTAGTGGAGAAAGGCTATATCATTGTCAAGAATCCGTTTAATATCGATCAATCCTACGAACAATTTTTCTTACACGAAAGCATCTTTACCACGGCAAAAAATGAGATTCATGCCAACCATTATTTGAGTTTGGGCAACAACTTTCGTCGCCAAAAAAGGGTTGAAGAAGCGATCTCAGCCTATCAACAGGCTATTAACACCGAACCTAATGATTCATCTATTTATCTCCATCTAGGAAACTATCAAAAAGAGCAAGGCTATTTAGCAGCAGCGATTGTGAGCTATCAACAGGCGATCTCTGTCGCACCCCAGCAGCCTTCCTGGGTTTATTATACTTTGGGTAATTTTCTCAAGAAAGAAGCTAATTTAGATGAGGCGTTGATTGCCTATCAACAAGCCATCGAATTGGACTCACACCCTCCAGCTTGGCTATATGCTTCTCTAGGAGATCTATGGCAACAGCAGGGCAAATGGGATCGGGCATTAGCTGCTTATGAACAAGCAGTGGAACTAGAAACCCAGCCAGCCTGGGTGCATCGAGCCATAGCTCAGATCTGGCAGCAGAAACAAAATACAGTAGCAGCCTCAGCAGCCTATCAACGAGCAGAAGCGTTGGAACAAAAAGACTTTTCCTAGATGTATCCTTTATTGACCTAAATATCTACTGGTTTCTCTTTTTTATGACCATATTGCTGATTGCCAATCAAAATCGTGCTAAAGGTATAGTCTGGATCGCTTTACCAAGAACGGGAAGCAATTTTCTAAGTTCTTTGCTCCATCATCATCCTTTGATTACTTCTTATTACGAGATTTTTCATCCTGACCAGTTTTATTCGGGATACCAAACTAATGTTAAAAGTATAATTAGCTATATCAACCAAAAATATAATTTTAGCTTTACCTCTGCTGACGATTCCCAATTGATTCAGTGGATACATCAGTATCCCGAGGGATTAATCGAGACTCTTTGTTACTTCAATCCCGAGCAATATTTTAGTTTTAAACTATTTCCTAACCATCTTAAGCCAGAGCTGATAACTTCTACTATTCTCCAAAACAGCCAGCTCAAAAAAATTTTGGTCAAACGCAATTTATTAGCAACCTACATTTCTCATGAAATAGCATTGCAAACTAATCGCTGGCGTAATTTTGATACTTCGCAAATTAAAATTTCCTTATCGGCAGAAAAATTTGCTCAATGGGTAGATTGGGCAGAAGAATGGTATCGTATGTTTGCAGAATACAATTATGTTGATAAAGAAGAATGTTCCATTATTAATTACGAAGATATTCATACTCATCAAACCAACGTCGCTAAACTAAACTACATCGATCGCTTTCTTCAGAAAATTGGTTTGGAGTTTCAGCAACCATACCAATTTCCGCCAGAAGAGCAGATCAAAATCATGAGTAAACAAGATTGTCGAACCAATCTTGCCGAAAAAATAATTAACTATCAAGATTTTCGCCAACAAGTCCAAATCAAGGGTTTAGATCGACATCTCAAACATCTCTAAAACAGAGAGGAATTAACCAAAATGCCAAATCAAGGGAGCGATCGCGACCGCCAAGGGACTATTTCTAGTAAATCACCTAAAGTCAGCGTAATTATACCAAGCTACAACTGCGACCGCTACTTACCAGAAGCTATTGTCAGCGTACTCCACCAAAGCTATCAGAACTACGAAATTATTGTCATTGATGATGGTTCAACGGACAATACTTCCGCAGCGATCGAACCCTATTTAGCTAAAATTCGCTACATCTATCAAGATAATCAGGGAACGGCTATTGCCAGAAATCACGGCATAGACTTAGCCACAGGAGAACTAATTGCTTTTTTGGATGCAGATGATATTTTCCTCCCTCATAAGTTGAAAGAACAGGTAGCTATATTTAAGCAAAATCCCGACCTTGGCATCGTTAATAGTGGCTATCGCATCATTAAAGAGAATGGTGAGGTGGTGATGGATATAGAACGGTGGCAGGAGATTCCCGATTTAACTCCTGAGGTTTGGTTGATACACAAACCGATTTTGCCTTCTGCCATGATGTTTCGGCGAGAATGGTTTGAGCAGGTGGGGGGATTTCAGCAGCAGTTTTTTCCCTGCGAAGATATTGAACTCACCTTGCGGATGGCAATTAAAGGTTGTAAGTCTGCATGGTTAACTAAGGTAACAGTCTGCTACCGTCAACGAGATCGTAGTGCAACTTCGCTCAATAGTTCTCAGGTTCTGCTTCACAATCGGAGTGCCGAAGCGATGCAGGATTACTTTTTTACTCAGAAGGAGTTGCCAGAATCAATACGTCAACTAGAAGCGAAATCGCGTTTTTATTTTTATACTTGGCTGGCATGGCTATGCTATCAAACTGATTTGTTACCTCAAATGGCTCAATATTTAGCTAAATCGGCCAGCCATACTCCCTTATCGAGTGCAGAAATTATCGTCAACTGGATTAATACCTTTGATAGCTGTGCTAAAGTATACGCCTGCGAATTTGATGCCTATAAGCTGGGGAATTTAGATAAATGGCAACAAGCGATCGCTTCTCTTCAAGCATCATCAACCATTCCTACCTTCCCATTGCCCAAAGTTAGCGTAATTATCCCCAGCTATAACTGCGATCGCTACTTACCAGAAGCTATTGATAGCGTACTCCGTCAAACTTACAAAAACTATGAAATTATTGTCATTGATGACGGTTCGACAGACAACACTTCCGCAGCGATCAAACCCTATTTAGCTAAAATTCGCTATGTTTATCAAGATAATCAGGGAGTGTCAGCAGCGAGGAACTGCGGATTGGCTCTTGCCGAAGGAGAACTGATTGCCTTTTTAGATGCCGACGATCTATTTTTGCCTGACAAACTACAGCAGCAGGTAGCTGTATTTGAGCAACACCCCGACCTCGCCATTGTCAATAGCGGATACCACGTTATTCAGGAGGATGGGGAGGTGGTGATGGATGTCGAACGATGGCACGAGATTCCCGATCTAACTCCCGAAGTTTGGTTACTCCATAAACCTGTACTCCCTTCAGTGATGATGTTTCGTAAAGAATGGTTGGAGCGTGTTGGTGGATTCGATCCTCGTTTCTCTTCCAGTGAAGATGTGGAAGTTGTTTTGAGGATGGTAATTCAGGGCTGCAAGGCTGCATGGCTAACTCAAATTACCACCTGTTATCGGCGACACAATCATAGCGTCACCTGGAAAAAAACTTTGAGGCAGGTTGAAAATTCGGAATTGATGCAGGATTATTTTTTTTCTCGCCAAGATTTGCCTGCATCTTTGCGTCAACTAGAATATCGATCGCGCTTTTATTTCTATTCTTGGCTAGCATGGCTATGCTATCAAGGGGGTTTGCTGTCCCAGATGGTTGACTATCTAGCTAAATCGCGCAATTATGCTCCTTTTCCGAGTGCAGAAATTATCGTGAACTGGATTAACACCTTTGAAAGCTGTGCTCGAATGTATGCCTGCAAATTTGATGCCTATGAGCTAGGGAATTTAAAGCAGTGGCAACAGGCTATTGATAGTCTCAAAGCTTTGCCAATATTTAATAGTTATGCACAGGAAATTGCCAAACTTCAACAGCTATTGACTGCTAACCCAGATCCGAGTGAAATTGAGCTATACGCACAGGTATACTTGGAACTAGGAGAAAAAATGCGCGCCCAAAGAGATCTCGATCGGGCGATTATCTGTTTGCGTCAAGCCGTAGAATTAGTTCCTGATCGCGCTGATTATCATCATAGCTTGGGTATGGCACTAGAAGAGCGATATGATTTGAATTCTGCTCTTGCTGCCTATCAAAGAGCAATCCGCCTCAACCCTGATGAGCCAACATTCCGTCATAGTTGCGATCTGCTTTTGAAGCAGCAACAGGATTGGCAAGAAGTTCTCGATTATTGTCAAAAGATGCAGAAAGTCAAAGGTAATCAACCCAAAATTTTGATGATCTTTCCCTTTCCTCCCTATCCTCTACAACAAGGAGGAGCAGCCATACGGATGTTCGAGCAAATTAAATACTTTGGTCGTCGCTATCATTTAACAGTAGTTTGTTTTATTTTTCAGGAAGCAGATCGGGTTCTGCGATCGCAACTAGAACAATATTGCCACCGTGCTTTCTTGCTGAAGCCAGGGAAACCGATGTCACCATATACCAAAGAACGACATCAGCAACTCTACTTTTTGCAAACCTGGAATATGTGGAAAACTCTAGAGCAGCTAAGCTTGATTGATTTTGATCTGGTATCTTTTGAGTTTATTTTTTCTACCGTTTATTATCCTCTATTTAGCGGTCGCCTAACGGTATTAAACGAACACAACATTGAATCAAGGTTATTACAAAGCTGTACCCAACTAGGAGATCGGGAGCTAATTAGCAATTTATCTCGCGATGTTGATGCGGTTAAGCCTTTTGTGAATGCTGAACGAGAAGCCAAACTGTTAAGGGAGTATGAAAACCAAACCTGGAAAAAATTTGCTTTGAGAACAGTAGTCAGTCAGATAGACAAGCTGGAATTAGACAGACTTTGTGTTACTGGCAAGACTTTAATTGTCAAAAACGGTATTGATACTCAAGCTATTTTACCCGTGGATAATTGTAACGCCAAAAAAATTCTCTTCATGGGAACTATGAGCTATTTTCCTAATATTGATGCCGTGTTTTATTTTGTTAGTGAAATTTTACCTCTGGTAAGACAATACAGCGACAGTCGCTTTTGTATCGCTGGTAGAGAACCACCCGAAAAAATTCTCAACTTGAGTCAGTCCGATCCTTCAATTGAGATTATTGCCGATCCTCAAGATATGAGTCAAGTTGCTTGTCAGTGTCAAATGACCGTAGTTCCTCTTCGTGCTGGTAGCGGTACTAGAATTAAAATTCTACATTCTTTGGCAATGGGAATACCTGTAGTTTCTACTAGCCTGGGAGCTGAAGGTTTAGATGTAGTGAGTGGCGAACATCTTTTGATTGGCGATCGCCCCCAAGAATTCGCCCAAGCAATTTTGGCAATTCAAGCTAACGCCAATTTAAGGACTAAATTAAGCACCAATGGCAGAAAGTTGGTCGAAACTAAATATGATTGGGAGCATATTTTTGCTCAATATGAAAACTGGGTAGAGAAAAACTTATAGTCTTTAACTAGCTTTATTCTTGATCTTGGGCATTATTTGTTGCTGGTTGGGTTTTCTTAATTTGCGGTTGTTTTTGTTGGTGGAAATATTATCGTTATGTTTGAGTTTTGAGTTTAAATTTTGGCTATGGAGGAGTTATTAGGGCGTGCGATCGATTAGAAAAAGCACTTTAACCCTAATAGTTGCTTAATGGACGATCATAAAGAAAGTCACGATCGTCAGGGGAATTCTGATAATTTGATTTTTTTTAACTAAAGGAGAATAAAGCAGAGACATTAAAGACAAACCAAAAATACAAGCCATTAAAAATTGTCGCTCGCTAGCCCAAAATAGTAGTATTACTCCTAGCAGACTCATCAAACCAAATACAACGCACATAATCCAATCAAAAAACAAAAGAGGATTTTTAGATAGCTTATTCATTAAAAGGGACTCTTAAAAGTGTTTATTTTAAATAATATAGGTATTTACACCCGCTTTTATCCGCAATTATACTTAACTTAGATGTAATTAGCTTAGTTTGGGATCGATCTAGCTTGAATTTGTAATGAATCTGAAGCTGATTTTCTTCAATCTCTTCAATTTTTGTCCTGTACTCAGGTTCACTATTTAAAATTTCCCGACGTTCCAGTACCTTACAGACAAAAATATTGTTATTCAAAGCGATCGCTTTTTGCCTGAATTATACCTTAATCCACCAACGCTTGTTATCGTTACCTTTTTAAATTAAATTATATGGGCCGAGCTGGATTTGAACCAGCGTACGCATAGCGAGCGGATTTACAGTCCGCCTCCTTTAACCACTCGGACATCGACCCCTAGTGACCACGGTTATAAATCATAACATAGGATTGGTGAAAAACTACAAGAAAAGTTTAACAGAGATTGATTAGGGAAAAAATCTCTCTCAAACCTATACTACGTAAGCAGATTTTAAGGCCCAAGTAATTAGAGCAATAATTCCCCCCAAAATCAAAACTGCGGATACAGCAACCAAAACAGGTTTGTCTGCACCATCAAACTTCATGATCCCACGATTTAAGTCAGACATAATTATGTTGCTCTCTTATTTACAAATAAACGGAAAACTGATTTAGCTTTTACTATCTAAATGGTATCAAAACAATTTAAATTCGGGCATGAAAATACTATTTATTATTTTAGCTGGTACTTTTGGATTTGGTGCGATCGCAGAAATCGGATTGCGTATCACTCAAGGTTTGGGCAATCCTCCCCTCTATATTGCCGACCGCGACATAGGATACTTACTCGCTCCCAATCAAAAATTACGCCGTGGGGGTAATCTGATTGCTACGAATAGCTATTCGATGCGCGATCGCGAACTGAAGCCAGAAAAAGAAAGGGAGAAGAAAAGAATTTTTTTGCTAGGAGACTCGGTAGTTAATGGTTCTTGGTGGACAGACCAGAGCAAAATACTTCCTGCTTTAGTTGAGGAAAAACTGCAAAAAACCCAGAGCAATAAATTTGAGGTTTTTAATGCTTCGACCAACTCTTGGGGGCCTCGTAACGAACTAGCATATATACAACGTTACGGTTTGTTTGATACAGATCTACTCATTTTGGTAATTAATACTGACGACCTATTCGCCACTGAACCAACATCTTTGGTGGTGGGCAAATCTCCTAGTTATCCCGATAAAGCCCCTACGTTAGCTTTAATCGAACTGTACCAGTTTTATCTTGCTCCCCCCCGTCAGATTCCCGAATTAGAAAAAATGCGCTCGGCAAGAGCGGAAAATTTGACAGCCAACTTAGCAGCTATTCAAGAAATAAAAGCGATCGCCCAAAAATCTAATACTCAATTTATTTTAGCTCTTACTCCTCTTTTACGAGAATTTGAACCAGAAGGCTCAACCTCAGAAGAAACAGCAGCCAGAATGAGCCTCGAAAAGCTAGTGGAGAAGGAAAAAATAAACTATCTCGACTTTCTTAAGATCTGGTCCGACTTTCCTCAACCAGAATTTTTATATCGCGATTTTATTCATCCCAGTCCCCAAGGAAACACCAAAGTCGTCGAACAAGTCATATTGAGCATCGAGCAATTATTGATAACCAGCGATCAATAATCGGCGATCATTTACGAGTAATGAGTAACACCTCTGATTACTTATTACTTATTACTTATTACTTCAGCCCGAAGGGCTTGCTACTTGCTAATTGCCTACCGATTATGTATCCCTTGGACTAAATTGGAAGCAATTACCGCCATTATTTTTATTGGGAGAATTATTACATGACTACTATTCCTCTAGTTACTCAACCCCTAGACGATGTAAACGTCAACGAAAATGCCAATAACACCACAATCAACTTATTTCAACATTTTGACGATCCTTTTACCACTGGTAGAGTAGCTCGTTTTGAACTGGTGGATAGTTCTTTAGGGGGAGGAGTCACTAATGTTTTGTTATTCGACCAAGAAGGTGCTGGCGCACCAGCTACGGTCAATAATTTTGCTAATTATGTCGAGGATGGAGACTATGTTAATAGCATTATTCATCGTTCTGTTCCTGAATTTATTGTTCAGGGAGGAGGATTTACAGTTAACGATTTACAGGTAGGAGATGTTCCTGCTGATGAGCCTGTAGTCAATGAATTTAGCGCGGATAGATCGAACTTGAGAGGAACGATCGCCATGGCAAAATTGGGTAACGATCCCAATAGTGCTACTAATCAATGGTTTTTTAATCTAGCTGATAATTCAGAAAACCTAGACAATCAAAATGGTGGTTTTACTGTCTTTGGACAAGTGCTGGGGGAAGCAGATCTTGCTCCCGTAGATGCGATCGCCAATCTCCCTTTTATTAATGCTACTAATGTCGATCCTGCTTTTACCAACCTGCCTATAATTGCAACAGATCCTGATAATCCAGTTGTAGAGGGGGATAATAATTTAGTCCGCTATAGTGGAATTAGTATTGCCCAACAAGACGAACTTGAATTTGAAGTTGTCAATAACTCCAATCCTGATTTAGTGGGAGTTTCTCTTGAGGGAGGAGAACTTACTCTCGATTATGCAGCAGATCTAAGGGGTACGGCGGATATTACCATTCAGGCGACAGATTTGTTGGGGGACTCGGTAGAAGATACCTTTTCTATTACTGTAGGAAATGGCGGTGTAGTCGTCGATCCCGATCCTAGCGAAGATGATTTGACAGTCTATCGTTTTCTCAACAACGATACGGGGGCTCATTTATATACAACTTCCCAAATCGAACGAAATTCTATCTTAGATTTGCCTAATTACGACCCAGAAGGTGCTTCTTATGTCAGTATTGACTCTTTGACTGGAAATCCCGAACCAACTCCAGTTTATCGTTTTCTGAATGAAAATTCGGGGACTCATTTGTATACTATCTCCGACATAGAAAAAGAATCAGTTGAGAAAAATCTACCCCACTTCAGTCTAGAATCAGCATCGTTTTTTGCTTATCAAGAACAACAACCAGGGACAATTCCAATTTATCGTTTTTATAATACTGATACTGGAGCGCATTTTTATACCCCTTCACAAGTTGAAAGAGATTCAGTCAGAGACAATTTACCTAACTACGATTCAGAAGGAATTGCTTACTATGCTTTTCCAATTGAGAATGTCATCTAATTTTTTATCTAATTTGTTTTTTCCGATTGAGAGATAACTTTTTTTAAAGCAAAAAAAGCGTGAAGTTGGACTTTGCGATCGCTATCTCGGGTTAGTTGTTCTAGAGTTGTTTTACCCCACTCACCACCTAATTCTCCCAAGGATGTAGCTAGACTTTGTCTCAATTGTGGCGATTCAAGTAGTCGATTTTGACTTTGCCAAAAACCGATCAGCACTTTAGCAGCTTGAAATTTTAAGTGGGATTTATTGGTTCTACCCAGGACGATCACAATCTCCTGGGTAACTGCTACGGTGGAATTTGCTAAAGCCAGTTCTAAATAATTAATCGCCGAACTAAGTTCGCTCCAACCAAGAGCTTTGACTAGATCCAGTTTCAGGCTATCAGGAGTAGTATCTAATTGCAATACGGTAAATAATGCTTGAGTTGCTCGATCGCACTTCATTCTGCCTAGAGATATGGCAGTTTGACGACATACTTCTAGATTAAGATCGTATAGTAAAGGGCATAAATGACCCACTAAGTCTAATTCAAGACAGAGATCGGGACGAAACCCCAGGGCGATCGCTGCTTCTTGGCGGACAGCACTAGCTTTATCCTGTAGTGCAGTAATTAATAGCGGGGGAATGCGAAGATCGTGAAAACTACCCAAGGCTTTAATGGCGATCGCTCTTAATTTTGGTTCATTATCGACTGTAACTTCCATCAGAGGTTCGATAGTTTCGACCGTGCGAATATAAGATAAAGATTGTACTGCTAAATAACGGTATTCTGGCTGGGTTAAAAGATCTTTAAGGGCATCAATGGCATAGTTGCCAATTTTAGTCAGAGTTTTTCCTGCGATAGCCATTAATTCTCGGTCTGTCGTTGAGTGAAGCAATTCTACTAAAGTAAGTACTACTTGTTCTCGATGAAAATTACCCAAGATCTGACAGATAAACCAGCGTACATCTCCTGGAATGGTTTCATCTTTAACCAGAGTAATTAAAGTACCCAGACTATTCTCGCCAAATAAAGGTAATAACTTGCTGATTTCCCATTTATGCTGAAAATCAGCCCCCCTCAGCATAGCGAGTGCTATCTCAAAAGCTAGCTGCCAATCTCGATCTTCCAAAGCAAATCTCTTGGCTTGCTGATGATTTTTGGTTTGAGGTAATTGTTGAAGATAATTACTAACTAATAACCAATCTTGTTGTTGTGCTGCTAGCAACCCCAAGTGGAGTATTTTCTCAATTGAATCTGATGATTGATTCCTTACTGCTTCTGGTTTAATATGGGTCACGCGATCGCTGTTCTCACAATGATGATAATAATTTAAAAATTAAGCAAAAAACTTCTATCTAATTTTTATTATGATTTCATTTTTGATTCTTATTGGTAGCATAAACCATCAATCTCTTTCAATTTGTCTTAAGAGAATTTTATTAATGCAATTTAATCATTTTATTTATAGTTTTTGTCTAGAGTAATGAGCAACAAGCCTCAAACCATAGTAGTAAAGATTGGTACTTCCAGTTTGACCCAAGCAACTGGACAGATTGCGATCGCCACCATTGCTTCCTTAGTAGAAACACTATGCTGTCTGCGATCTGCGGGACATCGCATAGTACTGGTTTCCTCTGGTGCGGTAGGAGTCGGATGTGCCAGACTCAATTTGACCGAAAGACCCCGCAAAATGGCTCTCAAACAAGCCGTAGCTGCCGTGGGACAAGGACGTTTGATGCGCATTTATGATGATATGTTTAGCAATCTGCAACAAGCGATCGCCCAAATTCTCTTAACTCGTCGCGAATTAGTCGAACGCAATACTTATGTTAATGCTTCTAATACTTTTCAAGAATTGTTGGATTTGGGTGTAATTCCCATTGTCAACGAAAACGATACTATTGCCGTGGACGAACTTAAGTTTGGCGACAATGATACTCTCTCTGCACTAGTAGCTAGTTTAATAGAAGCAGACTGGTTATTTCTCCTGACGGATGTAGATCGAATGTATTCTGCCGATCCCAAAACCGTACCCAATGCTCGACCAATTAAATTAGTTAGTACTGACGAATTTGATCGCTTACAAGTGGATGCAGGTTCTAGTGGTTCGCAATGGGGTACGGGAGGTATGGCTACCAAACTATCCGCAGCCCGTATTGCCACCAGTACGGGAGTCAGAACGGTTATTACTCAAGGCAAACATCCCCAGAATATCCTGAAAATCCTTGAGGGAGAAGATTTCGGAACGCAATTTGAAGCCCAACCAAAAAGCGATAATGCGCGCAAACGTTGGATTTCTTATGGTTTAGTTCCTGCGGGAACATTATACCTGGATGGAGGGGCTGTCAAAGCAGTCACCCAAAAAGGAAAGTCTTTATTACCCGCAGGAATAATATCCGTTGAAGGGGAGTTTTCTACTTCTGATGCCGTGCGGTTGTGCGATGAAGCAGGTATAGAATTAGGTCGAGGTTTGGTTAATTACAACAGCAGCGAAATTAACCAAATCAAAGGACATCATTCTACTGAAATTGCCCGCATCTTGGGTTATGACAGTGTAGATACGGTAATGCACCGCAATAATCTAGTGGTAAATAGTTAGAGGATCGCAGTACTTAGACTGTTTAGGAGCAGTGGATTTAACTGCTCGTAAGTAATAGGTAATGTAGCGATCGCAAAAAACAATGTCAAGTAAAGTTAACACTTTGTTACATTGTTTGCTATGATAGTTAACATAAGTTAACAAGAATACAAATTAATTAAATATATGACTACTATCTCAGACGAAAACGGCATCATCAATAATTTCGCTAAAGAGCCTCAAATGTATTATGCAGAAGCTCCTACTACTAAAGAACAAAAGAGTTACATAGTTTGGGGTGCGATCGCATTTTTAGTCACTGCTGGCTCGGTATTTACTGCCATTTCTGTAAGCTAGAAATTTCTTAACCTTGGATTAAATGTTTTATTTGCATCCACATCAATTTAAGACCAAAATGATTGGTGCGACTCAACTTTTGACGAGCTATAAATCGGGAAAGCGAGATTTCAGCAAGGTCAATTTAACTAGAGCCGCATTAATTGATGTCAATTTAGCTGATATCAAATTCTGGCGAGCATATCTTGCTGAAGCCAATTTAGGTCGTTCGATTCTAACCAAAGCTCATTTAGACGAAAGTAACCTTTCTGGAGCAAATCTGTGGCGTGCGGACTTGCGCTACGCTAGCCTAGTGAAAGCTAGGCTCAGCAATGCTTTACTAATTCGCGCTAATTTCCAACAAGCTAACTTATATAGATCTTTTTTGGACAATGCCGATCTCCGTTTGATAAATCTTTCTGGAGCAGATCTAAGATACGCGGATCTCTCAGGAGCAAATCTTAGTTATGCTGATTTGCAATCTGCCAACTTAGAAGGAGCAAATCTCAATCGGACAATCTTTACTGGTGCAAACCTAAGCTCGGCTAATTTGATCGATACCAACCTAAATAAAGCTTTAATAGAACAAGCAAACTTAAGTAGAGCGATTTTACCTAAGATAGTGAATGAGATTGAGCTTGAAGATAGCAGAAGAAACAAACTGGAGACTTCTAGCAATAGTTAGAACGTCTACGATCGCATTCAAATGATTCAAAATAGAAGATTCTTAACTGTAAATTATATCGAAGCACACAATGGATCTGACTAATTCCCTACTAAGGGACTTAGTGACAGAATATGCCAATCTTCGTCCCCAAATATATTTCAAATCATCTTTGATTGCCCTATCTCTTGCGATACAAGATTTAGTATTGGCAGATAATAATCCATATATAGTTATAGCCAACTTTCAGCAGGAAAAATTATTTCGACAGCAGGAAAGTCGTTTTCAAACGATGGCGAGCAAAGGCAATCATGTTTATATTTTAGGAGTCCCCGAACTAAATTCTAGTTTTGCTGTGGCTGATGCTGATTACGCAACTATTCCAACTAAGCCTACTGACACCCTAGCGGGGGAAAGATATTTAGTCATTATCGGACAACACTATTCAGCTTGTCTGGCAGTGAGGGAAAAACTTGCTGTAACAGACTTACAAGATATTAGCTATGGACTGGAAGAAGGGTCAAGATTTGAGGGTATTTGGAGTTTTGATCGCAACGTGGCGTATACTGCTGCTGATTGGCTATTGGGTATAATTGCTAACTATCGTCCTGAATTAACCGCAAAAACCAGAGAAACTAGAGAGTTATTTAAGTTGAGACGGGGTGTTAATAGTAAACCCTTGGTAACAAATCAACCTGTCGATTTAGATATTTTTGCCCAACGTTTGGTTACATATTTGCAGTCTAGTCAATATAAACTACTCAAAGCTTATAAAGCGATCGCCACTGCCGAGCGTAAAGAGTCTTTGGTTAATAAGATAGCATCCGCCCAACGTAGCTCGTTAAATCCTCAAGAAATCTTGAAAACAACTGTCAAAGAATTAGGTCAACTATTTCCCAACTGTCGCTGTATTTTATATCCTGTAGATCCCGACGATACAGCAGTACAAATCGAATATGAATCTAAACCTCTATTCCTGAATTCTCTAGTCGGTCAAATGTGGTCGATCGCGGAGAATCCCTTATTCATTGCCGCTCAAGCACAAAAGTCCACTTTGGCAATTGAAGATGTTGCAAGTAATTCTTATTTAACTGAAAATCCCATCGTTAAAGACAAAATTGCTCGTGGGAGAATACACTCTTGGTTGATGGTTTCTATTCGCTATCAAGGAAAGTTATTAGGAATGCTAGAGCTTCACTATGGAGGAAACAAAAACTTTCCGTGGAAGTCCGACGATATTGCCTTGGTAGAAGCTGTTTCTACTAGTGCGGGAGCAGCTTTAACTCAAGCTAATGCCTATACCCATCTTGTACAATTAAATCTTAAATTGGAAGCAATAGAGCGAGTTCAGAGTAATTTGATTGCGATCGTGGGACATGAGTTGCGTACTCCCCTCTCAACAATTCGAGTGTGTCTAGAAAGTTTGTCAACCGAACCCGATATTCCTCTAGAGCTTAAAAATATTATGCTGGAGACAGCCTTAGGGGATACGGAAAGATTGGGACAATTGATTCAAAATTTTCTGACTCTTTCTAATTTAGAAGCAGGTAAAGTCTATTCCAATATACGCAATATTGAACCTCTGACTATCGACTATGCTCTGAATTTAGTTCTACGTCGTCTTAAGACTAATGCTCAAATAGGAGTTTTGCCAGAAATTAGAGTCGATTTCCCTACTAAGTTACCTTCTGTATTAGCTGATATAGATGGATTGGTAGAAGTTTTTTCCAAGCTCTTGGATAATGGCCGTAAGTTTACTCCTGCTGACGGCAAAATTATGATTACCGCTCAGATTCAGGATCTAAAAGATAATGATGGTAGCCCGATGCTAGAGATTATTGTGGCTGATAGCGGACGTGGTATCGATCGCGATCGACTAGAAACTATCTTCGATCGCTTTTCTCAGTCAGAAGGTTATTTGCGTCGCACAGTTAACGGCGCGGGTTTGGGGTTAATAATTTGTCGCCGAATTATTCAAAATATGGGGGGAGAAATTTGGGCAACAAGTCGAGGAGAAAATAAAGGAAGTGAGTTTCACTTTACTCTTCCGATAGAGTCTTAGTTTCTTTTATTCATCAAAATAACTATCAAATTAATTTTGCACGACTACTTAATAACTATCATAGTTATCTCAAAGGTCTAGTCAACCATTCTCTAGTCCCGAAGTATTGACAAGATTTACTAGCTGTTACTGCTGCATTCTTTAAAGCAGTAGCGAAATCTTTTTGCAAAATATAGTTGCAGAAAGCACCATGAAAGATATCCCCTGCGCCTAAAGTATCTATTGCTTTAATAGTAGGTACGGGCATGGTGTGTATTTTACCTTTCTCAAGATATTGAATGGGTTGTTTCCCTTGAGTAATGGCTATCTGCTTAATTCCTTGTGTTTGTAAAAAATCAAACACTTCTTTTGTATTATTGCATTCAGGAGGATGAAAGTTATCCGAACAAATAGCATAATCAACTTCCCGAAGCACCGTCTCCAGTCCAGGTTTCCAACTTCCTGCATCGATAACTACAGGAATTTGTCGATCTTTGGCTATTTTAGCTAATGCCAAACTTGCATCTATTTGATGTCCATCTATAAGGATGATATGTATTCCCTTGAGAATATTTTGAGGTATTTGCGATCGCTTTGCTTGGGATTTTAGAGCATTAATAGAGATTATGGATCTTTCCCCTGTTTCAGCATAAACGATTATAGAAGATACGGGAGGACTAACTGACTGCTGGGGAATCAAATCTAATATCTCGATCTCATAGCGATCTAAATCGCCCCTAATTAAATTATTTAAAGAATGTTGTCCGAGAACAGTTAATAATTTACTCGCATTTCCAAAATAGCTAAATGCAACTGCTGCATTGGTAGCTGGACCTCCTGCTGCGGTCAAGTAGTCTTGGGCTACTATTTTTTGGTTTGGTTGAAGATAGTAACTACTTAAGTAAATGCAATCCAAGGTAGTTAAACCAACAAATAATCCTTGATATTTCATTGTGCGAGATGATCGAAGCCAAGATTTAGAACGTCACTTTTTTGGGAAATAAATAAATAATTCAATAATTAATTTTCAATAATTAATTACTTCGCTATCAATCGAGAATTTTCTACTAAAGTAACAAAATTGGATAATATTTGTAATCCGTTATCGGAAGATTTTTCAGGGTGAAATTGTACCGCCATTAAGTTGTCGTTTGCGATCGCAGCAGTAACTGTTTGTGTACCATGAGTTACCGTAGCTGCAATCATATCTTTATCTATTGGATCGACATAAAAAGAATGAACGAAGTAAAGATAAGGATCGGCAGGGATATTTTGCCACAAGAAATGTTGAGTTTTGATTAACTCTAGTTGATTCCATCCCATTTGAGGAATGGTAATATTTGGTTCGCTTCTAAAACGCTTGACCATCCCTGGTATAATCCCTAAGCCTCTTTCTGTACCTTCTTCGGATCCGTCGAATAGAAGTTGTAGCCCGACACAAATACCTAAGAAAGGTTTACCCGATGCGATCGCTTTTTTAATTACTGGTTCTAAATTTCTTTCTCCAATATGTCTCATGGCGGGATCGAATGCGCCTACTCCTGGCAGTACGACTGCATCAGCCGACAGTATTTCTTCAGGAGAATAAGTAATTTTAGGTACTGCACCAGCTTTCTCTAAACCCTTACAGGCAGAGTGTAAATTGCCCATATCGTAATCAATCACAGCTACATTAACCATAAGTCAATTCTCCAGATAAACCTCTCCATGAATATCCTGACATACTCTTCAGGTTGAATCAAAGGTTATTTTGGATTGTTATAGAGCGATCGCAACTTTTCAGTAATATTTTGATTATCGATCCCTCAATCGTGCCAATTAATAATTAAGATAATAATTAAGAAATGTATAAATTATTATCTTAATTTTAATTATTTTAAAAGATTATAATAACAATAATTATTATTTTTTCTATGGACAGATTGACGTTACACTGTTTTTGAAGCATGGAATTTTATAATACTTTTGGTATATGCCAAAGGCTAGTATGAACCCCCACACAATTGGTGATAGTACCTTTCCTACGATCTTAATAGTCCAAGAAAAAATAGTTAAAATAGGGTCTGACTCTTTAATTTTAACTCTGTTTAATAAAGTCTACATTTCTCAAAAACAAAATAAAATTGTTCTATCTTGGATACAACAAAATCAGCCCAATTTAATTATTTTAGAGCTTAACAAATCCCTAGAAGAAAATTGTTCGAGCCTAATCACTCTTCTACGGTCAGATTGGCTAACTCGTGATATTCCGATAGTGGTTACTGGTAATTCTTTTGTCCTTCGAGCTATCAAAAACTTAGATTATAATACCTTTTTAAAGACACCTTATTCCAGCAGAGAACTAGAAAAGGTAGTATGTTCTTTAACTCATCTTTCTGCTTGTAAAGTCTTTGCTTGAGGATAGCTCGCAACAAATAAATCACTGGTATTTAAGCAGATAATTCCCAGTCCAAACTTCACATAATTATACAATCATCTGGGGCGATCTAACCCTTGTGCAATGGTAAGCTTACAGTTGCACTAAAAAAAATATTAAAAAGGAAATAATAAAATGAGCGAGGTTAATGAAACTCCGTTATTGTTAAGAGCAGCTCGCGGTGAAGTTTTGGAGCGTCCTCCTGTATGGATGATGCGTCAAGCTGGTAGATATATGAAAGCGTATCGCGATATTAGAGAAAAATATCCCAGTTTTCGCGAACGTTCGGAAATTCCTGAAGTTGCCATTGAAATCTCCTTGCAACCTTGGAAGGCTTTTCAACCAGATGGCGTAATTATGTTTTCTGACATCGTTACTCCCCTCCCTGGGTTGGGTATCGAAATGGATATTGCTGAAGGAAAAGGTCCAATCATAGCTTCTCCTATCCGCACCCAAAAGCAAGTGGACGAACTACATGGTTTAGAACCTGGGGAATCATTGCCTTTCATCAAGCCTATTTTACAAAGTTTGCGCTCGGAAGTGGGCAACAAATCCACCGTATTAGGTTTTGTCGGTGCGCCTTGGACATTAGCAGCCTATGCAGTAGAAGGGAAAGGTTCTAAGACCTATTCCAACATTAAAGGCATGGCTTTTTCCGATCCTACTATTTTGCATCAGTTGTTGAGTAAATTAGCAGATGCGATCGCAACTTATATTTGCTATCAAATCGACTGTGGCGCGCAAGCGTTACAAATGTTTGATTCTTGGGCTGGTCAACTATGTCCCCAAGACTATGAAACTTTTGCTCTACCCTACCAACAACAAGTATTCCGCAAAGTAAAAGAGACTCACCCAGATACTCCCTTGATTTTGTTAGTCAGCGGTAGTGCGGGTTTATTAGAACGTATGACTCCTTCTGGTGCAGATATTATTAATGTAGACTGGACGGTAGACATGGCAGAAGCCAGACAGAGACTGGGTAAGGATATGAAAGTACAGGGTAATCTCGACCCTGGTATCCTCTTTGGTTCTCATGAAATGATTCGCGATCGCATTTTAGACACAATCCGCAAAGCAGGCAACCAAGGACACATCCTCAACTTGGGACACGGTGTTTTGGTTGGTACTCCTGAAGACAATGTCCGCTATTTCTTTGAAACAGCCAAGCAAGCAGACCAATTATTGGCTCACGTTTAAAACTTTGCAGCACAAGGTCAATTAGAGTAATGGAGTAGTCGTTTCATACTCCCTACTCTCTTTTTAATTTGTTTTTAATTTTATTTTTAATTAAACCCCAAAAAGCAGTAAATTATATCTCAAATAATTAAATTTAGTTAATAAAAGCTAAAAAAATAATGACATTTCGTTAAAAATGTGCGATACACAGAAAACACACATAACGAAAATGCGAGCAAATAGTTTTTGTTGACTATGCAAGTACGTTTTATAAGTAAGGTATCGCTATTTATAGCAGTCTTAGCCTTGCCACAATTGATTCCCTCTGCATCTACTTCTCAACCCTGGTTATGTTCTTCTGTACTAGCAGCAGACAACAAACCCTTAGGGGAATCTGGAGATAGTGGAGAAGCGGGAGAAAAAGGAGTTAATGGACGCAACAGCGATAACCTGACAGTCTTTGCTGATGGATCTCCGATGACTTTAGATCTAAGTGGTGGTAATGGTGCGCCAGGACAACAGGGAGTAGAAGGATACGATGCCTTTTGCGATCGCCAATCTACTAAAAATGTTGGCAAAGATTTGCGGGGTGCTGACGGCGGTAGCGGAGGAGATGGAGGAGATGGAGGAATTGGTGGAAATGGCGGTTCTTTGACCGTTTATACTACTGAGAAGGAACATCTCAAGCAGATTCATGTGATTGCTGCGGGAGGTGCAGGAGGCGCACCAGGAAAAGCAGGAGAAGGGGGAGAAGGTTGTGAATGCGATCGCCCTTATTGGAATGAAGAAACTTGTTTTGGCGATCCTGGTAGTCCCGACTATAGCTGTACCACCCAAGAATTTCAGTGTACCGATGGTTATTCTGGCAGAAAAGGGAGAACTGGAAGAAAAGGTAGGGATGGTAAAGACGGCATTCTGACTTTAATTAATCTAGATAAAACCCTCGCGCCAGATTTACCAGAAGTCACCGCGCCAATTAGTGAATTAAAAGGTCGGGGTTTCACTCTATCGAGAAATATCTGGCAAATTAAAGATGATGCAACTTCTTTATTTGCTCCTGGTTCGATTATTGCTAGCAAATACAAAGAATTAGTCGCTCGTCACGAGCATTCTGTCTTAGTAGTTTGGGATGCTCCCCAGCCAGTAGAAAATTTTGACGATAAGCAAATCACTCTCAGTCTCAAGGGAGAAGATGAAGCTAGCATCTTTTTACCCGAAGATCTTTGGCTGGAAACCAAAACCGTAAAACGAGACAATGTCAGTGAGTTATTTGTCTTTAATGCGGTGCGGAAGAAGGAAGTAGACGACCTCACTATCGATGGTTTGTTCGGACAGGGATTGGGTTTAGAGCTAGATATCTTTGATGAAGCAGAGCAATCTAATCTAGTTGGTACTGATTTTTCCCTCAAATATCGGGTAGGAGAAAAATCAGAGGATAAAAACTTTTTTGGTGGTAGTAGCACGATCTACAAAACTAAATTTGAAGGTTCGATCCCCTCCGAAGCGATCGCTCAAAAGGGAAATTTATTTACTTTACAGTTAGGTAAATTGCCTATTCCTCCCGAACATCTCAAACCAGGATTGGAAGTAGAAATAGAAGTCATGGCAAAACGTTCTTTGGGCGAAAATTCCCAGGTACAGCAGCTATCTACCCGTACTACTATCGAACAACCCCAACCCAATTCTTCAGTACCTTAAGAGATGCTTTTAACCGCTACTTTAATGGCTTTATTGACAGTATCATCTTTATCGGCAATAACTATAGTTTCACTCACCGTGCGTTGTGCGACTACAGCACAGACACAAGCAGCAGCAAAACCATAAACTCCAGCCATCTTTAAAAGAGTACCTGCTTCCATTTCGTAATTCAAAATATTGAGTTGGCGATAGCTAGCAGTAATGCCTTTTAACCAAGGTTGGAGATGAGTATTAGCCGAAGATTCTGTTCTTTCTTGTCCTTCATAAAAGGTATCTACCGAGGCGGTAATACCCAAATGACAAGGGATCTTTAATTTACGAGCAGTTTCTACCAAAGCTACTGTTAAATAAGGATCGGCAACGGCGGGATATTCAGGAGGTGCGATGTCTAAAGCTGCACCTTGACGAGTCAGGGCTGCTTGAGATACAACAATGCTACCAACACCGACATTAGGCTGAATTGAACCACAAGTGCCAATTCTGATAAACCGTTTGATTCCAACTTGCACCAACTCATTTACTACAATACTTAAAGAACTAGCACCCATTCCACTAGTAGCGACTAAGATGGGCTTACCGCAAGGCAAATTACCTAAATAACTATCTAAACCTCGGTATTTTGAAAGAAGCTTGACGTTTTGTAAATAAGTACGGGCAATGTATTGCGATCGCTCTGGTTCTCCAGACAACAGTACTGTATCGGGGGGGTCAACACCAAAATCTGACTTACTAAAACCAATATGATAAAGCTTCATTGTTGGAATCTGGTTATAAACTTAAATGCTATTAGAAATTTGAAAATCAGGTCAGTGTCAGGCTATCACTCTTTTTATCGGTCGTTAACTTCTATTGACTAACACTATATATACGATGGTAACTCTCGAAAAATTCTCCGAAATTGTCTCTAGTTGTGAAAATAGTACGGTGGGCAAACATTTACCCAACGCTTTATACGTTCATACTGATGCTTTAACACATCTCGACCATATACTTAGAGACTACGAGCGTCAAGCCAGAAAACTAGTAGACAACACCGCTCGCGCGACAATTGTCAAATTTAGCATCGATCGCCCCAAGATTTCTTATTTATACTACCCCGACTTCGATCGCGATCCTCATCCTCAACTTCATCAAAGTATTGTGGTCGATCTAATTGAAGAACAAGTTTCCGTGCGACAATATCATAATTCCCACAATCCGCCCATTCTTCATCGCAAAGAAACCTTTGTTAGTCCCGATTATCCCCTCTACGAAACTTTCGCCCAATTGACTCAAGAAGAAGTAGCCTTGGGTTTATTGGATAATTCCCGTCATATTGGTACTCTACAAGAATGGACTCGTTTATTGTTACAACAGGGAATATCCTTTGAAGATCACCATACGGCTTGTCCTGTTGATTCTTCCCTCGCCAAAAAATCAACGGTTTTAATCGAACGACACAAAGCAGCTTTAAAACGTTCGGAATTATCTCGTCCTGTTAGAGTCGCCCTAGAGGCGGGTATCTTTAAAGATAGAGATAGTTTCTTTGACTATGGATGCGGTCATGGAGAAGATGTTAGATGTATTGGAGAAGCAGGTTATCGTAGTGCTGGTTGGGATCCTTTTTATCGTCCCGATGCCAAGCTCGAATCCGCTGATATTGTCAACCTGGGCTATATTATCAACGTCATTGAAGATTTAGTCGAACGCAGACAAACTTTGATCGACGCTTGGGAATTAACTCAAAAAGTTTTGATTGTTTCGGCTCAAGTATTAGTAGACGATCGCCGTCGCGGTTTGATAGCCTACGGAGATGGTATTGTCACCAATCGCAATACTTTTCAAAAATATTACGAGCAAGAAGAATTAAAATTATATATCGACCAAGTATTAGAAGTTGATTCGATTCCCGCAGGGTTGGGAATGTATGTCGTCTTTCGTCACGAGGCTGAAGCGGAATCTTTTCGCGCTTCTCGCTTGTATTCCAGCCTAATTACCCCCCGAATTCAAGCCCAAGTTAGAAATTTTGAGGATTATCAAGATTTGCTAACTCCCTTAATGGATTTTTATACTAAACGGGGGCGTTTGCCAGTGAAAGGAGAATTAGCAACTGAAGCAGAAATTAAAGCCGAGTTTCGCAGCTATCAGCGAGCATTTAAACTAGTCTTACAAGCAACAGATCGAGATGAATGGGATGCGATCGTCGATAAACGCCGTGAAGATCTCTTAGTATACTTAGCTTTAGGTAAATTTAGCGGTCGTCCCACGATTCGGAAACTCGCACCTGAAATTAAAGCAGACGTTAAAGCTTTGTTTGGCAGCTACAAGCAAGCCTGTACTGTTGCAGACTTATTGCTACTCCAGGTAGGGGATATGAACAAAATTGCCCAACTGTGTCGAGAAAGTAAGGTGGGCAAACATCTCAACGATGCGATCGCCGTTCATGTCAGTGCTTTAGAAAAACTACCGCCCTTATTACGACTATATGAAGGTTGTGCTAGTCGTAATTTCTATCGTTTGGAGAATGCCAATATTATTAAGCTTTACTATCACAAGCCCAAAATAACTTACTTGGTATATCCTGAATTCGACACTCAAGCTCATCCTACCCTTCGGGCAACCATGGAAGTAGATCTGCACAATTTATCTGTTACCTATCACGATATTTCTGATGAAACCAACCCTCTAATTCTCCATCAAAAAGATGCTCTAGTCGCTCCAGACTACCCGAGTTACAAACAGTTTGTTCGCTTGACCAAAAAAGAACAAAAATCGGGTTTGTTAAAAAACAAAGATGCTATTCGTCGTCTTCATGGCTGGTTGAGGTGTCTTAGGGAACACGAAGTTAAGATTGAAGGGCATAAATTAAGTACGAAGTAGGACTTACTTAACTGATGGGGGAAATGGAAATATCTCTTTAAGATGGGTGCAAAACGTCGAGCAAGATATTTCCTGCTTCTTCCAAAGTCTGACCAAAAGTTAGTATGCCCTCTTCATGTCCGCTCATGACAATAATTTTTTTGGTTTGAGGCTGCAATTCTTGGCATAGCCTGACAATATCCTCCGCCATCTCTGGCGTACCGTAAGCACAATTAGGATTGGTTGTCGGGACTCGATCTATTAATTTGCGCCACAGTTTACCATGATGAACATGAATCACCGCATTAACATCAGCTTGGGCTACATAAATCGCACCGTGGGTTAGAGTCTCAGAAGAAGCCTTAATCAATCCTTGGCAAGTTACATAGTTTTTGTACCAATCAAAGTCCGTAACTTTGGTATAGTGTTCGGCTGTGAGTTCGGGGATTCCTCCTGTTTGTGTGCCTGAAATAATGAGATGCTCAGATTGTGGAATACGAATACTAAGATTGCCAAAGCCAATACCGTTGTCATATTCTCCGATTAAACCGAGATTATAAAGCTTGCTACGCCATTGATTTAACTCGATAATATCGGCTTGGGCGATCGCTGAAATATTGTTCCAATGACATTGATATTTGATATACCCTTCGTCAATCATATAATGTAGTTTAAAATAGTTTTGAATATTACAAAGATTTTTAGACAAATGCTAGTAAAAATTACGGGTTTTACCACTGCATTAACTTAACTAAAAGCGATAAATTGGATATACAAGATAAAGAAATATTAACAATACAAGGAGTTTTTTAAACAATGTTTGAATACTTCAACGAAAAAGCTATTAAAAACGTTGTCCTAGCTCAAGAAGAAGCTAGAAACACGGGACATAATCTCGTTGGTACAGAACACATTTTATTGGGGGTAATAGGGGAGGGTTCGTCAACAGCAGCAGATATCTTAGATAACTTGGGTGTCGAGCTAGATAAAACTAGAAATCTGGCTTTAGAGGTTGTAGGCAAAGGCTCGGGATTTATTCCTGCCAACATACCTTTCACTCCCAAGGCGAAAAGAATTCTCGAACAAGCTTTTAATGAAGCTCGTCAACTCAAAAGCAATTTTATCAGCCCAGAACATATTCTGCTAGCCATTGTCAAACAAGCCGATAACATGGCAGCCAGACTATTAACCGAACAGGGTATAGATCTCAGACAATTGAGAACTGACTTAATCAAGAAGTTGGGAGAAGCTGAAGTAGTTGCAGCAGCAGCTAGTAAAGAAAATCCTTTTGGGTTTGGTGGTGGTAAAGAGAAAAAAACTAAGCTAGCCGAATTTAGTATTAATCTGACACAATTAGCTAGAGAAGGTAAACTAGACCCTGTTGTAGGTAGATTCCCAGAAATCGAACGAGCAGTTCAAATATTGGGTAGAAGAACTAAAAACAACCCAATTTTAGTTGGAGAACCAGGGGTTGGGAAAACTGCGATCGCCGAAGGATTAGCCCAACGCATCGTTAACAACGAAGTTTCTTCTTTATTAGCGGATAAAGAAGTAATTAGCCTCGATATGGGTTCACTGCTTGCAGGAACTAAGTTTAGAGGAGAATTTGAAGAACGTCTTAAGTCTATTGTGGAGGAAGTCCGCGCTTCGGGCGATATCATTCTAGTAATCGACGAAATTCATACTATTGTTGGTGCTGGTGCGATGGGTGGGGCAATGGATGCTGCCAATATGCTCAAACCAGCCTTGGCTAGAGGTGAAATTCAGTGTCTCGGTAGTACTACCCTAGATGAATATCGTCAATATATCGAGCGCGATGCTGCTTTAGAACGTCGTTTCCAAAAAGTCATGGTAGGCGAACCTTCTGTCGAAGATGCGATTAAAATTCTTCAAGGGCTACGCAAGACTTACGAAGATTTCCACAAGGTCAAATATACCGACGAAGCAATTGAAACTGCGGTAACATTTTCCGAAAGATATATTACCGATCGCTTTTTACCCGACAAAGCAATTGACTTAATTGATGAAGCTGGTTCTCGCACTCATTTAAACCACTGCTTGAACAGTAAAGAAGAAAACCAAACCGATGTCGCGACAATTAACCCCGAAGCTCTAACTCCCGTGGTTGATGAAGAAGCGATCGCTCGTATTGTAGCAGCTTGGACTGGTGTACCCGTAACTAAAATGACCGAAACCGAGTCTGAAGCCTTAATGTACCTCGAAGACAATCTTCACGAGCGGGTCATCGGTCAAGATGACGCTGTTAAGGCGGTTTCTAGAGCATTACGCCGTTCTCGTTCTGGATTAGGCGATCGAGATCGTCCTATCGCTAGTATGTTCTTTTCTGGCCCTACTGGAGTAGGTAAAACTGAACTGGCAAAAGCACTTGCAACTGAAATGTTTGGTTCGGAAGAAGCCATTGTTAGAGTCGATATGTCGGAATACATGGAGTCCCATACTATATCTAAATTAATCGGATCTCCTCCAGGCTTTGTTGGCTACGATGAAGGCGGACAACTAACCGAAGCAGTACGCCGTCAACCTTATTGTATTGTCTTGTTTGATGAGATAGAAAAAGCTCATCCCGATGTCTTCAACATCATGCTGCAAATGCTTGATGATGGTCGCCTGACAGATGCCCAAGGACGCACTGTTAGCTTTAAAAATACTATTATTATCATGACCTCCAATATCGGTTCAAAAGTAATCGAAAAAGGTGGTAGTGGCTTAGGTTTCGAGTTCTCAGGAGACAAAGACGAAGCGCAGTATAATCGCATCAAAGAGTTAGTTAATCAGGAATTGAAAAACTATTTCCGTCCTGAATTTATCAACCGTCTGGATGAAATTATTGTCTTCCGTCAACTGACTAAGCCTGAAGTCAGACAAATTGCGACTATTTTGCTTCAGGAAGTGTCTGATACTTTGAAAACACAGCGCGAAATTACCCTAGGGGTAACTACCGCATTTGAAGACAAGGTAATTGACGAAGGATTCGATCCTAGCTATGGTGCAAGACCTTTACGTCGGGCTATTATGCGTCTTCTAGAAGATAGTTTAGCCGAAGCTATTCTCTCTGGTCGTATTGATGATGGCGACAATGCTTTAGTTGACATTGATGAAGACGGTAAAACGCAAGTTTCTTCCGTACAGCAGCAAGTGTTGGTTGAGGCGACTCGTTAAGACAAAGCTATAAGCTGACGAATATTTAGATCAGAAGAGGTTAACAAAGTAACTGTTAACCTCTTCTTTTCGTTTAACGATTAAGTCGATCTATGAAGGATGGAACAAAGGGCAAAAGGTATTGAATAGATATCTTTTCCCCTTTGTTCTTGAGGTATGTAATTGTCAGGGTATATTTCATCACTAGGTAGTTAAATACACTGAAATAACTTAACGTAGCTGATTAACTTAACCTTAGACCTCTTGCATAACTACGAAGAAATCGTTGTTTTTCTTCGGTAATTCAGTC
>NZ_JADWDC010000084.1 GCF_020640915.1 Waterburya agarophytonicola KI4 | reverse complement strand
CGTTCCATCGATTGCCATAACTCTAAGTCCTCCCAGAAATGCCTCTGGAGTTTCTTTAGCAAACGCCTTTTGCAAATGCCTCAGGCATTGCTGCAAAGGTACGCAGCTAACCTCGTTGAGAAAATCCAAGTCTTCGGTTTTCTTCCAATCGGTAAGAAGGCTAGAGGTTTCTTTGTATTGGACTCTCTCTTGTCTTTCATACCAAGCTTTGGTTCTAGCATCGAGAGCTTTGTTATAGACCAGACGCACACACCCCATTGTCCGTCGCAAGAGATTTTCTTGCTCGGCAGTAGGGAAAAATCTGTATCTGTAAGCTCTTTCAACCATAGCTCACATTATACAATGTTAAATGTAAAAAACACAATTAGAGGCGCGCATTCCTCTCACCACCAAGCTTTCGCTATGGTGGGAGTATCCTGCGCGAAGACAGATGATGACTTGTTCCCTTTTGTCTGGGTTCTCCGAAGTAATGGTCACAGACTTTAGTTAAATCATTAAATCTTACATCAGCAGGATTATTCTTGATTTGAGCTAACAGCTTTTGTATTTGCGCCATACTCTAAATTTCAAGCCAGTATCATTATTGATACTAAATAATATAGCTTGTATTCACCTTTAACTGTTTGACAAAATCGATGGCGGTGAATTTTTAACGACTTTGCGATCGCTACCATACATACTCAAATTAGGTATAGTCTGATCTAGGTTTAGAATTTAAGTTAGCGATCGCAATTAATGATTTCCCGTTCAAATAGCCATCTACGGGCGTGATGTTGCTGTTTCCCGATCGATGGCAAAAGTTCGACCTAAAGCTAGAGCTATTTGTTTAAATGTTAGAGCAGCTATAGAATCTGGTTGACTAAGTGCAATGGGATTTCCCTCATCTCCACCGCTACAAATACGAGGATCGAGAGGAATTTGTCCTAGTAATGGTGCTGATAATTCTTGAGCAATTTCCGCGCCACCACCCATGCCGAAGACAGCGGTACGTTTTCCTTGAGCATTTTCTAAATAACTCATATTTTCCACAATACCTAAGACGGGAACACCTACCTGACGGAACATATAGATTCCCCGTCGCACGTCTGATAAGGCTACCTGTTGGGGTGTTGTCACCATTACTACCCCGCAGATGGGACTTTCTTGCACGATGGTAATTTGAGCATCCCCCGTACCTGGAGGCAGATCTATTAAAAGATAATCTAATTCACCCCATTCCACATCGTTAATAAACTGGGTAATAATCTTATGGAGTATCGGTCCTCGCCAGGCTAGAGGGCGTTCGGGTTCGGCAAGTAAACCGACTGACATGACCTTAATACCGTGGGCTTCTAGGGGAATAAATTTTTGTCCAACAGAAGTATCAATAGTCTGTACGTCAGACTGTTTTAAACCCAGCATTTGCGGGATATTTGGGCCATAAACATCTGCATCTAGTAAGCCGACTTTTGCCCCAGATAAACTTAATGCCATGGCTAGATTAACCGAGGTGGTCGATTTTCCCACCCCGCCTTTACCGCTAGAAATTGCCAAGGTGAGCCTTACCCCAGGGATGGTACATACTTGAATGTAAGGTTTTTTGCACCAATCGAGGGTAGATAAAGCAGCTTCTACTTTGTCTTTCAGGTCGTGTTGATGAGAACCAATATACAGCTTGAGGTATACGTAATCATCTACTAGCCTAAGATTCCGCACCATGCCCAAACTTACAATATCGTTAGTGAGATTTGGCTCGATAATTTGTTTGAGTAGTTGAATCGCTTGCTGTTCTCTATCTTTCATGAAGCAACCCCTTGTTGTTCGCGAATTTTATCGATCGCCTTTTGGGAAAAGATCCTTACATCAGCGTCAGGATCGTCTAAGGTTTGCTGGAGAGCATTTAAGACATTGGGATTGCCGATATTACCCAGGGCAGTTGCAGCATCGCGACGGATATCAGAGTATTCATCCGCAAGGCATTTAATTAGGGCAGGAATAACGCTTTCGTCGGCTACTTCATGGAGAGTTCGGGCGGTAAACTTGCGTACCTGCCAATGTTCGTCAGCTAAGGCTTGTTGTAATGCAGGAATAGAACTTGGATCTTTGTGCAAAGCCAAGGATTGAGCCGATCTACGGCGTACTTGCCAATCTGGATCGCCAGTTAAAGCCCCACATAGTAATTGAACTACTTCGGGATCTTGGAGATAACCTAATGTTAAAGTTGCTTCCCGACGAACCTTGGGAGATTCATCGTTCATCAAGGTTAAAGCTGGGGGACAAGTTTCGATCTGATTGAGATAGCGCAGGGTAGTAATTGCTGTTTCTCTCAGTTCTTCTTGTTCTGATTCAAAAAACGGCAGTACATAAGGTAGTGCCTGGGCATCGTGTATTTTCCGCAGCAGAATCAATACATTAAGCTGCATATAAAAATTATCTTCCTGAACGTAATCCAGCAGCATCATTAGATCCCCAGGGGCAATCAACTCTTTTAATGCTGATAAAGCTTCTTCTCTTACTTCCTCATCGGGCGATCGCAAACAAGCCATTAATGGTTTAACGGCGATGGGATTAGTTAGTTCCCAAATAGCGGTAATGGCAATCTTCTGGACGTTAGTATCTTCATCTTCTAGAGCATCGATCAAAGGTGCGATCGCATCTTCATCTCCCATATGCTGTAGGGTTTTGACTGCCACCAAGCGATCTTCTACTGCGGTGGACTGGAGCATTTCTACCCACGGTTTTAATTCGTCATTAATATCGTCATACATAAGATTTAATTAAAATTTGAATAATATTTGCGTAGGGACGAACGGTAAGGTAGCGCGGTCTTGTTGGTTTCCAACAAAGAGCGATATGCGAAGCGGTATCCTTTAGGACTACCGCACCCTTTAGGGCTGTTCGCCCTTACATTCAACGCAATAAAAAAGGAATTTGTACCGTAATTGCACCAGTGGGACATTCTTTTTCGCAAGGCAAACAAAACCAGCATTCGTCATATTTCATATATGCCTTGCCCGTCTCAGGATTCTTTACCAAGACATCTAATGGACATACTTCAATGCAAGCCTGACATTTTTCCAAACACTTAGATTCATCGACGATTACGGGAACATCAATCCGTTGAGTAGTTAAAGCCATTTTTACCTATTACCTATTACCTATTACCTATTACCTATTACCTATTACTTACTTGCAACTTTTACGTCGTAAACTTCTTCTTCGAGATTGACATCGACAATATAAGGTTCGACAGGACGTTTAAAGAGAGTCATATTGCCATCCTCTTGCTTCAGATTGACGTGACAGAACTACTCCTCGTTGTTTTTCTCTGGGTAATCGATACGGTAGTGATACAAACCCCAACGACTTTCCTTACGATATAAAGAAGCTCTGGCTGCCATTTCTGCACAGTCGCGAATAAAATGAACCTCCATACAGCGCATCAGTTCGTGAGGATCTCTTGCGCCCATTAACTCCAGGGTGTCGTGGTAATTGACAAACTTTGATAGGGCAATATCCATTTTGTGAGTGTTTTTAGGAGGTTGGAGATAGTCATTTACGATCCGACGTAGCTTATATTTAACCTGAGTGTGGGGGATGCCGTCAGGATTTTGCATTGGTTTATAGATGCGTTCTTTTTCGGCTGCCAACCAATCGGCATCTGGTTCGGAATGTTCTAAACCCTCCACATATTCCATCGCATTAGTACCAGCCAAACGACCAAAGACAAAAGCTCCAATCATGTAATTATGAGGAACAGAAGCCATGTCTCCCGCAGCATATAATCCTGGGACGGTGGTTTCTGCCTTTTCACTTACCCAAACCCCCGAAGCACTATGTCCACTGCACAACCCAATTTCAGAGATGTGCATTTCCACCCCATGGGTACGGTAGTTTTCACCTCGGTTTTGATGAAATCTTTCGCGACTAGGACGTTCATTTGCCCAGAGGATAGTTTCGATTTCGGAGATCGTATCTTCGTCTAAATGGGTCATCTTGAGCTGAATCGGTCCTTTGCCAGAATGTAGCTCTTTCCAAACCTCCAGCATCATTTGACCACTCCAGTAGTCACAGTTAACAAAGCGATGCCCCTCCGCATTTGCGGTGTATGCGCCGAAGGGACTCGCAACATAGGCACAGGCTGGACCATTGTAATCCTTGATTAGAGGATTAATCTGGAAGCACTCAATATTGGTTAATTCTGCCCCCGCATGATATGCCATGGAGTAACCATCACCCGCATTGGTAGGGTTTTCATAAGTACCGTAGAGATATCCCGACTCTGGTAATCCCAATCTGCCACAAGCCCCCGTACAAAGAACTACTGCTTTAGCTTGAATCACTACAAAATCGCCATTACGGACATCAAAACCGACTGCGCCGATCGCTCTACCATCTTGGACAATCACGCGAGTTGCCATCACGCGATTGGTCACTTTGGCTTTGTGTTTTTTTACCTGACGAGCGAGAATCTTTTTTAAGTCTTTCCCTTCAGGCATAGGCAGAACATACTTACCAACCCGATGCACTTGTTTTAGGTCATAGTTGCCGTAGGTGTCTTTTTGGAACTTAACCCCCCAACTATCTAATTCTTGAATGACTTCATAACCCAGTTTACCCGTTTGATAGACCGCTTTCTGATTGAGGATGCCATCGTTAGCGATAGTAATCTCGCGGACATATTGTTCTGGTGTAGAGTTACCTGGAATCACCGCAGTATTGACCCCATCCATGCCCATGGCGATCGCTCCACTGCGTCGAATATTGGCTTTTTCTAAAATTAAAACTTCTGCTTCTGGGTTAGCTTGCTTGGCTTTAATCGCTGCCATCGTACCAGCAGTACCACCGCCGACTACTAAAACGTCTGTCTTGAGGTGTTGAGTGTTCGTCATGTACTGTTCTCCACTTTAAAAGGGGCTATTATTTTAAAAAGCTCTTAGCTTTTAGCTCTTAGCTTTTATTCGTCAATAAAATTGATTTAGAAACTTTATATTTCTTCTCTAAATTGTCTCTTGATTTTCAAGAGTTATTCATCAAAGTTTTGTATGGATTAATAATTTTTTTTGATAGAGGTTTTTACGACTGTTTACTATTATGGAAATCTATCAACTAAAGGTTTTTTTGGCAGTTGCTCGTTGTTTGAATTTTACTGAAGCGGCGGAAAGTTTGAATCTTACTCAACCAGCAGTTAGTGCAAAAATAAAATCTTTAGAATCGGATTTAAAAACTTCTCTTTTTGATCGTTTGGGGAGACAAATACAATTGACGGAAGTCGGTCAATTTTTAGTAAAAGAAGCAAAAAAGCTGGTTGAATTAGAAGCAAAAATTGCAGATAAAGTAGAAAAATTTAAGCAATCAAAATTTAATCAAATCGGTATTGGCTGTTCTCTAGAAATTGCTCAAGACTGGCTGCCAAAAATAATCTATCAGTATCGCCAAAAGCATCCTGAAATCGAAACAACACTGGCAGTTTTTGACGATCTTAAATTATTAGAAAAAGCAATTAAAGATAACAATATTGACCTGGGATTTTCCGAGATAATTTCAGAGTTTAATCCCGAACTAGAACGACGAAAGATTGCCTCGGTCAAATACGGTTTAATAGTGGCATCTAATTTCTCATTAACTAAAAGAAATTGGCAAACCCTGAGAGATATTAAACAAAAACCTTTAATATTGTTAAGCGATCGCTTTGCTAGCCATCAAATTTTTGTCTCTCGCCTAGCAGAACTCGGTCTAAAACTTACTGATTTTGACCAGATCGAAACAGTAGATACGATCGCTTTGATGCGAACCTATCTTACCCAAGGGAACTATATTGGCTTTGCCTCGGATTTAGAATTTCAAGCAGAGTTAGATTCTGGGATATTGAGAGCGATCGATCTGCAAGAATTTGCCTTACCCGCCAATATTTATCTATCTTTGAGTCACGAAACGGCAAAAGCAATCATTAACGATCGGAAAATTCGCCCAGATTGGCTCACAAGTCACATTACTCAACTTCAAACAATTCCCGATCTACAGAATTTGCAGGAAATTGAACTTGACCGTTGGGTTCAACCCGAATTTCTGCAAACCGCTCAACAAAATTAGATATCTGATGTTAAGAATTAATCTGTGCAAGTAGATAATTATAATTTTATAATTTGGGGGCAGTAGCCGATGAACGATGTTGTTTTATCAAAATGATGCGATCGCTTTATTTGCCGATAGAAATCAATGCTAGCAATATCACTTTTGTTTAGATAAATCCATGTCTATTTTAATGGCCACCAAGATACTTTATCCCTCGTAGCTCCATAGACTGCTTTTAATTCTTCGGGATTAATCACGTAAACGAGGTCGTTGTGAGAGCCTTTTTGGGGTTTCAAGATATTAACTTTCATCATTCCTTTGAGGACTTGCTCCACCGTACGATGATTTAGTTGGCAAGCTTTGGCAATGATTTCTATCGGCAAATCGAACAGAAAAATGCCATCAGTTTGGGGTTGATTGCCCAATTCTCTTTCTTGATAAACTAAGGCTCGTAATAGTGCTGCTACGGCTTGGGGAGGATAGGTACTACAATTGAGCAAATGGTATTGAAATTTTTCTTGTAATTCAAACATGAGTCCGTAACGCTGACGAAAAATTTCGCATTCTTGATGGACTGCTTTGACCGCTTCTAAGGAAATTTTGATCACGTCTGCGGTCTTGTAGGCTTCTACTAGACTAGGAAAGGTACGAGATACATTACCAAAACTTAAGGCTAGATTCCGCATTCCAAAACAGCTATTAGCGTAAGTTATATCAATAATACGGTCTAGAGGAGTACTGCGAACCACTACAGGGCCTCCTTTGACGATCGCATAAAGATATTCCAAAGAAGTATCGTTGCCAAAAGCAGTATAGACGGGACGACTAGAATATAGCTTTTCAGCAATAAGTTGCTCTGATGTCAAATATTTCGCCAACAAAGACCGATCCAAATCTTGGAACAAAAAATTATTTGCTGTCAAAGATTCGATTAAGTTATGGTTTTCGGATTTGCTGATTGACTTCCTCATTTATGTTAACTATTGACCCTATCTCCAGTCTGACTTAATTTGGGATTACTTACATCTTGTTTTAAATTAAATCTAAATTGTATTTCAAAACATTTGAGATTTATATAGGATTTTTCTGTGATAGACTTACTGCTAACCGGAATTTTTTAAGGAAATTTTAATTATGGAAGCAAGAAGATTATCTCGTCGCATCTTAGCTCCTAAGACTTGGAAACATTGGCTATTCCTAATATTTCTAGGCTTGAGTACCTCTAGTGTCCTCGGATTGCTTTCATATATTATGGCTTCGCCCAATTTTAATTTGTCTTGGAAAGGGGGAATGGCGATCGCCGTTACTATAGGGGTATTCGTTCTCAACGCCCTTACTTCCCTACCCGCAGAGATTGTTTTTTTGGGAGGGACGGCAGCTTTGTTTGTCAGTGGAATTTTAACCGAGCAAGATGCTTTGGCAGGATTTAGCAATCCAGGGATGATTACCGTCGCTGTCCTCTATATAGTAGTGACGGGATTATCCCAGACGGGAGGTATGAATTGGATTTCTCAAAGAGTGTTAGGACTACCCAAGGGACAGAATGCAGCTTTATTGCGCTTGATGAGTCCTGTAATGGGGATGAGTGCTTTTTTAAACAATACCCCCGTGGTAGCAATGTTTATTCCTGTGGTTAGCGATTGGTCGCGCAAACTGCGCATTAGTCCGTCCAAATTAATGATTCCGTTGAGCTATGCGGCAATTTTTGGAGGAATTTGTACTCTTATCGGTACTAGTACTAATTTAGTAGTTAACGGTCTTTTAATTGCCAATACAGATTTGCCAGGATTAAAACTCTTTGATATAGCGTTGGTGGGATTCCCCTGCGCGATCGCTGGTATGATTTATTTATTTCTAACTAGTAGTTGGCTCTTGCCTAATCGTAAACCCGTCATTAGCGATACAGAAGACGTACGGCAATATACGGTAGAAATGATGGTTTCCAATGCTAGTCCTTTGGCGGATAAAACAATTGAAAAAGCTGGTTTAAGAAATCTACCTGGGTTATATCTAGTCGAAATTGTCCGCGATCAATTAATTTTTCCTGCGGTTAGCCCCCAAGAAATCTTACGAGAAGGCGATCGCCTGGTATTTATTGGTACGATCGATTCAATGGTGGATCTACATCGTTTGCGGGGATTGCAGCCCGCCACAGACCAGGTTTTCAAGCTAGATACGCCTCGTTCAAATCGATGTCTGATTGAAGCAGTAGTATCTAATACTTGTCCGATGTTGGGTAAAACGATCCGCGAAGGAAAATTTAGGACTCAATATAATGCCGTCGTCTTAGCAGTTGCTCGTAATGGAGAGCGTTTAAAAGGCAAAATTGGTAGTATTCGTCTCAAAGCAGGAGACACTTTACTACTCGAAGCCAATGCCAATTTTTTATCTCAGCAAAGAATCTCGAATGATTTTTATTTAGTTAATGGTATTCCCGACTCCGAACCCATACGCCATGAAAAAGCCCCTTTAGCGATGATTATTTTGCTAGGAATGATACTTCTTTCTAGCCTAGGGGTGATGAGTATGCTCAAAGCAGCAATTTTAGCTGCGGTAGTAACTATCGCTACGGGATGTTGTTCTTCAATTAAGGCACTACGTAATATAGAGTGGTCGGTATTGCTAGTTATTGGCTCTGCTCTTAGTATTGGGAAGGCTTTAGAGACTACAGGCGCGGCAGCAGCGATCGCATCTACAATGATTCAGTTTTCGGGGGATAATCCCTGGTTGGCTTTAGCCATCATCTATGCAGCGACCAACTTATTAACCGAAGCAATCACCAACAACGCAGCCGCAGCACTAATTTTTCCCATCGCCCTAGCTCTGTCCCAAAATCTGGGAGTTAGCTTTATGCCTTTTGCGATCGCCATTATGATTGCAGCATCGGCTAGTTTTTCTACCCCCATCGGCTACCAAACTAATCTAATGGTATACGGTCCAGGAGGTTATAAGTTTACTGATTTCATGCGAGTTGGAATACCCCTAAATATTTTATTCTGGCTAATTACAATTACCCTGACTCCCTTGTTTTATCCTTTCAGTTAAAAATTAAATAACCAGCACTTTATCGGCTGCGGTATTCGCTTTTTCCCTAGCTTCGGCGATGGTTTTTCCCTTTGCCAAAGCGACTCCCATACGACGGTAGGGACGAGAATCGGGTTTGCCAAATAGCTTGATATCTGTGTCTGCTACTTGCAAAGCTTCTGCTACATTAGCAAAATTGATGCAGTCAGAATGTTTCTCTGCTAAGATAACCGCGCTGGCAGAGGGAGCAAAAACTTCAATTTTGGGAATAGGTAAGCCTAGAATTGCTCGTAAATGTAATTCAAATTCATTCAGATTTTGAGAAATTAAAGTTACCATTCCTGTATCGTGGGGACGGGGAGATAATTCCGAAAATATTACCTCATCTTGGGTAATAAAAAACTCTACCCCAAATATTCCCGCCCCACCTAAGGCATCAGTCACTTTACTAGAGATCGCTTCTGCTGCTTGAGTTTGGATAGCTGAGATACCCGCAGGTTGCCAAGATTCTTGATAATCGCCTCTTTCTTGACGATGGGCAATGGGGGGACAAAAAACTGTAGGTGCGTGCCACTGTTTGACTGTCATCAAGGTGATTTCAATTTCAAAATCAATAAACTCTTCGACAATAATCTTCTGGGTATCTCCCCGCGCCCCTTCTATAGCATATTCCCAGGCTCGATCTACTTCTTCGGGAGATTTAACTATAGACTGCCCTTTGCCTGAAGAAGACATTACGGGTTTGACTACATTGGGAAAGCCGATGTCAGTGGAAACTAGTTTTAATTCTTCTAGACTAGTAGCGTAGGCATATTTTGCCGTACGTATACCCAACTCATGGGCTGCCAATTCCCGAATGCGATCGCGATTCATCGTGTAGCTAGTAGCTGCTGCGGTAGGTATTACCGTAATCCCTCGCTGCTCGAATTCACTTAGTTTTTCGGTACGAATTGCTTCAATTTCAGGCACAATAAAGTCTGGTTGATATTTTTCGACAACTCTTTCTAAATCATCTCCATCGAGCATCGAAATAACTTCGGCTGCATCTGCTACCTGCATGGCTGGGGCGTTGGCATAACGATCTACTGCCACGACAAAATTACCCAAACGCTGGGCTGCGATCGCAAATTCTTTGCCCAATTCTCCCGCACCCAGAAGCATAATTTTTTGAGGTAATTGCAGATTTTTCATTGATTATGACCGAATATTCTCTGGAAAATTTTATCAAGTAAATTGTAAAGCATTTGTTAATAATCCCTAAATTAATTTGAGGGGAAATTGCTAAATTATTGCGAACAAAATAAGTCTAAATTATCTCTGTTTTGTAAAGTTACTGATGAACTTTGTCCGAGCTGAAGTTTGTACTATTATGTGTTTAATATTTAATTGAATCTCTATCCACCGCAACGATTATGTCTAAAATTAAAATTTATCAGCTAAAACAAACTAACTCTCACTTAAAAGAATTAAACGCTTTTGAAACAACCAAGATCGTTGGTGGTTATGATGAAGAAACTGAATCTTCTCAAGATATTATTCAAAAAGCAATGCAGGAAGCAGTGATGCGTAGCGACATTTCTCTCAATGCCAATCGCGCAAATAGAAAGTAAGTCAGATTGAGTTTGATCGCTTCGGGTGGAGTATGGGATAGACTAGATAATACCGAGCTTGAGATGGCTGCAATTTTGATCCATAAGCAAGTCATAGATTAGTTAATCTCAATCAAAACCGATACAATCTTTAACCTATAGGCTACCAAACAGATAGATAAATTTAATTATGGAACAACGTAAAAATCCTGCTCTAGTTCAAGAAGCACGGTACGAACCCGCAATTGTTATTCCGATCAAAAGAGGATCTTCTCTAATAGATTGGCTCAAAGCTAATAATCGTCTTATTCCTCGGGAAACAGTAGAGGTAGAAAAAGTTAAATCCGACGACGATCTAGACGTGCTAATGGATGGGGATGACGATGAGTTTGACACCGACGATGATGACTAACACTGTCAACGACTAAGAAATTATGCCTCTATAATAATGATTCGTCGATCGCTTATTGTAAAATAATTGCGATCGATGATTAATATTGTAGAAAATTGGCAGTAATTTAATTGTGAATGGTAAATCGCTTGCGACAGAGAAGTTAATTGTCCCTTCTGGTAAAGCCTTATTGATTTTTCTGATTGGTATTCTGACTCTCAGCGCGATCGCTTTGGGTTATGAAGATGGTTTTTCGGGCAAGCAATTTGGTCTGCTGTTCTTTCCCTTACTAAGCTGTACGATTGTCAGTGCCTTGATAGGCAAGGGGGTAATTCCCATCCTCAATCGGCTCAAAACAGGTCAAATCGTTCAGGAAGATGGACCTCAATCTCATTTGAAAAAAGCTGGAACTCCCACTATGGGAGGCATTTTTTTTGTTCCAGTAGCAGTTATCATCGCTTTAGTAGGAATGGTTTTAAATCCAACCATCGCCAACATATCAGCAGAAGCGATCGCAGTATGCTTGATCGCCTTGGGTTATGGCTTAATCGGTTGGATCGATGATTGGCAAGTATTACGCAGAAAGTCCAATAAAGGAATATCCCCCCGAATGAAGCTGACTCTCCAAGTTTCCTTGGGGACTTTGTTTGCTTTGTGGTTGTTTTGGCACGAATCTCCTTCAATTACTAATATTAGCCTCCCTGGGGGCATAAACTTATCCTTGGGATGGTTATTTATACCCTTAGCAATATTCGTCCTTGCAGCCGAAAGCAACGCGACAAATTTGACTGATGGAGTAGATGGGTTGGCAGCGGGGACAGGTGCGATCTCTTTTTTAGGTTTGGGAGCAATTATTAGCGTTGATTCTCCCGACTTGGCTTTATTTTGCGCTTGTTTTAGCGGGGCGTGTTTGGGCTTTTTAGTTCATAATCGCAACCCTGCAACTGTTTTTATGGGAGATACGGGTTCTCTGGCTTTGGGTGGCGCGCTAGCAGCAGTAGGGCTAAGTAGCGGTAATCTCTGGACGTTATTTGTCGTCAGCGGTATTTTCTTGATCGAATCTCTCTCAGTAATTGCTCAAGTTGGTTATTATAAAGCGACCAAAGGAGAAGATGGTAATGGTAAGCGTTTGTTTAAGATGGCTCCAATTCATCATCATTTTGAGCTTAGTGGCTGGAATGAAACTCAGGTAGTAGGAGTATTTTATTTAGTCAATTTGCTCTTAGTTGCGATCGCCTATTTCATGGGTTAATTTTTTCAAATCTCAATTTTTCAGCAAACCCTATATACAAGTGCTACGGTGGCGATATATTCTATTTTTGAGCAAGTTTTCCCTCGAAGGAGAAAAAAAAATGAATGATAGACCCATTATTCTCGGTATAGTTGGTGATAGTGCAGCAGGTAAAACAACTCTAACCAGGGGAATTGCTCAGGTTTTAGGGGAAGATAACGTTACGATTATTTGTACCGATGATTACCATCGCTACGACCGAGTTCAAAGAGCCGAAATGAAGATTTCCGCCCTTCATCCCGACTGTAACTATCTAGATATTATCGAGCAACACTTAGCTCTGTTGAGTGAAGGACAAGCAATTCTTAAGCCTATTTATAATCACTCGACAGGTGCTTTCGATCCCCCAGAATATATCGAACCGCGTAAATATGTAATTGTTGAAGGTTTGCTGGGATATTCAACCCGCAAAATGCGAGATAGCTATGATGTTACTACTTATTTAGCTCCCCCCGAGTCACTGCGTGCTGCTTGGAAAATTAAACGAGATACTCGCAAGAGGGGTTATCAAGAGGAACAAGTTTTAGAGCAACTACGCCAAAGAGAGCCAGATTCAGAAGCGTTTATTCGTCCTCAACGTAAATGGTCTGATATGATTGTCAGCTTCTATCCTCCAGACGACACAGAAGATCCAGGGGAAAATTTATTACTCAATGCCAATCTAGTTTTACGTCCTACTATTCCTCATCCTGATTTGAGTACAATTCTCAATTCAGAAGGTAATCATTTGGGCGATGCGATCCGTTTGGGCTTAGATCGAGATATGGGAAAACCCGTTGATATTTTACAGATTGACGGACAGGCGACTCAGGAGCAAGTACGAGAATTAGAAAAAATTATGTGTAGCGAAGTACCCTATCTCGGTCAGTTTTGCAGTTTAGAAGGCAATCAAGAATTGGGCAAAATAACAGGGACTACTGGAGAAACTCTACAAAGTTATCCTCTAGCTTTAACTCAATTATTAATTACCTACCATATGCTCAAAGCTGCAACTTGAGGTGTTTTGCCTTTCTAGGTTCGAGCGTAACAAGTACCTAATATTCCTATTCAAGGTTATACTGAATCTTCAATAGTTACTAAAAATTAATATTTAGTGAAATTACTTTGCACTAAGGTGTTAGGAAGATCTCATTTTCTTCCAGCCCACTATTTTGCTACCAATGCGAAATATAACCGAGCTAGCTAAACCTAGTTGGGCGATCGCATTACTCAACAAGCGAGCTTGTTCTTGGTCTACACTAAACAAATGAGGACAATTAGCAAAATCAATACACAAGACTGTAGAACGTCCCCAAGGTTCGCGAAAAATTTTGATATCTTGGGGTAAGAAGGCAACCAAAGAGCGAAATTTGCTTAAAGCTACTTGCTCGAAATTGGCACTGGTATAGTTTAGCGGTGATTCCATATTTTCCGAATCCTACGATCTCGGTAACAAAAACTCCCAATGGAGTCACTTTAAATACAGTAACATTTACTCTTTTTAAAATGCTATTTTCCAACTTTTATTTAACAAAATTTTCCAGTTTCTTATCTATCAAAAGAATTTAATTTATTTTATCTTTTACAAAAGTAAATTTATGCAATTAAATTTAAGCAAAATATTACATTAATCAACTAAATAGTAATTTTATTTAATACTCGTGCAGCAAAAATCTAATATCAACCACGATTCCGCAAAATTCGATCTAACCAACGGCGATCCAGTAGTACTCAAATCCGTAGGAGAGCTTGACAGTATTCTTTTAGAAAAAGCTTTTTTAGGTCAAGATTCGACCGAGTTAGTTTATTCAGATCTCAGTTTGAATTTTCCTCTTGAAAAGGCTTTGTATATTGTAGAAATTGACGATCGCTTTTGTTTTTTAGACTACACAATCGAAGAACAAAACCCTCAGCCAATTCCCATTAAAAAAGATAGTTTAAGTAAATCTTTAGTTTCTAATTCCATTATTTCTAAATCAGATTTAGATTTAGCTAAAGTACCAAAACCCAAGGCAAAACCATCTTTATTTTCTGGAAAAAAAGGTATATTAATGGGAGTAGGACTGGGAGTCGTATTAACCCTAGGAGTAACTCGTTTATTTTTGACTCCAACTGCCAACAATAAGGGCGAGTCAGAATCTGCCCTAGTCAATGAATCTATCGCACCAGCCCAAACAGTAACTATTGCTGAAGTAAAAACTAGGGATATTAATAGTACTCTAGATGCTTCGGGAACGGTAACGGCTTTTGAAAGAACTCCTGTAATGTCCCAAGCAGTAGGATTACAAATTACTGAAATATTAGCAGAAACGGGCGATCGTGTCGATCGCGGACAGGTATTAGCCAAATTAAATAATAAAACTTTAACCGCACAAAAAACAGAAGCTCAAGCAGCAGTGGCGCAGCAAAAAGCTGCACTAGATGAATTGCAAGCGGGAAGTAGAATCGAAGAAGTAGCCCAAGCAGAAGCTAGAGTGGCTAACGCAGAGTCGGCAATAGTACAAGCGGAGTCGGATCTAGAATTGATTCAAAAAAGAGTTGATCGCAATCGTACTTTAGAGCAAGAAGGCGCAATTACTCGCGATCGCTTTGATGAAGTCCTCAATCAAGAAAAAGTAGCTAAATCTGACTTAGCAGGAGCGAAAGCCAATCTAAACGAAGCAAAACAAGCCTTGGCACAATTAAAGGCTGGCTCTCGCCGTCAAACTATCGCTCAAGCAGAAGCGGGATTAATTCAAGCCCAAGGTAGGCTGCAAGCAATTGAAGCCCAATTAGGCGATACAATTATTGTTGCCCCTAGTGGCGGTATTATTGCCTCTCGCGAAGCTAGGGTAGGACAAATTACTTCTAGTTCGGAGATGTTGTTTTCTATAATTCAAAACGGACGTTTGGAATTAAGATTGCAAGTGCCTGAAACCCTGGTTGGTCAAATTCAATCGGGACAAAAAGTAGCAATTACTTCTAATGCAAATTCAGATCTCAAATTGACAGGAAAAGTCAGAGAAATCGATCCTATCGTCAACGATAGCTCTCGCCAAGCATTAGTCAAGGTAGACTTACCCAGCAATACTAATCTCAAGCCAGGGATGTTTTTGCGCGCAGCTATTAACACCGATAGTAATCAAGGTTTAGCCGTACCAATTGAAGCACTATTACCCCAGTCAGGGAATAAAGCCATTGTTTTTGTGTTGCAACCAGATAATACTGTTAAGGCGCAAACAGTATCAATGGGGGAAATTATTGACGATCGCACCATAGAGATTATCAATGGATTGGAATCGGGCGATCGCATTGTGTTAAAAGGTGCAGCCTACCTAAAGGATGGGGATGGGGTTGAGGTAAGTAATAAGTAGGGGCGAATGGCTGTTCGCCCTAAATTAATCGCGGAAGGAATTATGAATTATCTATTGAGTTAATTTTTTAAACAATCCTAACTTGTCTGCATAGGGCGCGTATCGCCAATTAAAATCTAAAAGAAAAGACTTTTTCAAAACGCTTTTTTGGTGAGAGAAAGTATCAAAACTAGCTTTACCGTGATAGCTACCAATACCACTATCACCTACACCGCCAAAAGGTAATTCGTTAACTCCTACCTGCATAACAGTATCGTTAATACAAACTCCTCCAGAAGAAGTATTCATTAGAATTTGTTCTTGTATGTCTTTATCTTTAGAGAAGATATAAAGCGCGAGGGGTTTAGAACGAGAATTAATTAGAGCGATCGCATTTTGTAGATTATCATATTCTAGAATAGGTAAGATCGGCCCAAAGATTTCTTCTGCCATCAAAGGACTATCTAAAGCAGCATCGGTAATTAATGTCGGGGAAATATACAGATCTTCAGCCTTAGTTTCTCCTCCAAGAATAACTGTTCCATCGGCTAATAATCCTTGCAGGCGATCGAATTGTTGGCGATTGATTATCCGAGCAAAATCTGGACTTGATTGAGGATTATCGCCATAAAAATCTCTAATACATTGTTTAATAGCTGCAATTAATTCAGTTTTAATTTGTTTGTTTGCCAACAAATAATCGGGAGCAATACAAGTTTGTCCTGCATTAAGAAATTTACCCCAAGTAATTCTTTTAGCAGTTTCTTTTAAGTCGATATTACTATCAACAATACAGGGACTTTTTCCGCCCAATTCTAAAGTAACGGGAGTGAGATTTTTGGCAGCAGCTTCCATGACAATTTTGCCGATCTTTGTTCCTCCTGTAAAAAAGATATGGTCGAAATTTTCGGCGAGTAATGCCTGAGAAGTTTTTACTCCCCCTTCAATTACTGCAATATATTCGGGAGGAAAAGTATCGTTAATTAATTCAGTTAACACCCTAGAAGTTTGGGGTGCGAGTTCCGAAGGCTTGAGGATAGTACAGTTTCCTGCTGCGATCGCGCCAATAAGAGGACTTATGATCAAGGAAAAAGGATAATTCCAAGGTCCAATAATTAAGACATTGCCCAAAGGTTCGGCATAAATATAAGCCGAAGCGGGAAATTGGGTTAAAGGAGTTTTTACCTTCTTTTTTTTAGCCCAAGATTTCAGATGCTTGAGAGCATAATTAATATCTTGCAGCACAGCCATTTCAATATATCCTTCCAATTCTGGCTTGCATAAATCTTGATGCAAAGCAGCAATAATTTGTTCTTCCTTTTGTTTAATTGCTGTCTTGAGTTTTTCTAACTGTTGCCGACGAAAATCCAGATCTTTAGTTTTACCTGCATTAAAAAACTGACGTTGTTGCTCGATTACTCTGGCGATCGCTTCGGTAGGAGAATTGATTACAGTAGTCATTGGTAAATTATTAATTGTTAAATATTAATTATTAAATTATTAAATGTTAAATGTTTTCAGGTTTTTGATAAAACGCGATCGACTCGATCCAATTCAATCTCTAGAAAATCATCTACCGTCCAATTAGCCTTGCGCTGCAACATATGGAGAGGATAAAGATTGGCAATACCCACTACTTGAATCTTCGCTCGTTTAGCTGATTCAATCCCAATGGGATTATCTTCGATCGCCAAACAATTAGATGGTTGCAAATTTAGTCTCGATAACGCCAATAAATAGGGTTCGGGTTCGGGCTTGCTTTGTTCTAGGTCGTCTTCTGCCACAATGATATCGAAGAATTGAGCCAGTTCTGCTTTTTGCAAAATATATTCCACTTCCGATTTGGGCGTACCCGTAACTAAACCCACGGTAATATTTTCGGCTTTTAATTGACTGAGAAATTCTCCTAGATGGGGGGATAATGGCAATTCATCTAACAGATCGATTTCTTGTCGATAGGCTTGCTTTTTACTAGCCAACAGGCGATCGAGATACTCATCGGGCAAAATACGCCCGCGATTGGCTAAGATATCTTTTAAACCAGCGCGATCGCTCCTTCCCCGACAATAATTGATATATTCATCATCATCCGCCCGTAAATTCTCTTGGAGTAATATATCTGCAACCAGCGATCGATCGATGGCTTCATCATCGATGATTACCCCACTGAAGTCCAGAAAAACTGCTTTTAAACTCATCTGTCTTCGCGCATTCCTCTCACCACCAAGCTTTCGCTATGGTGGTGAGAG
>NZ_JADWDC010000010.1 GCF_020640915.1 Waterburya agarophytonicola KI4 | reverse complement strand
CCCAAACTTGCTATTTCTTGTATTGTAAATGGGTTTTGAGAACAGGATTTAGTATTAGTCAGTCCGAAGAAAGAACGATGTATTAGCTGCTTTATGGCAGATGAAGCGTAAAAGTGCTTCCTCTGCCGATCTCGCTTAGCGATCGCTAGATAAACTATTTAAAAAGTTTAGACACAGAATTTTTCAGGATTGGTAGAAGAAGTTTGGGACTGGGAACAAACATGATGCCTAATTTTTGCATTAACCCCCGAGCGTCTCCTTGTCCCCAATATTTTACAATCTTGCCATCTTCAAAGCGATCGATGTGCATAATTGCTATTTTAATTGGCTTTTGAGAGGGAGGAGGACCTTTTTATATCGATTCTAAAGCGTAATGGTGACAAATGAGCGATCGCTCAATTTCCCCAGTACTCTCCAGGAAGATCCTTTTTTGTAACAGTAACCCTGCCAACTTTCTTACCTGACATTCTCAATAATTCATCACCTGAAAATTCAAAACCAAGCTTGAGTGCTATTTGTGCAACTTCATCTGCTGTCGATGAAGCTTGTACCTCATCTTTAAGTGCAGGTTCAGACTGCATTTTCTTTAAAAATGCTTCGAGTTGATCTAAAGCCATATTTGAAACTCCTATTCTCGCTCTTTGGTGTTGCGAACTTGTTGATGAGACTTATAATAGACCATCTTAAATGCTCTGCATTGAATATTCATGACTGCAAAATTCTAACCTCAATATTTCCCACCGCATGCTGCTCTCTCAAAGGATTGTAGCTTATGAAGACAGCTCACTCCTAATTCTAGCCTAATTCTTAGTAACAGAATTAGAATTTGCTATATGGTTGCTGAATTAGTTTTATAAATTTTATTCAGTTGTCTACTACTTTTGGGAGGGATGGGTAATTGATGGCTAGTATGAAAATCTTCTTGTACTTTATAAGTCAGGCGAGGAGATACTTGGCGGACGATTTGACCCAACAAGCGATCTCCTGTGGATTGAATCAAAGAAGAAGATAACTTATGAATAAACTGAGGAAATTCTACTTCTACCGATAAATTTAATTCCCAATTTACTTGAGTAATACGCTCGGGAATAATTTGCTTGCGAGAAAATAAACTTCCTTTTGTTTCTGCTTGACTATCCCCACTCACCTCTGACAATTCCATTAATGCTTGATAGTTAACCTCATATCCGACAGTATTATAATCGGGAATAGGGATAGTTTCCATTTGATAAACTCTACCCACAGGAGGATGTAAAATCACTCCCATTTTTGGCTCTACTTCATAACCAAAAGAGCCATATTTTCCGACAGTCAAAACATAACCATTGTTACCCAAAGGATCTACTTTCATAGGTTGAGCGCAACGACAAAACCATCCTTCGTGAGCATTTAGGTATTCGGCTACCGTATCTGCATCGCTGTACATATCCATGCGACCCATAAAGCTAACTTCAAAGGCAAAAGTTTTTTTGTTTTCTAGAGAATTAGTATAGGTAAGCTGCATAGGATTAGATGTGGGAATTTCTAAAATTGAATTTTGCGAGCGATCGATAAAATTAGGTTGCATATTGATTTTTAAACTACCTCTTGATAACCACTCCCTACTGTTAAGATGATTACAATAAAGGTGTTAATTATTAGCTAAACACTTTTTTTTGATAACAGGTGTGATTTAAGTACGAGCTAAAAAATGAAAATATTTGTTGCTGGAGCTACGGGACAAACTGGCAGAAATATTGTTCGACAATTAGTCGACAGAGATATTTCTGTGAAAGCATTAGTCAGAGATACAGATCGAGCAAAAGCCATCTTACCCAACTCAGTAGAATTAATCGTAGGCGATGTGTTAACCCCCGTAACCTTTGACAGTCATCTTTCTGATTGTAGCGTTTTAATTTGTGCTACTGGTGCTAGCCCTAGCTTAGATCCGACTGGTCCTTATCAAGTTGATTACCAAGGAACAAAGAATTTGGTCGATATAGCTAAAAACAACAAGATCGAGCATTTTATTCTTGTTTCGTCTTTATGCGTTTCCAAATTTCTTCATCCATTAAATCTGTTTTGGTTAGTTCTATACTGGAAAAAACAAGCTGAAACCTATATTCAAGCTAGTGGTCTAAATTACACCATCGTCAGACCAGGAGGACTCAAAAATGAAGATAATTCCGAACCTATTGTGATGAAGAGTGCCGATACTTTATTTGATGGCAGTATTCCCCGTGCCAAAGTAGCTCAGGTATGTGTCGAAGCTATATTTCAGCCAGAAGCAAAATCGAAAATAGTAGAAATAGTCACCGACTCCGCAGCAGAATCCCAAACTTGGGAGCAATTATTCAGTAACATTATTTAAGATAATTAGTATTACTAAGATTGAGTTTTCGATCGCCCTGCCTCAAATGCAACTAATTAACAAAGCTACTAAGTTTTTCTATCTCGCCTGTTTGCTGTTAGTTTTGTCTCAACTGGGGGAACATATCAGCAAACCTCAAGTACGTTCTTATCTGTCAACTACCAAACAAATACTATTGAAGCTTGGGGAGTTTTGGCAAGAAAAACGAGCTACCTCCACGCCACCCGTTGCGACTATTCCTAGTCTTCATCGCACTCAGCCATTAGTGATGAATGGGGGAGATCCCTATGTTAGAGCTTTGATGCGGACGATTACCGCCAGCGAAGCAAACGTCAAACGACCCTACAATGTGATTTATGGGGGTCGATATGTGGAAGACCTCAGTCGTCATCCCGAACTCTGTATCCCCATTGTGGCTGGTCCTAATGTGGGACAATGCACGACTGCTGCGGGACGGTATCAAATGCTAGATTTTACTTGGGATAGACAAGCTAAAAAGTATCATCCTAGTCCTTCAGGCATTTGGCGGTGGAGAAATTATAGTTTTGAAGCGGAATATCAAGATGTGGTAGTTCACGATTGGTTGAGCGATTCTAATGTTTGGGGGGCAAATATTCCCCAGCAGTTAAGAAAGGGCGAAATTACTCAAGTACTAAAATTATTATCTGGGACTTGGACTAGTTTGGGATATGGAATTGAAACTAATTCTATGAGTAATTATCTGCCACAGATATATCAAAATGTTCTGCAAGAAGAGTTGAGTTAAGCTCGCTTTTTTGATATCTCTCAATTCCTAATCTGCACTGGCATTACCAAATAAGTCATATCCAATCCACCCAGGGGACTAAAAATGACTGGTTGATTCCACTCATTTAGCTGCATCTTAATTTCTGCTGTGGGTAATGCTTTTAACCCATCCATTAGATACTTAATATTAAAAGCAATTTCAATATCTTCCCCCATAATTTCTGCGGGTAAAGATTGTTTGGCATTGCCCACATCTTGAGCATCTGCCGAGACGGTTAATTCCCCTAGATCGTTGCTCAGACTGAACTTAACCAAATTATTCTTCTGAGCTAGCACTGCGACTAATTCCAAACTACTCAATAATCTCTTGCGATCGACAATCATCTCGCGGGCAAAATTCTGCGGTATTAGTTGTCCGTAGGCAGGGTAATCTCCTGGTATTTTTGCACTAGTTAATAGGCGATCGCCCAATTCAAAAACCATTACCACCTCATCAAAACTCACCTTAATGCGATCGCTTTCCCCTGCATCTGCTACAATTCTTTCTAGTTCTCGTAGTGCTTTGGCTGGAATAGTTACAGCAAAATCGGGCAAGCTGACAACGGATTCTGATTCAATATCTTCTTGATTTAAATCCGTCGCTACAACCGCTAAACGATGGCTATCGGTGGCAGCAAATTCCAAAATATCGGCGCGATCGCTTTCTCCTAAGACTTTAGTTTTGAGATGTACCCCTGTCAGCACCTGTTTGGATAATTCCGTTGAAGCTGCAAACAAACATCCCCCCAATCCCTCATTAACTATAGCAATGGGCAATTCCATCACCTGTTCTCCCTTTACTTGAGGTAATTCGGGAAACTCCTCCGCATCGATGCCAGCCAGTCTAAATTCACCCGAAGTAGAGCTAATAGTAGCAATAAAGTTATTTTCTTCTTCTGCCACACTTAAGGTAATTTCCATCTCTGGCAAACGAGCCACAATATCGTTAAATAACTTAGCAGGAAGGGTTATACTGCCTCCTTCGATTACTTCTGCATTAAAACTAGTCTTGATACCCATGCTGCCATCAAATGCCGTCATACTGACTTTTTGGCTAGTTTCTGTTGCCTCAATCAAAACGTTAGCCAATACCGCAGGTTCGGCGCGAGAAGGAACAGCACGGCTGACAAGAGAAAGATTATTTTTGAGATCGCTTTGACTGGAAACAATTTTCATTTCTATTTATATTGATATCTATTTATATTCTCTTCATTTTGTCCTGAATTACTATAGTCGATCTCTGGTACTTATTTACTGATTTTTCAAAATTGTTTTAGATGCCAAACGAGTTTTCTTGCGATCGCCTTCGGATAAATCTTTCCCAATTTGTAATCTAGTTGCATTGGTTTGCAGTACTGTTGCTCCTTGTTTATCTCCTAGCTGGAGGGCGGTTTTAGCTGCGGTTTGCAACATAGTAGCTGCCCCAACGCGATCGCCCCCCTTGAGTTTGGTTTCGGCGATCTGAGTCTGACGGTATTTAGCTAAAGTCAAAATATGATTTTGGACAATATCGCTAGGATAGGGAAAATAGTGGGCTTGAGCGTCTACTTCTATGGCTAAAACATCAGAATGCAAATTTTCTTGATTTGCCCCAGGATCGTCATAACGCAATTGCACCCCAGCAATTTTGTGTTTTCCTGGAGATAGTTGATTGATGTAAAAGTTGATTAAAATAATTCTGGGTCGATCTATCATTAAATCTCCCAGACGAATACTAAAGTGATTTCCTGATAGGTTAGTGGTTAATTCGATGGTTTCAGGGGAAATTTGCGCTACGGGTTTTAATTCTGCCAGCCTTACTTTGGGCATCAACTCTACAGTCAAGTAGCTATTAGTTAAGCCAACAGATTGAGCGCGAGCAAACAAACGTTGGAATTCAAAAACTGCTCGATCTGGTTTTTCAATATAAGCTAAAGTTCCTTGGGCTGAATCAGAAATTTGTTCTAAAACATCTTGATTCCAATGTTCGCCAAAACCCAAAGCATCAATCGTAATGTTGTATTCTGCTGCCAATTCTGCTAGCTTGAGGCAACGCTTGTTATCTCCGTGTTCGTTTTCTCCATCGGTAAGCAGAAAAAGACGAGAGACACAATGTTGATTGTGGGAAGCAATTTCTTTGATACCCAAGCGCATTCCTTCGTCAATGGAAGTACCACCATCAGCAACCATTAGTCTAATTTTTTGTTTGATCGGTTGAATATCATTGACCAACTGGTTGGGAACGATTACCTTGGCGCGGTGGTCGAAAGTTACAATACTGATACGATCGCCTGGCTTGAGTTTTTCAATGATACCTACGGCTGCTTCTTTGACCATTTCCAGTGGTTTTTCCGACATCGAACCACTACGATCTAAAACCAAACAAAGATTTAGCGGTAAGTTTCCACTAGTATCTTCAGGCACGGCGGATATCGCTAAAGAGAGTTGACGCTGACTTGTATTGAGTTGAGCATCAATATTACTATCGCTTAAATAGGACTGTAAACCAACTTTCATAATTACTCAAAAATAAAATTTACACTATTATGTTTATGTTATGTTCTTTGTGAATTCGCTTCATTCCAAGAAACTAGCTTTTAACCCAATTAAGCAAACAGAAGGTATTTTAGATTAACCTATTTTGGAATGCGATCGCAGTGGAAAAAACAATATTTATGTTTAAACTAACTCAGATTAGAATTAGAAATAAAATAGCCAACGATCCTTATTATCGTTTCCAATCTTTAACAGAGATGGCGATCGCTATAGAATTGGGCATTAAGATCGATGTCAATCAGGCGGGAGTAGATGATTGGTTGAGGCTGCCTGGCTTTTCAATTCATCAAGCGCGATCGTTAGTGGAGTTGGTTAAGATGGGAATACAGTTATTTTCCTTAGAAGATATAGCTGCTGCCATCAATGTTCCTCTACAACGTCTCCAAGTTTATGAGCCTATTTTAGCTTTCGCTTATTACGATCGCCTGAGCAGTCTTAGCCCAGAAAAGATCGATCTTAATAGGGCTTCCACTGTGGAAATTCTAGCAATTCCAGATATAAATGCAGATTTAGCCAGTCAAATACAGTCTGATATTCAAACAAACGGCAAATATCGCAACATAGTTGACCTGCAAAGTCGTCTAAGCTTAGATCGTGAGTTAACATCGCGACTAATGCACTATGTTCGATTTTAACTCAGTAATTAATTATGTCTGAATTCCCCTCCAATGAACCGATGCGGAGCGTTCATACTAATAACTTTCCCCATATATTAAGTCAGTTAGGAATATCCCTAGTAGTGTCTACTTATCAGGCGGGGAAATTAATTATCTTGCGGGGTGATGGAGATTATATTAATACCCATTTTCGGATCTTTCAAAAACCGATGGGAATTGCAGCAGATCCACACAAAATTGCGATCGGTTGTAGCAGTCAGATTTGGGAATTAAATAATGTTCCCGCAGTTGCAGCCAAAGTAGAGCCAGAAGGCAAGCATGATGCTTGTTTTTTACCCCGCAAATCTCATATTACGGGAGATATTGATATTCACGAAATGGAATGGGGAGGAAAGAATAATTCCGATCTTTGGTTTGTTAATACTCGTTTTTCTTGTCTTTGTACCCTAAACAAAAACTATAGCTTTGTTCCCCAGTGGCGACCATACTTTGTCACTGCCCTGACTCCTGAAGATCGCTGTCACCTCAATGGTTTGGCAATGGTCAACCATAGCCCCAAATACATCACTGCCTTGGGGGAAACGGATACTATGGGGGGCTGGCGAGAGAATAAAGCCAATGGCGGGATCTTAATTGATGTGGCGAGTAATGAAATTATTAGTCGCGGGATTTCCATGCCTCATTCACCCCGTTGGTATCGAGAGCGTCTTTGGGTATTAGAATCAGGACAGGGTAGTATTTCAACTTGCGATCGCGATACAGGAAAATTAGAAACTATAACCACCTTTCCAGGCTTTACTCGCGGAATTGATTTTTATGGTAACTTAGCTTTTATTGGGCTATCTCAAGTAAGAGAAACCGCTGTCTTTAGCGGACTTCCCCTCACCGAAAAGCTCGACGAAAGAATCTGTGGTGTCTGGGTAGTCAATTTGGAAACAGCCCAAACGGTGGCATTTTTGAAGTTTGAAGATGCGGTGCAAGAAATATTTGCTGTCAGGGTATTACCTAACATCCGTTTTCCAGAAATTATTGACTGGGACGAACAACTAATTGGTAGTTCTTATGTCTTGCCCGATGCTGCTTTAGCCGATGTCCCCCAGGAAAGACTATCCATGAATAATTGATCGTTATCTGTTGTGAGCGGGAAGACCCCTGCGCTTTAGCCAGGGGATGATAGCGAACTTGACAACGTAGTGGTTGAGATTTTACAACGAAGTCATGTTCATGGTAAAATGATATCATGAGACAACTACGCGGATTTAAGTACAGATTTTACCCGACTTTGGCACAGCGATTAGAACTGGCGCAGACGTTCGGATGTACCAGATTCGTGTATAACTGGGCATTGGCTTTAAGAACTAATAGCTACTACCAGGATAATGTTTCACTTAGCTATACTGACACTTCTAATGCCTTGACCAAACTGAAGAAAGACCCCGAAAAACCTTGGTTGAAACAAGTGTCAGCCGTACCGCTACAGCAAGGGTTAAGACATCTAAATACTGCGTTCATCAACTTCTTTGCTGGTAGAAATAAATATCCTAGATTTAAGAAAAAGAACGGTAGGCAGTCGGCACATTACGCGCCTAACGCTTTTAAATGGCAAGACGGCAAGTTGGCTCTAGCTAAGATGTCCCAACCATTAAAGATTAGATGGAGCAGACATTTTACTGGTCAACCCAAGTCAGTAACCATCTCCAAAGACCCAAGTAATAGATACTTTGTCTCTTTCTTGGTTGAGGAAGAATTGGAGCAATGGTCAGCTACAGACGGCAAAATCGGTGTCGATCTAGGTGTTAAAGATGTGATGGTAACTAGTACAGGTTTTGCTTCTGGCAATCCTAAGCACTACCAAAAATATCAAGCTAGACTAAAAACTCTACAGCGCAGACTAGCCAAGAAAAAGAAAGGTTCAAACAACCGATATAAGGCAAAACTAAAAGTAGCAAAGCTTCACGCGAAAATAGCCGACTGTCGAAAAGACTTTTTGCACAAATTGACGACTCAGTTAGTACGTGAAAACCAAGCTATCTATACTGAGACGTTAGCTGTAAAAAACATGATGAGCAATCATAAGCTCGCAAAAGCCATTGCAGATTGCGTTTGGGGTGAGGCATTACGCCAGTTCCAATACAAATGTCAATGGCATGACCGCACAATAGGAGCAATAGACAGATGGTTTCCATCTTCTAAACGCTGTAATCCATGCGGTCATATATTAGATAAGCTGCCTCTAGATGTTAGAGAGTGGACTTGTCCTAGCTGTGGCTCTCGTAACCCAAGAGATAAAAACGCAGCATTGAACATTTTAGCGGTCGGGCAGACCGTGTTTGCTTCTGGACTAGGCACTGGCGGGGAGACAGATATTCTGTCTCTAGCTATCCTGGGATGAATGAAGAATCCCCTCGCCTTCAGGCAGGGGAGTGTCAATATAGTTTCAATGGTGAAAACTGATATCGATCGCCAGCAGCAGATTTTTTAATATGAGCTAGTTGTAAACGTCACATAAATAAATTATATTTTGTAACTCGATGCTTGGAGACTAAACATCTCGGCATATAATCCATTTTTTGCCATTAATTGAGGGTGAGATCCTACTTCAATAATCTGGCTATTTTCTAGCACGACAATCCGATCTGCTAGTTGGACGGTGGAGAAACGATGGCTGACAAAAAAAGTCATTTTTCCTGCGGTTAGAGTGCGAAATTTTTCAAATAATTCGTATTCTGCGATCGCGTCCAAAGCAGCAGTCGGCTCATCTAAAATTAAAATGGGTGCATCGGTCATAAATGCTCTTGCCATACCGATTTTCTGCCACTGTCCCCCCGAAAGATCTACTCCTCCTTTAAACATTTTGCCTAGACGAGTTTCGTAACTTTCCGCTAAATCTTCCACTACTCGATCTGCACCAGAATCTTGGGCTGCTTGCTCAATGCGTGGCTGATTATCTCTTTCTTTTAAGTTACCAAAACCAATATTATCCTTGGCACTAAGTTGGTAGCGGGCAAAGTCTTGGTTTAATACTCCAATGTTGGTATGTAACTCCGACAGCTTTATTTCTTGTAAGGGTATGCCATCAATCGTTATCGTCCCCGAATCCACATCATAAAGTCTAGCGAGCAGTTTTAATAAAGTGGTTTTTCCCGCACCATTCAAGCCCACTAAGGCAATACTTTCCCCTGGCTTGATGTCTACACTCAAATTGCGTAAAGTCGGCTTAGTAGCCCCTGGATAGGTAAAGGTAACGTTTTTAATTGATAATCCTTGCTTAATTGGGTTGGGAAAAGGTCGAGGACGGGGAATATTAATTACTTCTGGCTTTAAATCGAGAAATTCAAAGTATTGGGAAACATAAAGATTATTTTCGTAGATTTTGGCAATATTTTCTAAGATTGCTGGTAATACCTGTTGTGCTTGGCTAAATGCTCCCGTGTACATAGTAAAGTCACCGACAGATATTTTGCCTGCGATCGCTTGTATCAAAGTCCAACCATAAGCAATATAAAAGCCACTGTTAACCAACATCCCAGATAAACCGCGCATTTTGGCATATTGAAAAGCGATCGCTGCCGACTTCCCGTTAAAGTCTGTCCGAATATCTGACCATTTGCCTAATAAATGCTCTCCTAGATTAAATAACCGCACTTCCTTAGCAAAGTTAGGATTAGTTAAAACACGCTGAATATAGTCGGATAAACGACCGCTTTCGGTTTCCATTCGCGTCATCCAAAACCGTTTACCCGAATAGACAATACTCGTCCAAAATGCTGGAAGGGCAGTAAAAAATAATAGGGGTACAATAGCCCAATTAAACTTAAATAACAATCCTAATAAACTAATTAAGGTAATACTCTGACCAAATAAACCCGTTAAAGTTTGAATTACCCTAACAGGATAGTTACTACCGCTGTCTTGGGCGCGGGAGAGGGTGTCATAAAATTCTGAGGATTCAAAATGTGCCAGATCTAACTGGACAGACTTTTCTAATAAAATATATTTAGTGTAGAGCATCAGGCGATCGTTAAATATCTGTCCGACATAAAGATTGGTTTGGTTTAAAACCGCCCCAAGTAAACTAATGCCAAACCTAATCGCGACTAAAACTATTAATGGTTGCCAGATAAAATTTGCGTTACCCCAATTGGCAATCACCAGATCTATAATTCTCTTATTAACCAACAGCATCACTGCGGGAATAACAGACTGTAATCCCGTTATGGCTAGAGACAGGAATAAATATAGTGGTGTTGCTTGCCAGACGAGGCGCAGCAGCAACGGGGTATTAACTAAGATATCTTGGAGTCTTCTTCTAGAGGTCAAATTATTTTGTTGTTATAGAATGAAATTAAATTAATCTTTTTTCCATCAAATAATTAGTAAACTTTTCTCCCCTACAAACTACTTGCTGTTTTTTTAATTTAACAAATCCTTGATGAATAAAAAATGGTTTTGCGGTTATGCTAGCCTCTAGGTATAACCGAGGTAAGTTTAACTCGATCGCTTTATTTTCAATCGTCTGATAAATCTTTGTACCTACTCCTTTACCTTGGTATTGATAATGAGTATAAAAACAATCAATATGACCGTTGCTTTCTAGTTCACCTATTGATAATTGCTATAACTGGAAATAAAAACTAATTCAAATCAAAATTAATCTCTTGTTTATTAAAAGGCAAATTATTATTAATTGCTACAATTTCTTCTCCTTCCATTCGATTAACTTCGCCAATATAATTACGCAAGATTTGACTCATGCGACGATTATAAAAACGATGTAAACTATGATTAGGAGTAGCAGGAAAACCCCTTCTTTTCTTATGTCGTCCTCCCGCACCAGGATCGTACATTTTAATCCCGTTTTCAATAGCCCATTCAATCGGTTTATAATAACAGGCTTCAAAATGGAGACAGTCATATTCTGCTTCGCAACCCCAATAACGCCCGTAAAGATTATCCCCTTTGTGGACACAAAAAGACATTCCTACAGGGTTGCGATCGTCTTCTTGGGTATATGCCACAACTAGTAAAACGCGATCGCTATAGTTAGGATAAAGCTGTTGAAAAAACTTGCGGGTGAGATATTTGCTACCCCAATAAAATTTATCGCAGGTATTACTATAAAAACGATAGATCTCAGGATAGAGGTATGCGGGAATTTCTTCCCCCACATAGGTTTTAGTATACAAACCAGCTTTAGTCACTGCTTTACGCTCTCGCTTGATGTTTTTGCGTTGATTGGTATTAAACATCTTAAGATAGTCATCAAAGCTATTAAAGTTATTATTCGACCAAATATAGCCGTGGTGCAACCAACTCTGAAAACCGAGATTTTCCATCATTTCCCGCCAGTCAGGATCGACAAACAAAAAATTACACCCCGAAAGACGATTGCGATCGCAAAAATTATCGATCGCCGCCACCATAATTTCAGTAATCTGCTCCTCATCTTCCCCAGGAGCAATTAAAAAGCGATAACCCACCGCAGGAGTAAAAGGAGTCATCCCCAACAATTTAGGATAATATTCCACCCCCAAACGATGGGATAAATCTGCCCATTGATGGTCGAAGACAAATTCTCCATAACTATGTCCTTTAATATATAGTGGTGCTGCACCAATCAATTGGCTATTGCGCCACACTGCCAAATGACAGGGTTGCCAACCAGCACGAGGAGTAACGCTACCAGAAGTTTCAATATTGTTGAGCCATTCCCATTCCAAAAAAGGCGTGTTTAAAGGTTTTGCTAATTCATTCCAAGCTAGCTGAGGAATTTCGGCAATTGTAGAAATCCAGGATAGAGAATACTGAGGCTTAATCTGCTCGACCATAACCGCTGTTTGAAGACTGGAGTAAATTTTATATTAGATTACTGCTATTAGCCTAATAAATATCGATTGAGTTTGCAGAAAATCAGGCTCGATCGCTAATTTCCCAGTAGAAATCAAGAGTAAAAATATTTTAATGCAATAAAAGTATATTTTTAATGTAAAAAATACATCCAAATCATGTTCTCATGGAGTTTCAGTATCTAAATATACGATAAATCATTTTTTTAAATGTAATTATTACCTCATGATTAACCCAACTTAAATAACTGCACATAAGTTATTTAAGGAACGAAAATATCTCCAGAGGCAAATATTTTTAATAACCAACTATCCCTCATATGAAATAGATAATTTAAAAGCCAAATAATGGATATTTATAGTTGTTAACTGCTTTGATATTTAGTCTCTAAATTCAAGTTTTAAGTATGGTAATTTTGACAATAAAGGAAGGTAAATAATGCTCGGAGAAATGTGGCAATTCAGGGGTAGATATAAAATTCTACATATAACTTGGTTTGCGTTCTTTTTATCATTTGTGGTGTGGTTTAACTTCCCTCCTTTAGCGACCACTGTAGGAGCAGATCTAAACTTAACCAAAGAACAAATTAGCACCATTGCAATCTGTAACGTAGCATTAACAGTCCCCGCACGGATAATCATCGGGATGTTGCTAGATAAGTTTGGTCCCAGGTTGACCTATTCTTTACTGCTTATGTATGCAGCAATTCCCTGTTTGATGTTTGCTTCAGCGCAGAACTTCAATCAGTTGGTAATTTCTCGCTTATTAATGGGTATTGTGGGTGCGGGTTTTGTAATCGGTATTCGCATGGTTGCAGAGTGGTTTCCTCCCAAGGAAATTGGTTTAGCCGAAGGTATTTATGGCGGTTGGGGTAACTTTGGTTCTGCCTTCTCGGCATTCACTATGGCATTAATTGCTGGTTGGTTCGCTTTTGGCGCACCTGGTTCGGCTCTCAACTGGCGTGCTGCGATCGCAGGTACGGGGATTTTTGCAGCCCTTTATGGTGTCTTTTATCTCTTCAATGCTAAAGACACTCCACCAGGTAAAGCTTACCGTCGTCCCGCAAGTGCTAGAGGTATTGAGGTAACGACAACCAAAGACTTTTGGTTGTTGATGTTGATGAACATACCCCTTAGTGCAATTTTGGGGCTTGTAGCTTGGCGTTTAATGAAGCTGGGGCTATATGGCACTGGCACAATGTATATTATCTGGCTTGCATTACTTGGTTTGTATTTATTCCAGGCTTACAACTGTTGGGTAGTCAACAAAGATCTAATGACTGGTAAGAAACGTTACCCCGCAGAAGATCGTTATAACTTTTCTCAAGTAGCAATCTTAGAACTTACTTATATTGTCAACTTTGGTTCGGAATTAGCTGTTGTATCTATGCTTCCTGCCTTTTTTGAAGGAACGTTTAGTTTGTCCGCAGCAGCAGCAGGGATGATTGCCTCTAGCTATGCCTTTATGAATTTGGCTGCTCGTCCTGGTGGTGGGTTAATCTCCGATAAACTAGGCAGTCGTAAAGTAACTATGGGCGTGTTAACTGGCTGTATGGGTATTGGTTATCTGCTCTTTAGTCAAGTAGACAGTACTTGGTCTTTACCCCTAGCAGTAATTCTAGTTATGTGTTGTTCTTTCTTCGTTCAGGCTGGTGAAGGTTCGACATTCTCGATTGTGCCTTTAGTCAAAAAACGAATTACAGGTCAGGTTGCTGGTAACGTTGGTGCTTACGGTAACGTGGGTGCAGTACTCTATCTAAACATTTTTAGTTTGCTTCCTGGCTGGTTAGGTGGTGGTGCAGATCCTACTCCTGCGATCGAGGCTGCATCTACTGCGCGCTTTTTCCAAATTATGGGTGTAGCAGCGTTGATCGTTGCCGCTTTATGTTTTGTGGTACTCAAAGAGCCTAAAGGCTCGTTTGCTGAAGCCCATCATGATGAGGAGAAAACTGTTGTGCCTAATACATCACCGATTTTAGAGACTGAAAGTATCTAATTTTCAACTATCGTCTACTATTGCTGGGTGCTGAGGCAACATTATTATGCCCTCGGCACCTTTTACTCTAAATAGACTTTTGGCAGAGATAAATACTCAAGTGGGAGAGAAAAAGCGTGAGCGAACCAATTAAAACTTTATGTCCTTATTGTGGAGTCGGCTGTGGTTTAGAAGTTTTGCCTCCAGCACAATCAGGAAAAGCTACCAATAGAGATGACCAGGGAAATCTTTTGTGGTCTGTTCGTGGCGATCGCTCTCATCCTTCTAGTAAAGGTAAAGTATGTATTAAAGGGGGTACTATCGCCGAATCTTTAGATAAAGACCGTCTCAAGTATCCCATGATGCGAGATTCTCTAGACCAAGAGTTTCGCCGTGTTAGTTGGGATGATGCACTCAGCCGTATTGTTAATCGCATTCAAGAAGTCAGGCATACTCGGGGTGCAAACGGGATCTGTATGTATGGCTCGGGGCAATTTCAAACCGAAGACTATTATATTGCTCAAAAACTCCTTAAAGGCTGTCTGGGGACAAATAATTTCGATGCCAATTCTCGTCTCTGTATGTCTTCGGCAGTAGCAGGATATATTCAAAGCTTTGGTTCGGATGGGCCTCCTGCTTGCTACGATGACCTAGAATTAACTGACTGTGCCTTTTTGATCGGTACAAACACCGCCGAGTGCCACCCTATTGTTTATAACCGCTTGCGGATGCACCACAAGAAAAACCGCAAAGTAAAAATGATTGTGGTCGATCCTCGGGAAACTAAAACCGCCAAGGATGCAGACTTACATCTAGCCATTCAGCCAGGGACAGATATGGATCTGCTAAATGGGATTGCTCATCTGTTGTTGCGTTGGGGAGAAATCGATAGTTTTTTTATTGATGAATGTACCCAAGGTTTTAGTAACTTTGTCCAAGTTATTCAACAATATCCCCCAGAATTAGTCGCTCGTCGCTGTGGTATTAGGATGGATCATTTAGAGGAAGCTGCCCGCTATTGGGCAGAATCAGATAATGTATTGTCATTGTGGTCGATGGGGGTCAATCAGTCTTCTGAAGGGACGGCAAAAGTCCGTACTATTATCAATCTTCACTTAATGACGGGAAATATTGGTAACCCTGGATCTGGCCCTTTTTCCCTAACGGGACAACCCAACGCCATGGGAGGTAGAGAGGCTGGTGGACTATCCCATATTCTTCCTGGCTATCGAGCAGTCAAAAATCCAAACCATCGAGCCGAATTAGAACGAGCTTGGCAATTACCAGAAGGTAGTATTAATCCCACACCTGGTAGGGATGCCTGGAGTATGATTACGGGCTTAGAAACGGGAGATGTGGGGCTATTATGGGTGGCAGCTACCAATCCTGCGGTCAGTATGCCCGATTTGGTACGAACTAAAAAAGCCTTGCTTAAGTCTCCTTTTACCATCGTGCAGGATGCCTATTACCCAATGGAAACCGCTAGCTACGCCCACGTAGTATTACCCGCTGCTCAATGGGGTGAAAAGACTGGTACGATGACTAATTCCGAACGAGTAGTTACTCTGTGTTCCAAATTTCGAGAAGCACCAGGAGAAGCCAGACCAGATTGGGAAATATTTGCCGAAGTTGGTCGTCGTCTCGGTTTCACCGAAGAGTTTGATTTTGCTAATTCCGCCCAGGTATATCAAGAGTTTGTCAGGTTAACTAAAGATCGCCCTTGCGACATGAGTGGCTTGAGCCATGGTAGATTGCGCCAACAAGGATCGCTACAATGGCCTTGTCCTTTGGAAGAAAGTCAAAATAATCAATTAGAGAGCATCGCCCTGACTTGCGATACCCAAAGGAATATCTCTCAAAATGATGAAGAATCTAAGGGTCTATTTTCTAATCTATTTCGCCATAAAGATGAAACTCTCCCAGGGAAAAGGCTTTATACCGACGGGCGATTTAATACCCCCGATGGACGAGCAAAATTCTCTGCTTTCCACTCCAAAGGATTAGCCGAACCCGCCGATCCAGCTTATCCTTTTGTCTTAACAACTGGTCGTCTTTACGAACACTGGCACACTATGACTCGCACGGGGAGAATTGCCAAAATCATGAAAAAACAATCTCAACCTTTTCTAGAAATTCATCCTAAAGATGCTGCAAAATTAGGCGTTGAGGAAGAAATGATGCTGGAAGTGCGATCGCGTCGAGGAATGGCGCGTTTTCCTGTCAGAATTACCAAAGCTATCGTTCCAGGTACGGTTTTTGTGCCGATGCACTGGGGTGCTTTATGGACGGATAATGGAGAAGCAAATTTATTGACTCACCCCGAAGCCTGTCCTATTTCCCTTGAGCCAGAATTAAAAGCTTGTGCGGTTCATTTGACCCCGATCTTAGTCAAAGATTCTTTGAGCGATCGCGCAGAAAACAACCATAAAATTGAGAGAGAAAACTTAGCTGGTAAGTCTATCTCTGCCTTAAAATAATTAAGCTAGTAGCTTGTCAAAAGATTCTTCGGGTAATTCTAATTGTTGAATAGCCTCTTGAAGATTTGTACGAAAGCGATCAATATCGGAAGCAAAACCGCATAGTTTAGCTGCTTGATTGACTCCAACAGAGGCATTAGCTTTGGCACAATTGGCTAACTCTTCTCCTTGGAGAGGATTTTCTCCAGAAAGGATTTTTCTCTGAGATTCTCCCCAAAAGGCACTGAGAGTAAAATGTTGCAGATCTCCTCGATCCTCAACCGACCAGCGATACATCACCTTTTGAGGGTCGACCCTCACTTCAACTAGTTTTGCCCCCATATAGTAGTGCATCTGATTGAGGGTTTTTTGTCTATCTTCAATAGGATCTTTTCTATTAACCGTGCGCTCTAGATGAGCCTGAGTAGGTCTAGGCATTTGATCAAACCGCTTTTTATAATTAATTTACATTTCGTTACTATTAAAATTTTACTCGGATGTGGTGAACTAATAGTATAGGTTTGAGATAACAGTCAAGATTAATCAATCAGCAATGTCTTATTTTCAGTTTGAAGCCGATTTCGTTGGTTCTCTTCAATGTATTCCGATGCAGGTCAGAATGAAACTAGATAATTGTGGTGTGAAACTCAAGCTAGTACACTGGAATCAATTTAGCCAGTCCGAACGACAAGCATTAGTAACAATGCCCTGTCAAACAGAAGGGGAGACTGAAGCATACAAGCAATTTTTGCAAGGTTTAGTTGTCAAAAAAACAGGTCAACCAGCCAAAGAATTGGCGATCGCCCCCCATCCACCTTGGCTAGATCGAGAGACTATTCCTGAAGATATTCTAAAAAAAGCTGAAGAATGTAAGGTAAATATTTCTCTAGAACAATGGTCTAATCTTAATCCTGCCCAACGCTTTGCTCTCATTAAACTCAGTCGCCCCAGCCACGAAAACAAAAACTTCATTCCTGCATTACAAGAGTTTAAAATTATTAATTAGAAAATTGGCTTAAAATAACTTTAAAAATAGACATAAAACTATAGCCCAATCGCCACCATATATAAAGGTTTTAGCAATTGAGATAGTGTTAGGATTTAGCAACGAGAAAAAGAAGCGAAAAAATAAGGAACATATTAATGCAGGAATTTGACAAGTCAATATCCTTTGATGGTCGTGATATCAGACTCAAAGTGGGCTTGCTCGCACCCCAGGCAGGCGGTTCGGTACTAGTACAGTCAGGCGATACAGCAGTTTTAGTTGCTGCCACCAGGGCGAAAGGAAGAGAGGGGATTGATTTTCTACCTTTGATGGTAGATTACGAAGAAAAACAATACGCAGCAGGAAGAATTCCTGGCGGTTTCTTTAGAAGAGAAGGTAGACCAGGAGAAAAGGCAATTTTGATTAGTAGATTAATCGATCGCCCGATTCGCCCTTTATTTCCCAACTGGTTGCGAGATGATATTCAAATTGTTGCTACTACCTTGTCCTTAGATGAAGATGTCCCCCCAGATGTCTTGGCGGTAACTGGGGCATCAGTAGCGGTATTGCTGGCAGGGATTCCTTTTCAAGGGCCGATGGCTGCGGTGAGAGTAGGTTTGGTGGGAGACGATTTTATTCTCAACCCAACCTACAAAGAAATCAAAAAAGGCGACCTCGACATCGTAGTTGCAGGAACTCCTGATGGCATTGTCATGGTAGAAGCAGGAGCGAATCAATTACCAGAACAAGATGTAATTGAGGCGATTGACTTTGCTTATGAAGCCATTCAAGAGTTAATTCAATCTCAACTAGAACTAATTAAAGAGTTGGGTATTGAAATGGTGAGCGAAGAAGCACCAGTCGAAGACGAAAGCTTGATTAACTTTATTAGCGATCGCGCTACAGATGAGATCAAAAAAGTTTTGTCCCAGTATGATTTTGATAAGAAGACTCGCGACGAAGCCTTAGATCAAATCCAGCAGACTAAGATTGTCGATGCGATCGCCGAATTACCAGCAGAAGATCCCATCGCAGTTGCTACCAACGAAGATTCCAAAGCGATCGGCAAAGCATTCAAAAAGCTGACCAAAAAGCTGATGCGGAGTCAAATTATCGAAGAAGGAGTTAGAGTTGATGGTAGAAAGCTAGACCAAGTTAGACCAATATCTTCTCAGGTTGGCGTATTACCCAATCGAGTTCATGGTAGTGGCTTATTCAATAGAGGTCTGACTCAGGTACTCTCGATTGCTACTTTAGGTACATCAGGAGATGCTCAAGATACTAGAGACGATCTGACTATTCAAGAAGAAAAACGCTATCTGCACCACTACAATTTCCCTGCTTATTCCGTAGGAGAAACCAAACCAATGCGCTCGCCTGGACGAAGAGAAGTTGGTCACGGTGCATTAGCCGAAAGAGCTTTGCTACCCGTCTTACCTAGTGCGGAAACTTTTCCTTATGTCTTGCGGGTAGTTTCTGAAGTCTTGTCTTCTAATGGTTCGACCTCCATGGGTTCGGTATGTGGTTCGACTCTATCTCTAATGGATGCTGGAGTCCCCTTAGCCAAGCCTGTTAGCGGTGCAGCGATGGGTTTAATCAAAGAAGGAGATGAAGTCAGAATTTTGACCGATATTCAAGGAATTGAAGATTTCCTCGGAGATATGGACTTCAAAGTAGCAGGGACAGATACGGGTATTACTGCATTACAGATGGACATGAAAATTACTGGTCTTTCTGTAGAAGTAATTGCCGAAGCTATTAACAAGGCTTTGCCAGCGAGAATGCACATTCTTGAAGAGATGCTTAAAGCCATAGCCGAACCCCGTGAAGAATTGTCGCCTTATGCACCAAGATTATTAACTATGAAGATCGATCCCGATCTGATTGGGATGGTAATTGGACCCTCTGGTAAAACAATTAAAGCCATTACCGAACAAACTGGAGCAAAAATTGATATCGAAGACGATGGAAAGGTCATCATTGCTGCTGTAGAAGCAGAAAAAGCCGAGATGGCTCGTAAAATGGTGTTTAATATTACCCGTAAACTAAATGAAGGTGATGTTTACGTCGGCAAAGTTACCAGAATTATTGATATTGGTGCTTTTGTCGAAATATTGCCAGGAAAAGAAGGCATGATCCATATTTCTCAGTTAGCCGAAGGCAGAGTAGGTAAAGTGGATGACGAAGTAGCGGTAGGAGACGAGATTGTCGTCAAAATACGCGGTTTCGATCAAAAAAATCGCCTCAATCTAACTAGATTGGGCATTCATCCCGACGAAGCAGCAGCAGCAAGAGCAGAAGCATCGTAACAGTGACAAGGAGATAAGGAGACAAGGAGAAATTAAACTTCCTTGTTCCTTATGCCTTATGCCTCTTTTTCTTTTACCCCAAAGGGATCGCTTTTACCTTTTTAGTTGCCAAGACTCTAATTTTTACAACTAGCTCGTTTTGCATAGATTCGGTGCTACCGCCTAAGGCAGTCTGGGGTTTTGCCATCACATCAACAGCACCAGCTTTCATTACTTCATAGATGTTGTCGATATCAGATTTTTGGACGGCATTGCTCAGAACCAAAATTGGTGTAGGATATTTTGCCATTACCTGTTTGGTAAACTCCAAGCCATCCATTTCAGGCATTTGCAGATCGGTACAAATTACATCAGGACTCAGTTGAGTAACCATATCTAGTCCTTCCCTGCCGTTGCTGGCTTTGCCAATCACTTCTACATGAGGAGAAGAACTAAGCATTTTTTCATAAATGTTAATTGCAACTTGAGAATCTTCGACTAATAAAACTCTAATTTTTGCCATGATCTTTAATTAAGATTAATTTTGTTGGGTGTCTAAAATATCTATGTCTACTGTTTAGAGTTCCCCTAATTTGCTGATATATATCAACTATTCACAAATTGATAGATAATCATGCAGAGAAAACATGATGTTTTTTCTATTGGCTAATTTTCTGCTTTTTTAGGAAAGAGGAATGGCTGTTACTTCTTTATTGGCGAGGACTCTAATTTTGACAATTAATTCATTCTGCATCGAATCAGAATTGCCCCCCAGGGCAGTTTGAGGTTTTGCCATCACATCAACAGCACCAGCCTTCATCACTTCATAGATATTATCGATATCAGATTTTTGTACCGCATTGCTGAGAACCAAAATTGGTGTAGGATATTTTGCCATTACCTGTTTGGTAAACTCCAATCCATCCATTTCTGGCATTTGTAAATCGGTACAAATCACATCAGGATTCAATTTAGCTACTAAAGCTAATCCTTCTTTACCGTCTTTAGCTTTGCCAACCACTTCTATATGAGAAGAAGAACTAAGCATTTTTTCATAAATGTTGATGGCAACGGCGGAATCTTCGACTAGTAAAACTTTAATTTTTGCCATAGTTAATCTTGACTAATTATTGATTGCTAAGAATTAATTAATGTTCCTAAAGTTTGGAACAAGAGTTGTTGATCGAAATCACCTTTTGTAAGATAGGCATTTGCCCCTGCTTCTTTTCCACGACGTTTATCTTCGGGGGATGCTAAGGTAGTAATCAGAACGATCGGCAAGCGATCGTATTGACTTTGTTGGCGAATGTTGGCAGTCATCTCCAAACCGCTCATCTGGGGCATTTCTACATCAGACAGCACAATATCAAATTCATGCTCTTGGACTTTTTGCAACCCAATCAAACCATTTTCAGCAACAATGACATCATAACCAGCACCCTTGAGTAAACGTTGCATTTGAGTGCGAATAATAATGGAATCTTCGACTAAAAGTAGTTTGTTTTTAGTCGATTCTGATTCTGTTTGACGAACAACAGTTCGCCAGTTACCACTCCTCAAAGAATGTAATAAATCGGGTGGATTGAGAATCATACAAACTTCTCCACTACCCAAAATAGTTGCTCCTGCAATATTAGGAATCCTTTTGAGCAGTTTACTTTGAGGTTTGATTACTATGTCTTGTTGATCTACCAAATCGTCAACAATCACACCAAAACGTTCGTCGTCAATTTGCAGAATAATACAAAGAAGATTATTTTTACCTTGGGTATAGTTTTCAGGAGTGGGTATTTGTAAAAGGCTCGCAAGCCAGGTTAAGGAGATGGGTAGATCTTCAAAGGTAATTGTTGGTTTATCTTCAAGCTTGTAAATCTCTGTTTGAGGCAGAGTAATCATGGTTTGGATAAATTCTAGGGGCAAAGCATAACGAGTTCGATTGAGATCTACAATCAAAACCTTAGTAGTTGCCAAACTAGTATTAAGACGTACCTGGAATTTACAGCCATTGCCAGGGTTAGAAATTACCTGAATAGAACCTTTGAGCTTTTCTACATTGGCTCGAACTACATCTAAACCTACCCCTCTACCAGAAAGTTCGGTGACTTCGGTACGAGTTGAGAAACCCGAGGCAAAAATCAAAGATTGAATCTCTGACTCGCTCATAGCAGCTAGTTGGGCAGAAGTACGAACATTACGGCGCAAAGCAGTATTTCTAATACTAGCTAAATCTAATCCCCGTCCATCATCGATTAGTTCAATGCCGATACTACTACCAGTTTGATAACCCCGTAAAATAATAGTTGCAGTTGGGGGTTTACCATGAATTATTCTTTCTTCTGGGGTTTCAATACCATGATCTACTGCATTGCGAATTAGATGCAGCAAGGGATCTTTGATCTCTTCTAAGATTCTTTTATCAGCTTTGGTGTCTCCCCCTTCGATAATAAATTCAATTTCTTTTCCTTGTTGTCGGGCGAGATCCCTAACCATACGAGGATAGATATTAAATACAGTAGACAAAGGTAATTGTCTCAAACCTTGAATTCCTGTTTCCAGGCGATCGCTTATAATACTAAGACTAGCAACGTCTTCACTAGCTCTTGTTTTCAGATTATTAGCTAGATCGCTAAAGGAATTCAAATATTGTCGAGCGTGGTTATAGAAGTAGCGTAGAGGTTGAATTTCTTCTGCTGTTAGGCTAGATTCAACTTCAGCAAATAGATCGTCATCGCTATAATCATATTTATTCCAGCTTTCAAATAAAGCTAGCATCCGATCTATTTCTGTCATTTGCTGAGAAATACGCAGCTTGGTAACTGCTAATTCACTCGCTTGAGTCATTAAGATATCTAACTTTTGTGGCTCAACTCGAATCGTATCGATTTTGTAATCCCTGGCAGGGGTTGCAACCTTAATCGGTTGATTTGAATTCTCTATGGATACTGTATTGCTTGATGGTTTGGTTTGGGCAATATCTTGTTTTTGCTCGTCTTGTTCGTCATCATCAAATAAAGATGATTGGGAATCTCGATCGCTACTAAAGAAGTCGCTATCATCATCGTCATCATCAAATAAAGATGATTGGGAATCTCGATCGCTACTAAAGAAGTCACTGTCATCATCGTCATCAAATAGATCCAAACCCGAATCATTTCCAGACTCCGATATATTCGACGAACCCATTAATGCTGCCAACACATCGGTAGCATTAATTTCTACAGATTCTCCTGTAATAGCTTCGTGGGAAAGTTGGTTAATGGCATCAATACCTTGATATAGGCGATCGCACAATTCGGCAGTCAATTCGCCTTTTCCTGCCTTAATACCCTCTACGCAGTCTTCTAGTTGATGCACCAACATCTCAATATCATTTAATCCCAGCATTCGCGAGTCACCCTTGAGGGTATGAGCTTCCCGCAAAAATTCTTCCATCGCCGAGCTATCTTGAGGATTTTTCTCCAAGATCATCAACTCAGATTCCAACTTGGAAATGTGTTCGCTACTAGAAGTCTTATAAAGCTCTCTTAACTCTTCATCATCTATGTACATGGTTTTTTGCTTGAAAAATTTCTTAAACGATCGCTTTTAGTTCATCGGCAGATTTTTTCAGTTCGATGGTAGAATTTTTTACGTCTCCCATGTCAGCAGCGGTATCCATTGCACCTAAGTTAAGAGCGTTAACCGCTGCGAGAATTTCTTGAATACCTACCGCTTGTTGTTTGGCTGTATTAGAGATTTCGGAAGTATTAGCGAATACGTTGTTAATGGCATCTTTCACCCCAATAAAAGACTCTGCCGTGTCTAGTGCTAATTCAATACTAGATTCTGCGGTTTTCTTACCTTCATCCGTTACCATAACCGCGCTGTTCATCGCAGCCTGTACGTCTATTACTAGGTTGTTGATCTTATCGGCAGACTTGCGACTTTGATCCGCTAGTTTCCGAATCTCACCCGCAACCACCCCGAAACCTTTTCCATATTCTCCAGCCCGTGCTGCCTCAACCGCTGCGTTTAGTGCCAGCATGTTCGTTTGACTTGCCAAATCACCCACTAGCTCGGATACCCCTGCAATTTGCTCTGTTTGTTCGCTCAAGTTAATGATTTGTTCGGCGATTTCTCTTACTCTTTCTTTAAGACTTTCCATCCCTACCCTGGTTTGCTCCACTGTCTCCGCACCAGATTCCGCTAGAGTCAAGGCAGTACTGGCATTTTTTGCCGATTCTTCTGCTTGAATTGCCGAGCGTCGGGAGGTTTCTCCCAAGGTATCCACCGTAGAAGTGGTTTTGCTGACGGAACTTGACTGTTCGTTAGCAACTTGTTCTTGACGTTCTACTTTAGAAGCAATATCGGTAGTAGATAGAGCGATATTGTTGGTAAATTCGCTTAAAGTACGGGAGATTCGTCTTGCACCTCCAATAATTGCTACAACGATGATAAAGTTAAATACGGTTACAAAAATCTGAATCGTTCTCAACTGCTGCACTTTTTCGGTGGAATATTCTTCGGCTGCGTTTACTGCTAGGTTAGTCAGTTCAAATAGTTTTTCGCTTTCTGCGAGTAAGGCTTGGCGGTTAGTCTCTGTGGGATTGCGCCTAATCTGTTGAATGAGTTCTTTACTTTTGTTCCACTGGACTTTTGCCTCTTCCATTGCCGTAATGTAAGCTAAATTAGTCGCTCTGGATAAGCCTAACTCTTCATTTCCGTTGATTAAACTATCAATTAGTTTATCCAGTTTGCCAATTAGTTCATCGTTGGGAGTCTGGGACAATTCGAGCTTAATCGATCTTTGGGTTGCCCCCCGAACTACCCCAGAGTTGTTGATTACTTTTGCATCTTTTGTCGAAGTTGTCAGAAATACCACTCCTAAGTTTAAACTGATAGCAGTACCAATTGTGACTGCACCTGCGATTAACTGAGTTCCGATTTTCATGGGTTTATTGACCTAGTAATTTGAGTTAATAAGAATAAATGTTTAAGCTGCTAGTTCTACTGTCATCACACCTTGATTCAGGAGTTTGGGCAGATCGATAATGTTGAGCGATCGATCCAAATAATCGACCATACCTTTGATATAGGCTGCGGTATTGGTATCAGTAGCCACAGGAACGGTTTTTAGTTCTTCAGGACGAAAATCGACGACATCAATAACTTCTTCAACAACAATTCCTGCGGTAATGTCATCAAATTCAATTACTATGGCTTTGGTTGCTGGTTGACGGTTATTGACAACTAAATTTAATGGCTGGCAAATATCAATTAAAGTCAAAATTTCACCTCTTAAGTTCATATTGCCGATAATATGGGGAGGACAGCAGGGTATAGTAGTTATTCGTCCAAGTTTAGTGAATTCTCGAACAACTGCTAAATCTAAACCAAAGTATCCTCCATTGAGTTTGACTATGGCGACAGGAATTAAATTAATCGATTCTCGATCGTCGTTTGCTACTCGGAGGTTAGCAGCACGGCTCGATAAGATTTCCCTAACATTGTCGGAAGCTGTGGGAAAATACGAGTCGTAGAAATCTGTAACCGACTGGGCTAATTCTGAAGATTCGCCATCAGGATCGTCGATCGCTACCAAAGCATGGGGGTGACGTATGAGATTATCTATGTTAAGTAAAACAATTGTTTCGTCATCGAGGTTAATCATCCCTCGAACAAAAACTTCCTCGATACTGCGTTCCCTTCCATAGTCCAAATCTTGTTGAATATATCGACTGTCAATATCAATTACTGTTTCTACCTGATGGACAATTACTCCCACTTGTAAGCCAGAAGATTCGATCGCAATTACGCTATCTGTAAGATGGCAACGCTCAAATTGATGACCAAAACGCAAATCTAGGTGCATCACTGGTATATATAGTTTATGGAAGTTGAGTAAACCCAAAATATCTGGTGGGGCTTCGGCTATGGGAATTAATTCGGGTAATGAGAATATTTCCATAACTGATTCGGCAGCGATCGCATATCGCGTATCGTGTAAACGAAAAATTACATAGGGTTTGGCAACCATGTTTTACTCCTCAAGTTTGCTTTAAGGCTTTTTGATATATTCACCCACAACTTGTCTAAGTTGCTCTGGCTGAAAAGGTTTGGTTAAATACCTGCTAGAACCTGCAATGTGTCCTTTCATTTTGTTGACTAAGCCATCTCTTGCTGTCACCATCACAATGGGTAATTCTCGAAATTTATCAATTTTGCGAATGGTTTTACAAAACTCCAAGCCATCTACATCGGGCATGGTTAAATCGAGTAATAGAAGTTCGACTTTGTTCTGGTGGAGCATTTTTAATGCTTCCTCTGCTTTACTCGCTAGGAGAACTTTATACTCTTGTTCCAAGGCTCGTTTAATGGAAATTTGGATAATGGCACTATCATCAACGGATAAAACTATGGGTAAATTTTCTCCCGAACCAGGATGGATCGCCCTTCCTTTGGCAGTACTGTTATCTTGGGATCTAATTTCGTTTTGAATTGATTGGATTTTTGCTTTAGCGTGATCGACAATTTGATTGTCTGTTGCTTGAGGAGTTGTACCAATATTGATCCAGCCATTTTCAGCCCAGGTAACATAGCTTTTCGCTACTTTTAAGGGGTCTTTGCCCATTTTATCGGCAATGTCCAATAGGGTATTTTTACCATCTGCCGAACCCATTAAATGCTGTTTAACATTGCGATCGCCAATTTTTGCTAGTTGCTCCGAACTAACAAAAGGAATTGCATCCATACTAGGAATTGTCGGTGCATACTTAGCCCATTTCTGCTGGCGTAGATTAATTTGTTGCTTGATATACAACCAATCTAAACCGTGTCGATCTTCTCCATAACTTAAATCAAAATCGTTGCTAGGCTGCCATTTTACTTGACCTGGATTGGGTAGAAATTGCTCTAGAATTAAGACAACTTGATTGGCAATAAATGTCTCTGCCTCTTGCCAGGTGAAAACCCTCATTCTAGTTAATAATTCCATTAATTCTGTAATGGAATTGGAGTTAGTAACTTTGTCGATAGCTACAGACAAAGCAGCATTAATTAGATTTGGCTTTAACTTTTCTCCCAACATTTGACATATTTCTTGATTGCTGGGAATTTTTGAGACGTTTAAATCGCCATAAACTAATGCACCATTACGCACAATTAAAATGCAGGATCTTTGATTATGCCAGCGATCTACTTGAGTTTTTAAGCTTAAAATTCCACTTTTTTTCTTTTCTAATAAAGATTCTAAAATAGAATTCAGCTTACCTGGTTCATACTTCTGTGATGACATTATGAGTTTTTTCTAGGAGTTTGTAACCCAAAAACTAATATTAGTTAATATAGATAGAACTATAGTTCCCAAAAAATTTATAAAATCAACATTATACAGGCAGAAATTTTACCAGCTATTCATGTAATTTATAGCAAACAAATTGATTTCTAATTAATACTCATGAGCGAGATCTTTATCGTTTCAGCACAGGTATTGATCGACGATTGATTAATGCAGATAAATTGGCTTAATTGTCTAATAATTGCTCGTTTTCTATCGCATATTTTATTCTGGCGCAAATAGCTGCTTCTGGTTCGCGATCGCTCAATTCTAAAAACTTGGCGACAATTTGCGATCGCAATTCTGGTTGGCTGTCTCTCAAAGTACGAGCTAAAGATTCTAAACCGACTATGGCTGCATAACGCACTACCCATTCTCCGTCTTCTGTAGCCAAGAGAAGAGTTGACAATACTTTTTGTTGCGCCGTAGGAATTTCTGTTTCTGGTAATTTTGACCACAAAATACTGCCCAAACCTTTGGCTGCTGAACGACGCACGCTTTGGGAAAAGTCAGACACCGCAGCCTCTAATAATAAATCTAAAGCAGAAGGATCCCCAATACCCGCAAAAACTCGCGTTGCCCAAGCTCTCGCACCATAATTGTAGCCATCTAGGTTGGATAATAAATAAGGTACGACTGGCTCGCCTATTTTAATTAAACCATCCACCGCAGCCACCGCAGCTCCAGGATTGTTAAAGCCCAAAACCTCAACTAGAGTAGGTATAGCAGAGATATCTGCTGCTTCTGCCAAATTTTCTACTGTTTCTAGCAGCAAATCAGCAGAATCAGCTTTATTTACCGCATCTATAAGAGTTTGAGTATCGGGCATTGTGGAATTAATATAGTTTTAAAAAAGTGTTAAAAATTCTGAAGATTTAAAAAGTATCAGAAGATTATTTTACACTATCCCATCTGTCAGAGCGATAAGGGGATAGCGCAGAAGCTTTTAAAACAGCTCAATCTAATGTAGAAATTATGGAAAAACAATTAAATATTAAAGCCCATACCCAATCTTTATTTTGTTGAAGCCGAATATGGCAAACGATGAATGGAATTAAACATCAACTATCTTTCTGCTAGCAGATATAGATTTAGCTTCAATGAAAATATTTTTAACTTCTGAATGTTGAATGTTAATTGATTTTTCCAAACGCTCAACGGCGATCGCAAGTTCTTCTGTTTCCAAGTTTTCCACAAACTCAATTTCTAAGTTGAGTAATATTTCTTGAGGGCCAAAATGTAGAGTAAGAACTTTTAAGACTTTTGCTACCGCAGGATCGTCCTTGGTAATTTTCCTAATACTAGCTACGGTTTGAGGATCTGCACCCTCCCCAATTAATAAACCCTTACTTTCGGCTGCCAATAATAATGCTACCCCGCATAAAATTATGCCAATAACAATTGAAGCTACCCCATCGAGATAAACATTGCCCCATAAATGTCCGCTAAATACCCCAATAAAAGCGACAAACAAACCAATTAAGGCTGCGGTGTCTTCAAACAAAATAGTAAAAATAGTGGGATCTTTGCTAGCGCGGATCGCTTTCCAGAAACTCTCTTCTTGCTTGGTAGCTAAAAACTCTTGTAAAGCCACATTCCAAGAATAACCTTCAAAAATCACCGCAAAACCCAACACCGCATAACTCCAAAAAGGATCGGTTAAGGGTTCGGGATGTCTGACGTGGTCGATCCCCTCATAAATTGACATCCCCCCACCAATAGCAAAAATAAATAAAGCAACAATTAGCGTCCAAAAATAAAGTTCTTGTCCGTAACCAAAAGGATGACTATCATCTGGCGGTCTTTTACTTAGTTTGATCCCCAATAACAATAACAATTCGTTGCCAGTATCGACTACAGAATGAATGCCCTCAGATAACATTGCCGAACTACCTGTTACCGAAGCTGCGAAGAATTTAGTTACTGCGATCGCAAAGTTAGCAGCCATTGCTGCATAAATCGTCTTTTTTGCCGAACCTGACATTATGTTTTTAAATACTTATTTAAGATATTGAGCTTGCACCTATCTTAAACATACTCCCTGGCTAAACGCAAAATGTACCAATTAGGTACTAAAGAACTAAGCAAGACCGATAAATTGTTATGTTTCGTAAGAATTTATCCCTATGCAGATTTGATAAACTTGACAATGAAGTTTAATGGTTAATAGTTTTTATAGCTAAAAACCGACAACCCTTAAGAAAAATGCCTGCGGGTGTTTGCCTTAAATCCAAAACAAAATAAAATTTATTTTCAGGAGATTAATCAATTATGGTTCAACGAGGTTCTAAGGTCAGAATTCTTCGTCCAGAATCCTATTGGTATAACGAAGTTGGCTCAGTCGCATCTGTAGATACTAGCGGTATTCGCTACCCTGTAGTTGTGCGTTTCAACAAAGTTAACTATGCTGGCGTAAATACAAACAACTATGCAGAAGCAGAATTGAAGGAAGTAAGCGCGCCTTCAAAAAAAGCTAAAAAATAACCCTCTGCTACATAAAGAAGGATGAAATCTCAGCTTTGCTTGAATTTAGCCTAGCTATTATATTTTTCTGATTTTTAACTATCCCTCGCAATTGACTATTGTGAGGGATTATTTTTCTGGATTTTGTTAATGCACTTCCAAGACTAACAAAATTAAATAATTAATTTTTTTTTAACTATTTTTAGGTTCTAAAACTTGATTTTATCGATTTAATTAAAGATACAGACCCTCTTTTAAGAAACAAAGACTGAATACAACCAGGGTCTAAATAGTATTTGTTCATCACACACACTTCAACTTCAAAGGAGCAATCTTAATGGCAACCGTCAGAGTAGCGATTAACGGTTTTGGGCGTATTGGTAGATTAGTATTTCGCGCTGGACTAAATAATCCTAATATAGAATTTGTTTGCATTAACGACCTCGTACCACCAGAAGCGATCGCTTATTTGCTCAAATATGATTCGACTCACGGACGTTTTAACGGCACTGTGGAAGCGACAGAAAACGGCATTGTAGTCAACGATCGCCATATTCCCTGTCTATCCATCAGAAATCCCGAAGAATTGCCTTGGAAAGAATATAATGTCGATTATATAGTTGAATGTACGGGCTTATTTACCACCCATGAAGGCGCATCCAAACATATCACCGCAGGGGCTCGTAGAGTAGTTATTTCCGCACCTACCAAAGACCCCGATAAAGTAAAAACTTTATTAGTTGGGGTCAATCACGATAGTTTCGATCCCCGCGAGGATGCGATCGTCTCCAATGCAAGCTGTACCACCAATTGTCTCGCACCCATTGCCAAAGTAATTAACGATAACTTTGGGCTAGCAGAAGGTTTGATGACTACCATCCACGCCATGACTGCTACCCAACCTACCGTAGATGGGTTTAACAAAAAAGATTTGCGCTCTGGACGTAGTGCAGCCCAAAACATCATTCCCGCTTCTACAGGGGCAGCAAAAGCTGTTACCTTGGTTTTGCCCGAACTAGCAGGAAAACTGACAGGGATGGCGATGCGCGTACCTACTCCCGATGTATCAGTGGTCGATCTCACCTTCCGTACTGAGAAAGCAACCACTTACGAAGACATTTGCTACGCTATGGCAGAAGCTTCATTAGGAGAAATGAAAGGAGTTTTAGGTTATACCAACGATCCCGTAGTCTCTACGGATTTTACTGGGGATTCGCACTCTAGTATCTTTGATGCTGGTGCTGGTATGGAATTAAATAGTAACTTCTTTAAGGTTGTTGCTTGGTATGACAACGAATGGGGCTATTCCAATCGCGCGATCGACCTAATTTTGTCAATGGCTAGCAAAGAAACAGAAATGTTGGTTACTGCATAAATAAATAAGAATTGGTCGGGTGGGCAAATAATTTTTTTGTTGCTTGTTTCAAGAGAAATTTGCCCGCCGTCAAGAATTTTAAAAGCTCATAGCTAACAGCCCAAAATAGTAAAATACTCTAGTTTATACACTTTACTGTCACAAAAAGAGATATATTTATTTTCGCTTACGTCTGGAACGATATAAAAAAATTACAAAGGAGAATTGATGCTAAACCAATCAGAAGCAGTCATTGAAGCGATCGCAGCTAGAGAAATTCTAGATTCTCGTGGTCGTCCTACCATCGAAGCAGAAGTGCGTTTGGAGACTGGAGTGGTAGGATTAGCGCAAGTCCCTAGTGGTGCATCTACAGGGAGTTTTGAAGCTCATGAGTTAAGAGACGGTGACAAAAACCGTTATGGTGGCAAAGGGGTTTTAACCGCAGTCCGCAACGTCAAAGAAAAAATCGCCCCTGCTTTGTTAAACGAAGATGCTTTAGAACAAGAAACCATCGATCGCATTATGATCGAACGAGATGGTTCTCCCAACAAGAAAAACTTAGGTGCAAACGCTATCCTAGCCGTATCCTTAGCCACTGCCAAAGCTGCTGCGGAAGAGGTGGAATTGCCCCTCTATCGCTATCTTGGTGGGCCTTTATCTAATATCCTCCCCGTACCCATGATGAACGTGATCAATGGTGGTTCTCATGCGGAGAATAACGTGGATTTCCAAGAGTTTATGATTATGCCTGTGGGAGCAGATTCCTTTAAAGAAGCTTTGCGTTGGGGTGCGGAAGTATTTGCGACCTTGAGTAAGGTTTTAGGGGAAAAAGGTCTGCTTGGAGGCGTAGGTGATGAAGGGGGATATGCTCCTAACTTGGGATCGAACCAAGAAGCATTAGACTTGTTGATTATGGCGATCAAAAAAGCAGGATATAAGCCTGGGTCAGAAGTTGCTTTGGCGATGGATGTGGCTGCTAGTGAGTTCTATGCCGATGGCAAATATACTTACGATGGTGAAGCTCATTCTCCAGAAGAGTTTATTACTTACTTAGGGGAGTTAGTCGAAAAATATCCCATTGTTTCCATTGAAGATGCTTTGCATGAAGATGATTGGGATAGCTGGAAAACTCTAACGGAAAAGCTGGGATCGAAAATTCAGCTTGTAGGGGATGACTTGTTTGTCACCAACAAAACTAGACTGCAAAAAGGAATTGAATTGGGGGTAGCAAATTCTATTTTGATCAAATTAAATCAAATTGGGACTCTCACTGAAACTCTCGAAACTATCGAACTGGCTACTCGTAGCGGTTATCGTTCCGTAATCAGTCACAGATCGGGAGAAACTGAAGATACTACCATTGCCGATTTAGCCGTGGCGACTCGGGCGGGACAAATCAAAACTGGTTCTCTTTGTCGTAGTGAAAGAGTTGCAAAATACAACCGCCTGTTAAGAATAGAAGAAGAATTAGGCGATCGCGCTGTATATGCAGGCACAATCGGTTTAGGCCCCAAAAGTTAACTAATTTCTTGAGTTAATTTATAAACCAAAGATTAAGGCTTGGGAAATCTCAAGCCTCGATCTCTCAATCGAGAGTAATCTATAAACAGTCAGTTTAAAGTTGACATGGCAATATAAAGGCGAGTTATTTGAAATTAGATTTTAGACAGCATCTGCCAGTTGCGATTCTTGCTCTTAAAATTGTCTTATTTATAATTTAAGCAATTATCCAGACAACCACGATAATCTTTAGAAGGACACATGGACACTAAAACTTCTCAACAGCTTAGTCAACCCCTCAGCAATAGTAATTTGGCACAAAATATCAAAGTAGAAGACGATCGCACGGGCATGAGTGTAGAAACACTCAAACGAGCCTTTTCCGATAACCTGTTTTATGTCCAGGGGAAAGATGAATCTAATGCTACCCTTCATGATTATTATCAAGCACTAGCTTTTACAGTACGCGATCGCCTATTACATCGTTTTATTAAAACAGGACGCACCTACTACGAAGAAAACGTCAAAGTAGTTTCTTATCTTTCTGCCGAGTTTTTGATGGGTCGTCACCTAGAAAATAACCTGATTTCTCTGGGTATCTACGAGAAAATGCGTCAGGTGGTCAACGAGTCGGGTCTAGAAATTGAAGACCTGATCGAGCAAGAACCCGATCCTGGTTTGGGTAATGGTGGTTTGGGCAGACTTGCAGCCTGTTTTCTGGATTCCTTGGCTAACTTGGAAATGCCCGCTATTGGTTACGGTATTCGCTACGAATTTGGTATCTTCCATCAGGCATTAAGAGATGGTTGGCAAGCGGAAATCCCCGATAATTGGTTGATGTTCAAAAATCCTTGGGAAATTGCTCGTCCTGAAGATGCTGTAGAAATTAAATTAGGCGGACATACCGAAGCTTATCGCGATGAAAAAGGACATAACCGCGTTTCGTGGATTTGCGATCGCAAGGTTAAAGCCGTTCCTTACGATACGCCAGTACCAGGATATCGTACTAACACCGTAAACTCCTTGCGTTTGTGGAAAGCAGAAGCCAGTGAAGAATTTAACTTTGAGGCATTTAACGCAGGTAATTACGACCGTGCCGTAGGGGAAAAAATGAGTTCGGAAACGATCTCTAAAGTACTCTATCCCAACGATAATACGCCCCAGGGTAAAGAATTACGTCTAGCGCAGCAATACTTCTTTGTCTCTGCTTCTCTACAGGACTTGATTCACATTCACCTCCATATTCATCCCGACTTGACAAATTTCCACGATCGAGCAGCAATTCAGCTTAATGATACTCATCCAGCCGTAGCAGTAGCCGAGTTAATGCGGTTGTTTGTAGACGAACATGATATTGACTGGGATCAAGCTTGGGATATTACCCAAAAAACCTTGGCATATACCAACCACACCTTACTACCAGAAGCATTAGAGAGATGGTCTGTTAGTTTGTTTAGTCGCATGCTTCCGCGACACATCGAAATTATCTACGAAATCAATCATCGCTTCTTAGAAGATATTCGCACTTGGTTTCCCGATGATGAAGAATTAGCTTCCGAGCTTTCCATCATTGAAGAAGGCGCAGACAAAAAAGTCCGCATGGCAAACTTAGCCTGTGTTGGCTCTCATGCGATTAATGGCGTGGCAGCATTACACACCGAACTCTTGCAAAAATATACCCTCCAAGGTTTTGCTAAACTTTGGCCAGAAAAATTCTTCAACAAAACTAATGGGGTAACACCTCGTCGCTGGGTATTGCTCAGTAACCCCAGACTGGCTAAATTGGTGACGGAAAAGACCCAAAGCGATAGCTGGTTGAAAAACCTCGATGAAATGCGGGTATTAGAAAAATTTGTTGATGATGCAGATTTTTGCCAAGAATGGCGCGATATTAAACGCAAAAATAAAATAACTCTGGCAGCACAGATCAAAAAGCTCAAAAATATTGATGTCAATGTCGATTCGATCTTTGACGTGCTAGTTAAACGGATTCATGAATACAAACGCCAGCATTTGATGGTGTTGCATATCATTACCCTCTACAATCGCATCAAAGCTAACCCCAACATCGATATTGTACCCCGTACCTTTATCTTTGGTGGTAAGGCTGCACCAGGGTACTTTATGGCAAAACTAATTATCAAATTTGCCAATGCAGTAGGAGAAGTCGTCAATAAAGATCCCGATGTCAGAGGGCGTTTAAAAGTAGTTTTCTTGCCTAACTTTAACGTTTCCTTGGGGCAGAAAATTTATCCTGCTGCGGACTTGTCCGAGCAAATTTCTACCGCAGGGAAAGAAGCTTCTGGTACTGGTAACATGAAGTTTGCCATGAATGGTGCATTAACCATCGGTACTTTAGACGGAGCAAATATTGAAATCCGCGAAGAAGCTGGTGCGGAGAATTTCTTCTTATTTGGTTTAACCGCCGAAGAAGTTTACGCGATGAAGGCAGAAGGTTACGATCCTATGTCTTATTACGATAGCAATGAAGAACTAGAAGCGGTGATTAATCGTATTGCTAAAGGCTACTTCAGCTACGGCGATACTAAGCTCTTTAAGCCTATTGTTGACTCTTTGCTTTATGACGATCCCTATATGCTGTTGGCTGACTATCAAGCATATATTGACTGTCAAGATCGGGTGTCTGAAACTTACAAAGATAAGGACAAGTGGACAAAAATGTCTATTCTCAATTCCGCACGTATGGGTAAATTCTCCAGCGATCGCACTATTAAAGAATACTGCGAGCAAATCTGGGGGATCGAACCAGTTAAAATTGATATTGAGCAATACAGTCAGTAATAAATATAAATTAGATACTCAATCTTCATTTATTTATTTAAGTATCTATATTTAGATGTCTCCATCGAGGCATTTTTTTTTGGATCACAATTATTTGCGATCTAAATTAAAGCAAAATAAGCCATTATCAATCACAGTTATAAGAGTAGGCAACTACAGAGCAAGGTGTTAGACCGAGGTTGATGATATGCTTAGTCAAGAAAAAAGTAATAATATTAGAATTACCTTACCGTTGGTTGCATTGTGCGTACCTTTATTTGCAAATTATGCTGCAACTATGGAAAATGGTTGTCCCTATGAAACCTATCTGCGCGTTGAGGGAAAGTGCTTGGACATCTCTCCAGAAGGATTGAATGATATTACAGAAGAATTAGATGGCAACTCTATTGAAGAAGTAAGTCAAGAAATTGTCCAAGTCGGTCAAGAATTATCAGAATTAAGCGAAGAATTATCAGAATTGTGTCTAAAAGAACAACCTGAAACTATTTCTCAAATTGAAATTATGGAAGATGTTTGTCAATATTGAGTTGTTTTTACAATCAGCCATATTGGTGTATCTTAAGTTTTGGGGAAAATATCTGTAGAAAACTTGAGATGACAAATAATTATCGTACCGAAAAAGATTCGATGGGGTCAAAAGAAATTCCCAGCGATGTATATTATGGCATTCAGACCTTAAGAGCTACAGAAAATTTTCCGATCAGTGGTATCAAGCCTCTGGCAACTTATGTTGATGCTTGTGTTTTAATTAAAAAAGCTACAGCGATCGCTAACGGAGAATTGGGCTGTATCGATCCCCAAATTAGTCAAGTAATTGTCCAAGCTGCGGATGAGATATTAGGGGGTAAGCTGCGAGATCAGTTTGTGGTAGATGTCTATCAAGCTGGTGCGGGAACATCTCATCATATGAATGTTAATGAAGTCTTGGCAAATCGGGCATTAGAAATTCTGGGGGATGAAAAAGGCAATTATCAGCGAGTCAGTCCCAATGACCACGTAAATTACGGTCAGTCTACTAATGATGTCATTCCCACGGCGATTAGAGTGGGGGCATTATTAGCTTTAGACAAAATCTTATATCCCGCTCTCGATAGTGCGATCGCTGCTACCACTACTAAAGCAGAAGAATTTCAAGACATTGTTAAGTCGGGGCGCACTCATATGCAGGATGCCGTCCCCGTGCGTCTCGGTGAGGGATTTAAAGCTTGGGCGCAAATATTAAAAGATCACAAGCAAAGAATTACCAATGCAGCTACAGATCTTTATCAATTGGGTTTGGGAGGAAGTGCCACGGGGACGGGATTAAATACCCATCCCCAATATCGCGATCGCGCTGCGGAATTATTGGGGGAGTTTATTAATAAGCCTTTACAACCAGCACCACACTTAATGGCAGCAATGCAGAGTATGAGTCCATTTGTCAATGTATCTGGAAGCTTACGCAATCTAGTTCAAGATTTGATCAAAATTTCCCACGATTTAAGATTAATGGATTCTGGACCTCAAACGGGATTCAAAGAAATACAACTACCCGCAGTGCAGCCAGGATCCTCGATTATGCCAGGGAAATACAACCCTGTAATGGCAGAAATGACTTCAATGGTCTGTTTTCAAGTCATAGGTTACGATACGGCGATCGCTTTTGCCGCCCAAGCAGGACAATTGGAATTAAACGTAATGATGCCTTTAATTGCCTACGATTTAATTCATAGTATCGAGATTTTGGGTAACACTATCGATAGCTTGAGTAAGCGTTGTTTGGCAGGAATTACCGCTCGTCGCGATCGCTGTTTGTCTTATGCTGAAAGTAGTTTGGCTTTGGTAACAGCTTTGAATACTCACATTGGCTATCTCAAGGCTGCGGATGTAGCGAAAAAGTCGTTAGAGACGGGTAAATCTATTAGAGCGATCGTCTTGGAAGAAAATCTGATGGATGAACAGCAATTAGCCCAGGTACTGGATTTAGAAAAAATGAGCAATTTATCCTAAGGCTGTCGATCAAGTTTCACATGATTATAACTCTAGGAAATTATTGCTCAAATCTTTTACTCTCAGTATTTACCGTTACTAGGTGTAGTGAATTGCAAAGTACGATTACTTGGTTTCTGAGGTTTTAAATTACATTATCTTTATAAAAGCACTTCGATCTTTAAATATTCTTAAAATGTAATTCCCAAGAAATACCGTAGTCATTTCCATAGAACAGGAAGTAATATACTATATAGCTTCAATACTCTTTTGATAATTATATAGATAGTATTTTTTCATTATTTATTAATGATATTGAAACTCTTAATTGATTCAAATTTACATATAAATACAATGATGTTTAATTTACTTGTTTACTTCCAATCCTCAAATAAAAATTTACTGAAAATCAGTAGCTTAATATTATTTTCTCTAGGTTATTGTCTGATTCCACCTAAGGCAATGGCTGATAGCTTGACGGGGACAAAAAATTTTACTGGAAAAATTAATTATACAGTTACAGGCGGTACTCTCAGAAGCAATCCCGATGATATTAATGCCTGTAGTTTAAATAGTAGTTCTACTGCTTCTCTCTCCCATCTTCCTAGCGGTGCAACTGTTCAGAAAGCTTATCTTTATTGGGCTGGTTCAGGGGAAAATATTGATAGTCAAATTACGTTTGATGGAACATCATTAACTGCCGATAAAACTTATACTTCGTCAATATTTGTTTCAGACCCTAATTACGGAGATGATGAATATTATCATTTTCAAGGAGTAAAAGATGTCACGAACATAATTGCCCAAAAAGGTAATGGTAGTTATCAATTTAGTGATTTAGCAGTAGACAACACTAACAACTATTCCTACTATTGCGACTTTCAAGGAGTCTTGTCTGGATGGTCTTTAGTAGTTATTTATGAAGATCCAACTCTTGAAAACAATAAAATAAATACCATTAAACTTTATGAAGGCTTAAAATCTTCTCGCAATCAAACTATTGACTATACTTTAAATGGAATCCAAGTTGCAACAGATCCTATCGCTAAGTTTTCTATGCTGCTTTGGGAAGGAGATTCTTCTTTGAGCGGTGTCAATGAGTCTTTTGCTTTTAATGGGAATACCTTAAGCGATACTTATAATCCATTAGAGAATCAATTTAATTCTTCAATTAATACTAGTCAAGCTAGTAACATTTATGGCGTAGATTTTGATACTTTTGATGTTTCTGATTACGTTAATCAAGGAGACACTTCTGTTACTGGAACTATCTCTACAGGAGACGATCTTGTCCTACAAGGAGCAGCTTTAGTGATGGTAACTACTATCTATAATCCTGACTAAATATATTTAATTGAAAAAGAATTGAAAAAGTGCTGTTTTCAATCACAACACTTTTTCAAAGTTTTATTTTTCTCACATTTTGTAAAAAAAATCCGAATAAAAGTATTAGCCAAATATCTAAACTATCGACTATGAAAAAAATATTGTGTTTGTCTACTGTTACACTAACAATTCTTTGTCAAGGTACTGCTATTTCTCGTGCTTCTGAAGTAGGAATGCCAGATAATGATTTTACTCAGCTAGTATGCGGATATCTCCACCAAATGGATGACAAATCTGAGGCTCTGGATAAAATCAAAGTAATGACAGAGTTAAAAATTAACAATCGCCAATTAGCAAAGTTAGAAGAAATAGCAACATCCGAGCAAGCCACTAGAGATTTTTGTAGTGACTCTCGTCCGCGATTATAATTTCTATAGCTGGCGATCGAACAATTCATCATAGAGATAACACAATCCTTTTTTTACAATACTCCGTCTCATTTTTTCGTAACTTCATAGATACTAAATTCAGGTAGATTTTGATGTCTACAAAGTTCTCTTCATCTCCTGAATAGACAGTTTTACCTCCCATAAACAAAAAAAACGTCTAAAAAAGTTCCAGACGTTTAAAATAATCAATTTCAATTAATCGAAGCCAACAGTTATATTACAGAGCGTTAGCACCTGCAACTACCTCAGAAAGTTCTTGAGTAATTGCTGCTTGTCTTGCTTTGTTATAAGACATAGTTAAATTACCCATTAACTCGCTCGCATTTTCACTAGCATTGTTCATTGCAGTCATCCGTGCTGCAAGTTCACTAGCTGCTGCTTCTTGTAAAGAGCGCAAAATTTGGTTATTGAGATACAAAGGTAGTAAAGCATCCAAGATTTGTACGGGATCTTGTTCAAAGATTGTATCTTTGGGATATTCTTCTACTTTTGAGGTTACACTATCTCTTTCTACACCAAATTGACCCCCTTTAGTAGTTAAACGAAAGATCTCATCATCTTTGACTGCCAATCCCTGAGTGGTCAAAGGCATCAAAGTCTGAATCACGGGTTTAGAAGCAATAAGAGAAACAAACTTAGTGTAAATAAGTTCTACTTTGTCTACTTCATCAGCCAAGAAAAGAGATAATAGCTCATCGCCAATTTCGGCGGCTTCAGGCGCAGTAGGAATTTGTTCTAAACCAGTAAAAGTCTTTTCTGTAGGAGCGTTGCGTAGTTCGTTGGTAAAGTACTGAACTGCTTTTTTACCAACTATGACATAGGTATATTCAATACCTTGTGCCGTTAATTCTTTGGCTCTAATTTCAGCACGACGAATGACATTAGCGTTGTAGCCACCGCACAAACCGCGATCGCCACTAACGACTACCAAAGCTACTTTTTTAACTTCTCTTTGTTGAAATAAAGGTAGATCGACATCTTCAAACTGAAGTTTGCCTTGAATGTTATAAAGAACCTGCGCCAAACTATCTGCAAAAGGACGAGTAGAGTTTACTTGCTCTTGTGCGCGACGAACTTTAGCTGCAGCCACCAAGCGCATTGCTTCAGTGATTTTTTTAGTATTTTTTACCGACGCGATGCGATCGCGAATCGCTTTTAAATTAGCCATAATCTTAAAGGATGAAGGATAAAGGATGAAGGATAAAGAGTAGAGGAAAGGGATAAGAAACTTACTCAACCTTTCCCTTTAACCTTTCCCCTTTTCCCTTTATAGTTACGCTGTTGCCATGAAGGATTGTTTGTATTCGTTAATCCCTTCTTTCAAGAGATTCTCTGCTTCATCAGTTAGTTTTTTCTCAGAAGCAATGATTTCACCATATTTGGCTTTGCTGCTACCTAAGTAGTCTTGTAATCCTTGGGCAAATTCACTAGCTTTATCTACAGGTACTTCATCCAAGTAACCGTTTAGACCAGCATATACTACTGCAACCTGCTCTGCTACGGATAGAGGAGAGTTCTGGGGTTGCTTGAGGATCTGACGCAAACGTTGACCCCTTGCTAGCTGATTTTGAGTAGCTGCATCCAAGTCAGACGCAAACTGAGCAAATGCTTCTAGTTCGGCAAATTGAGCCAATTCTAGCTTAAGTTTACCTGCTACCTGTTTCATTGCTTTGGTTTGAGCCGCAGAACCTACACGAGATACGGATACCCCAGCGTTGATTGCAGGACGGAAACCAGCATTAAACAAGTCAGAAGATAGGAAAATTTGACCGTCAGTAATCGAAATTACGTTGGTAGGAATATAAGCGGATACGTCACCGGCTTGAGTTTCAATAATAGGTAGAGCAGTCATACTGCCCGCACCTAATTCGTCACTTAGTTTTGCTGCCCGCTCTAGTAGACGAGAGTGTAGATAGAATACATCTCCAGGGTATGCTTCGCGTCCTGGTGGACGACGTAGTAGCAAGGACATTTGACGGTAAGCCTGAGCTTGTTTGGTCAAATCATCATATACAATCAAAGTTGCTTTGCCTTTGTACATGAAGTATTCAGCGATCGCAGCACCAGTATAAGGAGCGAGATACTGTAGTGTGGCAGGATCGTTAGCATTAGCTGCTACTACGACTGTGTAGTCCATTGCACCTTTTTCTTCCAAGGTGGTAACTACTTGAGCTACGGTCGAAGCTTTTTGTCCTACTGCAACATAGACGCAGATTACATCTTCACCCTGCTGGTTAATGATCGTATCTACTGCTACGGCTGTTTTACCAGTTTGTCTGTCTCCAATAATCAACTCCCGTTGACCGCGACCTACGGGAATCATCGCATCAATCGCAGTGATTCCTGTTTGCATGGGTTCGTGTACGGATTTACGTTCGATAATCCCTGGTGCCATAGACTCGATCAGGCGAGTCTCAGAAGTAGCTATATCGCCTTTACCATCTAAAGGTTGAGCCAAGGAGTCAACCACTCTACCTGCTAGAGCGTCTCCTACAGGAATAGAGGCGATTTTACCACTTGCTTTTACCGTACTGCCTTCTTGGATACCGAAACCGTTACCCATAAGTACAGCACCGACGTTATCTTCTTCTAGATTAAGAGCGATCCCAACTGTACCGTCTTCAAATTCTAGAAGTTCCCCTGCCATTGCTTGTTCTAAGCCATAGATACGCGCGATGCCATCTCCTACTTGGAGAACAGTACCAACATTGGATACTTGAACATCTTGCTCGTAAGATTCGATCTGCTGGCGAATAATGTTGCTAATTTCGTCCGGTCTGATGCTAACCATAGCTTCTTAATGATTAATTATTCTTGATTTACTTTACAATTGTTATCGAAATTATGCTTGGTCGACTATTGGTTGAGGCTAATACTAATGCGACGTAGTTGTCCGCGAAGACTAGCATCAATTACTTTAGAGCCTACTTTGATAATTACCCCGCCAATTAAACTGGGATCAACAGTAGATCTCAGCTCTACATCACGGGCGTTGGAGATCCCTTTTACTTTCTCAACCAAGCCATTTCTTTGTTCTTCGTTTAATTCTGTTGCCGAAGTAACTTCTGCCAAAACGGTTTTATTGAGCTTGCGCAGCAAGTTAAGATACTGCTCTACAATTGACTCAAGAAAGACAATCCGTCTTTTGTCAACCAATAGCATCATAAAGTTAATTAAGTAAGGATTTGCGTCGTTACCCATTACTTGCTTTAAGACCGCTTTTTTATCTTCTCCTTTGATCACAGGATTGAGAACAAAGTCTTTAAACTCCTGTGATTCTGTTAAAAGAGAGCTTAGAGAACGAAAAGCATCGCCAAACTGATTAGTTAAGTCGTTTTGCTGTGCCAAGGACATTAATGCCTGAGCATATGGTTCGCCAATCTGACTGCTGACTAAAGTTCCACTCATAATTATTGACCTCCTAATTTAGCGATGCTATTGTCAATCAGTTTGCGTTGTGCTTCGTCGTTGAGTAGAGTTCCAATCTGGGAACTTGCTTTCTCTAGGGATAAAGCTACAACACGCTCTCTTAATTGAGCGATCGCTTTTTCTTGCTCGGAACTAAGGTCTTTACCTGCCATTTCCTTCAGGCGTTGAACTTCTTTTTCCCCTTGAGCTAAGATGGTTTCTCTTGCTTTTTGAGCGTTAGTAGTTGCATCAGAGCGAATTTGTGCTGCTATCGCCTGAGCTTCTTCTAACTTTTTCTGTTCTTTTGCTAGGGTAACTTCAGCTTGCTTTTGCTTCTGCTCGACTGCTTTAATTTGCTCGGCAATTTTTGAACGTCTTTCGCTCAAAACATTCGTGAGGACTGGTTTACCAAAGTAAACTAATATTCCTACTAGAAGTGTAAGGTTAATTAGGTTAGTTTCAAATATGTTTAAATTTAAACCAAAACCACTTTCAACCTCTGAGTGCGCTGCTGCTAGAAATAATAAAGTCTCTATCATACCCAGATCTTAAGTTTTGTTATTTTTTTCATTTTATGACCGCTTTTAATCAGTTTTATTTAATTAATTCTGGGTCGAGTATTTTTTCTAAGATTTGACGAGAAAGAGAATCTACTTGCTGCTCTAAAGTGGCAAAAGCTGTTGCTTTCTGCTGCTCTATTTCTTGAGTTGCTGCTTCTCTTTGAGATTGAACCTCTTGTTGGGCTGCTGCTATATTGGTTGCAGTAATTTCCTTGGCTTCTGCTTGAGCTTTTTGGATCGAATTTTGAGATTCCCGACGTGCTTCGGCTATTTGTTTCTCATATTCTTTGACTATGCTTTCTGCCTTGGCTAATTTATCCTTAGAACCAGTATCGCCACTACGAAGAAAATCTTCTCGTTCATCCAGCACCTTCATTAATGGCTTATAAAATACTGCGTTTAACAGTGCTGTCAACAGCAAAAACTGTACTGCCATCAAAGGCAAAGTCGCATCAAAATCAAACATTTTTTATAGGTCAAATTGGATTGAACAATCAAATCTATAGAGATGCCAGTTAACACCTCTATAGATTGAAAAATTTATACGAAGGGGTTGGCAAACAATAGTACCAAAGCAACTACTAGACCGTAGATGGTCAAAGATTCCATAAATGCCAAAGTTAATAGAAGAGTACCGCGAATTTTACCTTCAGCTTCAGGCTGACGAGCAATACCAGCAACTGCTTGACCAGAAGCATTACCTTGTCCAATACCAGGACCAATTGCAGCCAAACCAATAGCTAATGCAGCAGCGATAACGGAAGCAGCTTGAATATCCATGAATTTTTACCTACTTTAAATTTACTGAAAGAACTTAAAAATGAAGTGAAGCTATACAAGTAATATGCTTCAACGTTTAAACAGATTCTAGAAGTAGTCTAACTTCTAAATCAACCTCTTAATCGTGGTGATCTTCTAAAGCCTCGTGTATATATGCTCCCGCAAGGGTGGCAAATACTAAAGCTTGAATTGCACTAGTAAATAAACCTAGTGCCATAACTGGTAATGGTATAAATAACGGAACTAAGAGTACTAATACAGCAACTACTAGTTCGTCAGCAAGAATATTACCAAAGAGACGGAAACTTAGAGAAAGAGGTTTGGTGAAGTCTTCTAATATTGCGATCGGAAGAAGGACGGGAGTTGGTTCAATATAATGCTTGAAGTAACTTAATCCTTTTTTCTTCAACCCAGCATAAAAATATGCTAAGGAAGTAAGCAATGCTAGAGCCACCGTTGTATTGATGTCATTGGTCGGAGCAGCTAGTTCGCCAGAAGGCAACTCAATAAGTTTCCACGGCACCAAAGCACCTGACCAATTTGACACAAAAATGAACAAAAACAAAGTGCCGATGAAAGGCACCCAGTCGCGATATTCTTTTTCTCCGATCTGATTTCTCACTAAATCTCGGATAAATTCTAGGACAAACTCCATAAAATTTTGGATACCACTAGGAATTTTTTGAAGATTTCTAGTGGCAGCTAAAGAAGCTATTACTAAAAGACCTATTACTATCCAAGAGTTGAGAAAAACCTGTCCGTGAACTGTGAAATTGCCGATTTTCCAAAGAAAATGTTCGCCAACTTCTAATTCTGCCAGGGTATAAGTATTTAGAAAAGTCAAAGCACCTAGAATTTCCATATGCCTAGATTGAACAAAACATTAAATTAAAACTGTTCTTGTAGTTTCTTTAAAAATCTCTTAAATTTTAAGCGTCATTTTCTGATTTTTCTGCCGACCAAAAGATTGATTTGACAGTGTAGATCACGATCGCTGGTTTATAAGTTAGAAATCCAAGAAAGACAGGAAGAATGTGCAATTGCTGCCATTTACTGGCAACTAATATCAGGATGACAAAAATGCCCAATCCTTTAGCACCGAGACGTTGTTGACCTAGGCGTTCAACGTCTTTGGCTAACATTTTCAAGTATACGAGTCCTGTAATTGCACCAACTAAGTAGTTGAAAGCAGTATTAGGAGAGAAAAAATACCACACGGGGAAAGTAAATATTCCCGTCAATGCCAGGGTAGTCAACAACAACGATCGCTGTAGCTGATAAAAATCTGCCATTGGGTCATGAGACTCTAAAGAATTAGAATCAGGGGAGGCAATTTGCTCTTCTCGGACTAGTACTGGTTCGGGAGATTGATTAGACAAAGTTACGTTACTCGAATGCTGACCCATTCTTGATTTTGGTTACTGCAACTAGACTCTATCTACGTTTCTGTAGATAGATTTAAGTAGGCATTTGTCCAATATGGATTATGCAATTTACCTCAGTAACTTTTTTTACCAAGATACTACTTAACGTTACTGCGAACCTTGCAGTAATGCTTCTGAGTCGCAGTCCCCAGAGATCATATCACGGTACTGTAACCAATTATTAAAAATTTCTATACGATCTATTTTTAGGAAATTGAGTCGAACTGAAGGGGTTTTTGTTTGTTTCTTATGGGAAGAATTAAAATTGCGATCGCTTATTACCAGGTAGCGATCGCTTTTCAACGAGAATAATTGGCGCAAATAAAACATTCATATCTGTTATAAATTAATGATTTCGATAAATGCTACCCAAAGAGCGATCGCTTTTAATTTCCACCACTAGATCGGCAGTTTCTCTTAAAGGTTTAATAAATAACTCTGGATGAAGAGACTTCCAAAAATATTCTACAAAGCGATCGATTTCCTCGTCACTCATTCCTGTTTTACCCGATGCCATCATTTTTCTTTCTGCATCTTTGCGCCATTGCTGAGACAGGCGATAATCTTGGGGATATAAGACAATTAATCTGTCCAATTTATCCCACAAAGGCAGATAAGTTTTAAGCAGTTTATTATTATCTTTGGCAAACTGAATATCTTCTAAAGTAAGAAGAGGACTAGGACAATTATCAAAACAATCTTCACTAATTGGTCGTACTCCCACAAACCAACCTTCAAACAACAAAATATCTGGTTTAGCAATAGCTTCCGCAGTGGTGCGATCGCCCGAACCATTGTACGCCGATTTATCAAAACGAGGCATTAAGATCTCTAGGTCGCAATCTTCCTGCAAACACTGTTCGATGACCTGCAAACCCAAGTTAACATCATGAGTACCAGGAGGTCCTCGCCATATCAAACGAGGGTCTTGTTGCCTCAATTCTTGCCTCTCTTGATGGGTCAAATACAAATCATCAATCGAAAGATTTGCCACCGAAAACCCCAAATAATTGAGAATCAGCTTCAGAATCAAACAAAGAGTACTTTTTCCCGTACCTTGACCGCCCAAAATTCCTTGAATAAAAGTTCGATTCAACTCATTCCTAGCTATAGCCAAATCTAATGAGATAGGTAGCCATAGCTGGTTAAATTTAGCAATCGTAGCATCTTCGTCCTTAAATCCCAGATTGCGACACTCCGCTGTCACTTCAGCCAATAAATCGTCAAAAAACTTCGATCTATTACCCTTGTCAATTAAATCTTTAATTTTGCGATCGCTAGATTGATTGTCCATTGTCCATTGTTTATGAGCCTAATTTGAAAGCTTCCAAAAATAAACTATAAATTAAGCCAACTTTAAATAAATTCAAAATATCAAGATAAAGCGATCGTCTTTTTGGTTTTAAATTATCTTGCGATCGGTTACGACGACCATAGACGAACCTGCTAATTAATTCCGTAAAAGTAAATACCAATGCGGCAACGGGCATATCCCAAATAGCAGCTTGTCCTGCGGTAGTCACCAATGCCGAACCCATAAAAAATCCTAAGAGAATACTAATCAAACTGAGGGAAATACGTCGCCAGGGATTACTAAATAATAACTCAAGGCGATCGCCTGTAATTTCTACTAAAGTATTAAGACGAGTACGTTGCATTTAGTTTCAGGAACGAGGAATCAGGAACAAAGAATGAGAATGTTACTTATCAATTTGACTATAAATCCAGAGAGAACTTACTAATCCAACACAATGGGCAAAGATAATGCTAAAGCAGGCTTGAATAATGAATACGTCTAAAGAATTAACAAACTCAGTGTTATTCTTGCTGCCAAAAACCTTGGCAGGGTCGAAAGCTAAGGTCTTAGAAAGAACGATCCCTGTAATGGTTTCTCCACTCAAAATAGTAACAATCGTACCAATAATACTGGTGACGATTGCAATCTGAACCATTTTAATCGTGGTTGACTTTTTCGGTGGAACAGAATTAGGTCGAGCAAATTTATCTGCCATTTTGCCATATCTAAAGTTAATGCAGATTCCCACCACTAAACAAATTAAGCCACATACAGCACAGAATAAACTAAATCCAATCCCAGCACTACTTCTTTCTGTTTGATTGACAATTGCCAAAGCCAGAGTCACTGTCGATACAACTCCCAACACCAACTGCGCCCAAAATCCTGCCAAACCAGCCCATTTAAGAGCATTTCCCACTTTACGCATTCGTGCCGATTTAGAAGCAGGTGCGGCAGAAGAAGAACTAACTCTATCGGAATACGGGGTGATATCTGAATCTTTAGTCATAGTTACATTTCCCAAGTATATACATTAAAAATAATTTGAAGTTCTATATCAATCAATAATAAACTAGATAAATGAGAGAGTTAGCGAGGTAGTTGCAAATTTGTCCTTAGAGGCAGGTTTGAGGAAAGTCCGGACTCCCGAAAGACCATACTTGCTGGATAATTCCCAGTGCGAGCGATCGCGAGGAGAGTGCCACAGAAAAATACCGCCAACTCAGTTAATATTAATTAATTGGTTGGTAAGGGTGCAAAGGTGTCGGTAAGAGCGCACCAGCAGTATCGAGAGATACTGGCTCGGTAAACCCCAGTAGGGAGCAAGGTCGGAGGGATTATGGTTGGTCTTTTTCCAATCCCGATTTAGGAGTACTGCATGAGGTGTTTGGTAACAAACATCCTAGATAGATAACTACCCTCAACCGAAGATTGTGTTACGGCACTACTAAGGTTGGGAACAGAATCCGGCTTACGTTCTAACTCTTTCCATTTCATTTCTTGCCGACCTAAATGTTTGAAGACCCCAGAAGAAAAAAACAACTAGAAAAGTTTATTCAAAAGTTAGGTCTACCTCCTACTGCACCTGTTGAATGGTCATTGTTAGATTTGGCTTTGACTCATCCTAGTATTTCTCGTGTGGAAAACTACGAACAGTTAGAATTTGTGGGGGATTCGGTGGTCAGATTAATCTCCGCTGAATTACTGCTAGAAATCTATCCCCAAGAGCCTGTGGGAGAATTTGCAGCCGTTCGTTCTATTTTGGTAAGCGATCGCGTTTTGGCGGAATTGGCAGAATATTACGGTCTTGAGCCTTATTTATTGATTGGTAGCAATGCCACAGGAAACCCTGCGGGGAGACAGTCTTGGTTGGCAGATGCTTTTGAAGCAGTATTGGGGGCTTTGTATCTGAGTACTCACAATATGGATTTGATTCGTCCTTGGCTCGATCTAACCTTGAAAACCAGATCGGCTGAAGTTTTTAGTGATCCTGCTCGCTTCAACTACAAAGATGCTCTACAAGAATGGACTCAAAGAAAATGTAAAATCCTCCCAGAATATCAAGTTAAAGAAAATCAAGCATTTCAAGCATCAAAAGCAAGGGCGGACGAAAATATCCTCAACAGTCGTTTTGTGGCTGAAGTATGGCTCAAAGAACGTTTTTTAGGTCGAGGTTACGGACGTTCTAAAAAAGCCTCAGAACAATCCGCTGCCAAAGAAGCCTTTTTATCAATTTCCCAAGAAGAAAGATGATTCCATAACCAGCGATCGGTAATTAGTAATTACTATTCCCGCGATCCAATAGTAGTATAGAAATATAAAAAAAGCTTAAAATGTAAGATTTTAACAACCTGCTACGGATCGGATAACAAAAGAGTGACTCAGAGCGATGATGAAAAATGATGAACTAAATATAGTAGACGCCGAGCTAAATAGTCCTCTAGATCGGATTGATTCGGCAAAATCCATCGCTGAAATCCCTCCTCCAGATCCAGAAAGGATGTTATTACTTCTAAAGTCAGAGACACCGACGGAAAGAATGCTGGCGGCAAGGGCTTTTTGCGAACTAAAAGATTCCCGTTCCATACCACTACTAATCAAATTACTAGAAGATGTTTGTCCTTTGGTTCGAGTAAGTACTACTTATGCCTTGGGGCGTAACACAGATGATTCGGCGGTAGAGCCATTGATCGCACTATTGGCAGAAGATTTTAATGGCTATGTTCGCAAAGGAATAGTCTGGGCATTGGGCAACAGCAAAGACTCTCGGGCAATTCAACCCCTAATTCATGCTCTAAAGACTGATATTTCAGCAGTGAGGCTGTGGGCAGCTAGTGGTTTGGCACAAATAGCTCCCTTACGCTATGAAGACATCATTGCCGCAATTCCACCACTAATTCAGGGTTTGAGAAGAGATGTTACTCCAGCAGTGAGAAGTAACTGTGCTTGGGCAATAGGGCAGTTATGCCGAGAATTACCTTCCAATGTAGTTTACGCCACGGCGATCGATGCTCTGATTGAATCTTTAGTAGAAGATGAAGACTTTGGGGTCAAAGATGACGCTAGAAGTGCTATTCTCAAAGTCGGCGATCCTCGTGGGTTACAGACGATCGAAGAACTAGAATTTGAAGGATTAATTTAATAATTTAATTAAACTATTACATGAATAAACCCTTAATTGTCGGCGTTAGCGGTGCGTCTGGACTAATTTATGCTGTGCGCGCCTTGAAATATTTGCTAGCTGCCGACTATACCGTCGAACTAGTAGCTTCTCGCGCGACTTATATGGTGTGGCAAGCGGAAGAAAATATTAAAATGCCTTCTGAGCCAGACACTCAAGAACTTTTTTGGCGAGAAAAAGCTGGGGTGATAGAAGGGGGTGAACTCAACTGTCATCGTTGGGGGGATGTGGGAGATAATATTGCTAGTGGCTCTTTTCGTACTTTGGGCATGGTCATTATTCCCTGTAGCATGAGTACGGTAGCTAAAATTGCCACGGGTTTAAGCTCAGATCTTCTAGAGCGATCAGCAGACGTTCAAATCAAAGAAGGAAAACCCCTGGTGGTAGTTCCTCGGGAAACGCCCTTTAGTCTGATTCATCTGCGAAATCTGACCGCCTTAGCCGAAGCGGGAGTAAAAATAGTCCCTGCTATTCCTGCTTGGTATCATCACCCCAAAACAATTGACGATTTAGTAGATTTTGTCGTCGCTCGCGCTTTAGATACCCTAGATATTGATTGTATTCCTTTAAAACGCTGGTCGGGGAATTAATCGATCGCCTTACGGGATTTTGCTCTGTATGTTCCCTGGCATAACACCCTATAATTAATACGGTGAACCAAAACAGCCGAAAATTTCACAAGTTGGATTAAGAAAGCATGAGTCCCAGAAAACTAACCGAAGATGATAAGCAAGAAATTCTTCAGCTATATCGTAACTCTGAAGCAACTACTTCAACTCTGGCAAATCGCTATGAAGTAAGCAGTTCTACGATTAGTCGCTTTCTTAAAAACAAACTATCTTCTACAGAATATGAAGATCTGATTCAACAGAAGCGTTTGGCGCGAACTCCTAGAGGAGAAAAACAATCAGCGAAGAAAGAAATTAAAGAAGTAAAAGAGAAAAGCAGCAAAACTAAAAAAGCTCGTCAAAAATCTTTATCAAAGGTAGAGGGAGATCTAACACCAACTCCTGAAATTGTAGTTGCAGTTCCAGATATTGAAGCAACTGAATCTAATGAATCTAAATCACTACCCAGACGTCGCCGTCGTCGTTCTTCTGCTAATGATGAAGTCGAATTATTAGAAACAGCTACTATAGAAACTAGGGAGGAAGTTAGGGAAGACCTCGAAGAAAATAAGCCAGCAAAACTGATAATTGATCCTCAAACAAAAGAGATATCAACCATTACTGTTGAAGATAATAATGGGGATAAAATTTCTAAAAGTAATAGTTTGATCCTCAAGAATGAGAAACCCAACATCGCTAATTCTTTATCCTTTGAAATAGAAGAGGAAGAAGAAGACGACGACGATGATGATGATGATGAAGTCAATATCATCACTCTCAAAGAAATGTTGGGAGAAGATCTTGAAGATATTAATGATGAAGAAGATGATGAAGACGACGATGACGAAGACGATGATTGGGAAGATGAAGAAAAAGCAACCTTGAGCTATTCTAGAAGAGATTCTGGTTTGAGCGATGTGGAAATTTTACCTCTTTCCCAAGCTACTTTCCCTAGAATTTGCTATTTGGTGATAGATCGCTCTGCTGAGTTGATTGTCAAACCTCTGGCTGAATTTGCCGATTTAGGGGATATTCCTCAAGATGAAGTAAGACAAAGAACCCTACCTGTTTTTGACAACCACCGTATTGCCAAACGTTTTTCTCATCGTCGCGAGCGAGTGATTAAAGTACCCGACGGCAATATGCTACAAAAAACTTCCCGCTATCTTCAAGAAAAGGGAATCACCAGATTGCTAATGGATGGACAGATTTATTCTACTTTGAATTAAAAATTTGAATTAAAAAAAAAGTTAATCTTGTTTCCAAGTTCCATGAAAACCAGGAGGAATCACTGAAGGTAATCCTAGGCGACAAACAGGAGCATCAAATAAGCGATCGCTTTGATAAATTCTGACTTCGCTTCGATCTGTATTTCCATCATAAACTACGGTTAACAGCCAACCCCGTTCGGGGTTATCTTTCTGAGGAACTATTACGGGTTCGGAAGGATAGCAATTTTTTCCCATATCGGCGATCGCCATATTATGGGTTTGTCGATCAAAACTGGCGATCGCATTAAATAGTTCTTCACCCACCGTCACCCCATAGCGATGGACGTTGAGGTAAGTATAACGCCAAGGTTTGCCCACATTTTGCGGTGCAACTAAAGGAAATTCTCCTGCTGTGTTAGATAGTTGTTGATTTTCAATTACCCGCGCTGTTTGAGGATCGATAGTTAATTGCCACAAAGTTCCTTTAGCAGGAGTTTGGGTGCAACCAGAAGCGACTTCTTTAAGATATTGATTGGTGTCAAAGTTCTCATAACGGATAAACTCGGTGACAATATTGCCTTCTTCATTAACACAACCATTAGAAAAATGCCATTGAAACCAAGGATCGGTTGCTCCCCGACTGACTGACTTTAAAGTCTGGCGATTAAATATGAGAATTTCTGTACCTAATTGGGGTTTCCATTCCATGGCATCGCTATAGCTTTTCTGTCCCAAAAGAACAGGTACTAGATTAACTCTGACTGGGGATACCAAAAACACCATATATTGTCCTGCCAAACAAAAATCATGAATGATGGGCAATCCAGACAAAGAATGAGAATTGTGGTGTTGAAGTTTGCCAGTGCGATCGCAACGATATAAATTTAGCGTAGTGGTAGCCCCAGCACTTACACCATAGTTAAATATTTCTCCCGTGGAAGCATCAACTTTAGGATGAGCCGAAAATGACTGCTTTTGGGTTAGCCCAGATAGCTCGTCAATACCAGAGGTAGTTAAATTATCCAGATCCAAAGCGTGAGGCTTACCACCTTCCCAGAGAGCTAACAAGCGGTCTGGTAAAGCTAAAACAGAAGTATTCCCTGCATTTTTAACCGATTTTAGCCAATTATTCCAGAATGCTCCTTTGGCGGTCATGCCATAGTTGGGATAAATAAAACTATCTTGTTCTTCCTCGTCAAGATATCCTTGAGTTTGCACATAGCGATATGTAGCTGTCCCTCCCCCATCCTCGAATCTAACTCCTAAAATAGCCCCGTCACCGTCAAACCAATGTCCCACCCGTTCTTCTCCCCTAGATAGCCTGGCAGGGCCATTGCGGTAGAGCGTACCTTTAAGATCTGTTGGTATTGCTCCAGAGATAATTGACAAAGCAGTGCGATCGAATTCTACCCCAGGTTTGGCGATCGCTTTTGACCAGGCTTTCTGTTTAGATGTAGTTATCATGGCTTTATTTTTGCTTTTTTATAACTAATTTAGGATGAATAGACAAGCGGACAACGATATACTATGCAGTAGTGAGCATTGAAAATTATATAAGCTGCTCGATCTAGTTTGAGATTAGCCTAACCTAACACTGTATATAAAAAATGAACTCAGGAATCGATTTACAAGGAAGCTTTATCCAAACTCTACAAGATTTTGGGCTTCCCATTGGTTTAGCTAAAGCTGTTTGGCTACCGTTGCCGATGTTGTTGATGATCGTTGGCGCAACTGTGGGGGTTTTAGTAGTTGTTTGGCTTGAGCGAAAAATATCCGCTGCGGCACAACAACGAATAGGTCCCGAATATGCTGGACCACTGGGCGTTTTACAACCAGTTGCTGACGGTATTAAATTAGTTTTTAAAGAAGACGTTATCCCCGCCAAAGCAGATCCGTGGTTGTTTACCATGGGACCTGTCTTAGTCGTAGTTCCAGTATTTTTGTCCTATCTCATCGTTCCTTTTGGACAAAATCTAGTGGTCACAGACCTCAATGTCGGCATTTTTCTGTGGATATCCTTATCTAGTATTGCCCCTATCGGGTTGTTAATGGCTGGTTATGCTTCCAATAACAAATATTCTTTGTTAGGTGGTTTGAGGGCAGCTGCACAATCAATTAGTTATGAAATTCCTTTGGCATTATCCGTACTGGCGATCGTTATGATGTCCAATAGTCTAAGTACTGTAGATATTGTGGCGCAACAGTCAGGCTATGGAATTTTAGGCTGGAATATTTGGCGACAACCCGTAGGATTTATCATCTTTTGGATTGCAGCACTGGCAGAATGCGAGCGTTTGCCTTTCGATTTACCCGAAGCAGAAGAAGAATTAGTGGCGGGTTATCAGACAGAATATGCAGGAATGAAGTTTGCTCTCTTTTATCTGGGGTCTTATGTCAACTTAGTATTATCAGCTTTAGTTTTTGCTGTTTTATATTTGGGTGGCTGGGAATTTTTCATCCCTTTAGATCGTTTAGCAGATTGGATCGGAGTTGCCGAAACCACTCCTTGGTTACAAGTATTGACTGCCTCTTTAGGTATTGTTATGACCCTAATCAAAGCTTATTTCTTAGTATTTATAGCTGTCCTCTTGCGTTGGACTGTACCCCGCGTCCGCATCGACCAACTATTAGATTTGGGTTGGAAGTTTTTGTTACCAGTTTCTCTGGCTAATCTTTTGATTACTGCTGCATTAAAGCTGTCTTTCCCCATGGCATTTGGTGGTTAAGCAAATTCTCAAGAAATATCTAAACACAACAAAGTAGATCAAAATGTTTAAAGTTCTCAAGCAAGTACAGGATTATGCCAAGGAAAGTTGGCAAGCTGCCAAATATATCGGTCAGGGACTTTCTGTTACCTTCGACCATATGTCCCGTCGTCCTGTCACGGTTCAATATCCCTATGAAAAACTTGTCCCTTCCGAACGATATCGCGGTAGAATTCATTACGAATTTGACAAATGTATTGCCTGTGAAGTTTGCGTCCGTGTCTGTCCGATCAATCTTCCCGTCGTAGATTGGGAATTTGATAAAAAAGCTAAAAAGAAAAAACTCAATCACTACAGTATTGATTTTGGTGTTTGTATTTTCTGTGGTAACTGTGTCGAATACTGCCCAACCAATTGTCTTTCTATGACAGAAGAATATGAACTAGCTTCCTACGAGCGTCACGAGCTTAATTACGACAACGTAGCTTTGGGACGCTTACCCTATAAAGTGACTCAAGATCCTATGGTAACTCCTCTCAAAGAGTTTGCTTATCTACCCAAAGGGGAAGTAGAGCCTCATGGTTTGGCAAAAGGAGCGCAACGCGCTGGCAAACGTCCAGAAGAAATTCTTGAAGAGATAGAAGCCGCTAAACCCAAAGAAGAAGCTAAACCTGAAGGATAAAAGATATCTTTACATTCGTCATAAAAATTACACAATATAAACAGAGGAGAAAAAAGTGAATTTAGCTGAAGGAGTACAGATAGTTTCTTTTGGCATTTTAGCGGTGATGATGATTGGTACGGCTTTGGGAGTTGTCTTATTACCCAAAATTGTCCATTCCGCTTTTTTGTTAGCAGGGGTGTTTATTAGTATCTCTGGTTTGTACATTTTGCTCAATGCCGATTTTGTGGCTGCTGCTCAGATTTTAGTTTACGTTGGTGCGGTTAACGTGCTAATTCTATTTGCTATTATGCTAGTCAACAAACAGGAAGACTATGTCGAGCTTCCTGGACGCACAATTCGCAAAGTGGCAACGGGGGTAGTTTGTTTTGGTTTGTTTGCTCTTTTGGGAACAATGGTTTTAGCCACTCCTTGGTCCTTGTCTACCACTTCTCCCTCTGTAGTCGACAATACAGTAATTGCTTTAGGCGAACATTTCTTTAGCGATTATTTACTACCGTTTGAGTTGGCTTCAGTATTGCTTTTGATGGCAATGGTAGGGGCAATTATTTTGGCTCGTCGCGATCTTATTCCTGAGTCAATGGCGGATGAGAATACTGTAACTACAGGCTTAACTTTACCAGAGCGTCCCCGTGAATTAGCTAGGTTAGGTAGCGAAGAACAAGATTCATAACATCAGTAACAAAAAAGGGAGTAGTAATAAAAGTGCAATTAGAATATTTTTTGCTATTAGCAGCAGCATTATTTTGTATTGGGATTTATGGGCTGATTACTAGCCGTAACGCAGTTAGAGTATTAATGTCTATTGAATTGATGCTCAACGCAGTTAATTTGAATTTAGTCGGATTTTCTAACTACTTAGATCCAGAGAACATTAGGGGTCAAGTTTTTACAGTATTTGTAATTACCGTCGCAGCAGCAGAAGCAGCCGTCGGTTTAGCGATTGTGCTGGCTATTTATCGCAACCGCAACACCATCGACATGGAGCAATTTAACTTGCTCAAATGGTGATTCCCCTAACACAGGAATAGATATACATATATATAGAGAAAGCCGAGAATATTCTCGGCTATTTTTTTGAAACTAGCAGGTGTGAGGCTAGTCATTAAGATGATGTCATGTCTTATTTTGAATGATGACGGTAAGAATTGGATTAAGGCGAGTTTAATAATTTTAAAATATACCTAAAGAAATATTTTGTAATATTTTTCTTTTTTCCTCGGGAGACAAAGGTTTTACAAAGTATTCTCGTACAAGCTATAATAAAAAAGTTGATTAAAAGATCAATTAATTGAAATTTATGGTATATTAGTACTGATAAAACAATTAATGATTAATCAGCAACTATGAATAACTATCAAGATTTTGGCTTTAATAGCGAAGAATTTTTAGGCGAATTAACCAGCATTCCTTACTGTCAATTCCTGAACGGTAGTAATAAAAACTATGGGATTGCAATTACACCTTCTAATGCAGAATTAGCTAACTTTGAATTAATCGATAGCTGGAAACCAATAGAACACGAGTTTAGTGACGGTACAAACGAAATTTTATTAGTTACCAACAAACCAAGACTATTAATTCTAAATCGTTCATTACCGTTAATGAGTAACGAGGTGGAAACGATCGCTTATAACAAAGAAAAGTTTCAAGAGGGAGAATATAAAGCTTTTTCTTATGTTGTAGTTTGGTTTCTAAATGATCATAATAAGCCATTGTCCGAACTACCTTTTCGATTAAAATGTTCGGGCTATGCTGGCTTAACTTTTCTCAAAAACTATAGCTACTACAATAATCCTAGTTCCTTCTGTAAAAAGTTTCTTCAAGTATATAAAAGTTTGACGGGAGATCGGGCAGTAGACAAGAATGAAGTGTTCTATGCCCACGGGGTTTATCAGGTAAATTTAACCAGACAAAAAGCAACTTCTACTATTAACGGTCAATCTAGTTTTGCTGTAATGACCGATTCGTTTTTAGAGCCAACTAAGTCTAACTTTAGTTCTTTAATTATCAAAAATGGTTCGGAACTAAGTAATAAAATAAAAGGGTTTATTGAGAGTACCGAATCTTGGTTGCAAATCGAATCTATTAAACCAGAAACAAAAGATAATGTCGCAGAAATAGAAAGTTCGGCAATATTAGACACGCCAAAAGTATCAGAAGAGAATGGTATTGAAGCTGGATTAACTCCAGAACTTATACCTTTTTAAAATTATCTTGGGATTTATCCTATGTCTGCAAAACAGATAATCAAATTTTGGCGAAAAGTCGAGATACAATCAACAATCATCTCTTCCAAGATCGTTAACCTAGAAGAGACTGGGATCTCCGCCCCTAGTTAGCACCATTGCCAACAAAAGCCAAAGTTAGACTATCGTGAACTAAGAAGTGTTGGAGATGGTAAGCTCTTTCTTCAGTTTTCAACAAGATTTGTTCGTATAAATAGCGAGTAGCCCGATCGCCCAAGCTTTCTGCTTGAGATGCTTGTTGACGTAACAATTTAATGATTTCTTGTTCTGCCGCAAGATCGTGTTCTACCATTTGACGCTCGCCAAAAACACCATCAGCTTCTGGCTCGAAACAACATAATTCGGCTAGTTTGCTAAAACTAGCCGCAGGAATGCCGCCTAAACCATTTTGTCTTTCGCCAATTTCGTGAATATGTCCTTGTATTTCTTCGTAGTTGGCTGCAAAAAATTCGTGTAGGGAATAAAATTCAGAACCTTCAACTACAAAATGGTGCTTTTGATATTGCAAGTATAAGCCTTGAAAGCTAGATAATACGGCGTTAAAACCTTCGCATACTGGTTCGGTGACGCTTTTATCTAATAAAACTGGATTATCTTCAACATGACCATAAGGACGTAGTAAACCTGTGGTAGTAGACATAATTCTTACTCTTTCATTAAGTTATCTTTATTGACAAGATAAACTTAACATGAAAAGCTTATTGCGAATAAAAAAGTTGTGGAATAGCTTTTGTAAATTCAGCTTGCTTAATCTCTATAAGTCTTTTCAATCAATTATTACAAGCTTTTTTTACAACCATAGCAGGGTGATATAGGAGTTTGAAAAACATATAATAATTATCGATCGTTATCAATAAGTAAATATTGTTAACCGAAATAGAAATCAAATAAAGAGCGAGCGATCGCTCACTCTGAAATCTTATTTAACTAGTTAACGGCAAGAAGTCCCACCCAACAATTACATACCTCTAGTTTTCTGCGACCAAACTCTAGTAGGTAGACCCCAGATGTAAATAAAGCCTTCTGCTGCTTTGTGGTCAAACTCATCCTCCGCACCATAGGTAGCCAAATCGGGGGCATAAATTGAATTATCCGACTGACGACCGACAATTACTGCATTGCCTTTAAATAGCTTGATTCTGACTTCTCCTGAAACCCTTTCCTGAGTCTGTTGGATAAAGCCATCCAACGCAGCCTTGAGTGGACTATACCATAAGCCTTGATAAATTAATTCGCCATAGGATTGTTCGATACCCCGTTTGTATTGAGTCACATCTCCTGTAAGAGTCAAACTTTCTAAGTCGCGGTGGGCGTGAATTAAGACAAGTAAAGCTGGTGCTTCATAAATTTCTCGCGATTTAATCCCCACAACACGGTTTTCTAGCATATCGATGCGTCCAATACCATGTTTTCCTGCTAGGTCGTTTAATTTAGTAATTAGGGCGACGGGAGCGAGTTTTTCTCCATTAATACTCACGGGAAGACCTTTCTCAAAGCCAATGATAATATATTCAGGTTCGTCAGGAGTATCGGCGATCGCTTTAGTCATGACAAAAATCTCTTCAGGAGGCTCGACCATAGGATCTTCTAGAGGACCAGCTTCAATACTACGTCCTAGTAAATTGCGATCGATACTAAAAGGAGAAGATTTTTTAACAGGAAATTCTAAACCAAACTTTTCGCCATAGGAAATTGCTTCTTCCCGACTCATTCCCCACTCTCTAGCGGGAGCTAATACCTTTAACTTGGGATTTAATGCCATAATACCCAAATCGAAGCGTACTTGGTCGTTACCTTTTGCCGTACAGCCGTGAGCCACCGCATCTGCACCATATTTTTCCGCAGCATCTACCAGCAGTTTGGCAATCAGAGGACGCGCTAAAGCAGTAGAAAGAGGATAGCGATTTTCATATAATGTGTTGGCTTGGATAGCAGGAAAAGCATAGTCCACTACAAAGCTTTCAGTAGCATCTTCTACCAAAGACTCTACTGCACCGTACTTTAATGCCTTCTTTTGAATTGGATCTAGTTCATCACCTTGTCCCAAATCCGCAGCCAGAGTAATTACTTCCTTGACTCCCCACTCATTTTTCAGATAAGGAATACATACAGTGGTATCAACCCCACCCGAATAAGCTAAAACAACTTTGTTAGCACGTCCCATAGATATAATCTGCCTTTGCTATAAATAATTCAAGGGGTATTGTACCGAAAAGGAAACTCTTAAAGGTGTTTTTCCCGCATATTTTTTTGATTTACTAGACGATCCAATCCCGATTGCATGGTCTTCATCACGGTTTCATAACATTCATCTACATAATTGCGATCGCGCGAAGCTTCTTTGCCGTTTTTAGGAAACACAATGGGCGGTAAAATGCGAATGTGAATTTTTGCGGGTAAAGGAATATTAGGTAAGGGGCCAAAACCAATACCCCAAGGCAAACCCAAATAAATAGGAAAGACTTCTGGATCTGTATCCAACAACCAAGGCATTCCCCACTCGTGAAATTGCTGCATCAGATCGTAAATATCTCCCAAGACAAATAAAGTATCGTGTGCGCCGTGAGAAATAATCGGAATAATCGGTACTTCTTCTCGTAAAGCCAATTTAATAAAGCCTTTGCGTCCAGCCAAGTTAATTTGATTGCGTTGACTGTGGGGGCGAAAGACATCCTGCGCGCCACCAGGATAAACTAAGACACTAGCATTACTTTTTAATGCTGCGATCGCCATTTGCGGATGTGCTACCACTGCCCCTGTTTGTTCGGCAATTTTTCCTAGAGATGGATTAATCTTCCATACACTAGGATGCATTAAGCCATATACACGGCGTTGCGTTCCAAAATGACCAAACCAATCGTACATAGTCATTACCATGTCAGGAGTTGCCAGACCTCCATTGTGGGAACCTACTAGCAATGTTTTTGCTTCGGGAATATGTTCCCAACCATCACTAGTAACGCAAAAATAGTATTTATAAAACCACTCCCAAAATGGCATCAAAGATTCAATTACTTGAGGATCTCTATTTTCTAAAGACCACCCATTCGCTTTTCGATCGCTATCTACTTTATTATTTTTTTTATTGTTCATTTATCCAAGCCTAGCAAATGACTACGATCTTAAGCAGGTACGGGAATAGTTGTTAAAATTTCTTCCACCACTCCCGTTGCAGTTTGACCTGAAAAACGAGCCTGGGGTTCCATGACCAAACGATGAGCGATCGCCGATACTGCTAACTCTTGAATGTGATCGGGGGTAACAAATTCATAACCATCGAACAAAGCCAAAGCCTGAGCTACTTTCATCAGTGCTAAAGAGCCTCTAGGACTTCCTCCCAACTGTACCCCATCGGCAGAACGAGTAGCATTAACCAAGTCAACTAAATAGCGTTTCATGGTGTCGCTAATTCTAATTTGTTCTACTTGTTTTTTGAGTAAGACTACCTCTGTGAGAGAAACACAAGGTTTAATTTCCTTTAAAGAATTACTTTGAATGCGATCGCTTAAAATTTGGACTTCATCTTCAGCAGAAACATAACCCAAACTTGATTGGAGGGCAAAACGATCCATCTGGGCTTCGGGTAAAGGATATGTACCGTGAGACCCCACAGGGTTTTGGGTGGCAATGACAAAGAATAGATCGGGTAATTTTCTGACTTGACCATCTACACTGACTTGAGATTCTGCCATCGCTTCTAATAATGCCGATTGAGTACGAGGAGAAGCGCGGTTAATTTCATCGACTAAAACAATATTGGCAAAAATTGGTCCTTCATGAAAGCGGAAAGAGCGATCGCTTTGGTCGAAGATGGAAATACCAATTATATCTGAGGGTAATAGATCTGGGGTGAATTGAATGCGCTTAAACTTGGCATCAATAGAGGATGCCAATGCCTTGGCTAAAGTAGTTTTTCCCGTACCAGGATAGTCTTCTAATAATATATGACCGCCACTAGCAAAGGCAGCTAACAAATTCCTAATCGCAACAGATTGTCCTTTCATTACCTGTTGGATATTTTGATAAATCTTTTGATAAATTTCTTTTCCCGTAATATTACCAAGTACTGAATTATTGCGATCGCTCATAGCTCATTCTCTCGATTAATTAGCCTTAGTTCTGGTTCTAGATTGCCCAGAAACCATCATAAAATTAGAGTATGAATAAAAACTCTAGTGATGAATCTGACTTGTTGGCTGGTAAATCAGTACCCCTGCGTCGTCGAGTCAATCTACAAGTTAGCTATCATGCTGGCGAAACCCCAGGGCTAGTGTTTTTACACGGTGGTTTGGGTAATCGGTTTAACTGGCGATCGCAATATGAATTCTTTCTTCGTCAGGGAAGGGAAGTTTTAGCCTACGATCTAGGGGGACACGGACAGTCCAGTCCTTACCAACGCTATTCTTTGGGGAGACACCGCCGAGATTTGAGGCGGTTGTTGCGACGCTATAAAGTCAAGCATCCTATTCTTTGCTGTCATAGTTATGGCGTTCCTCTTGGTTTGGAGTGGGCAAGACGAAACGATTCCCGTGGTTTGATTCTAATTGCTGGAGGAACTCACAACCTCGATCCTTGGTGGGAAATTCCCTTAATTAAATTTCTGGCTTGGGGTGGCAGACATTTATATCGTTTCCCAGGATTACAGTTTGTTACTAATCGTTTATCTAGCAATCACCAACATCCCAAAATCGAACGATTTTTTGCCGAAAGCCCCATTCCAACTAAAACTCATCCCTATGAAGCTTTAGAAATATTTTGGGGTTATAATTTTTGGCAACGCCATCAATCTTTTAAAAAGAAGATCCCCGTATTGGTAATCTCTGGAGGAAACGATCCTAGTTTTACTCAACAAATGGGAAAAGAATTAGCCCATAGCTTCCCTTTGGGAAAACATTTACATTTACCAACAGCGGGACACTTATTGATTGCCGAGTATGATGATGAAGTTAATCGGGCGATCGCCGATTTTAGCGTTCTAGTATCAGATAGCAATCCAACAACTTAATTATCTCCCTCGCATTTTGAGCTTGTTTGAGATCTCAAGGTTTTTTCCCTTGCGCCTAACGGCGTCCTAAAGGATACCGCTTCGCATAACGCGGAGTCTCTAATTTAACTGTTATGACTGTGATATATTGATTGAGATTAGTAAAATTCAGATAAATTGTAAACATTACCCTATTTGGAAAAGATCGGAGTTGGGTTGGTTTTGCAAACAAATTTTACTTGGCATTTAAGGAAATTAAAATAATTATGAACAGTGAAGGATGTTTGAGAGTCGGGCAGGAAGCACCCGAATTTACAGCGACGGCTGTTTTCGATCAAGAATTTAAGACAGTGAAACTATCTGATTATCGCGGTCAGTATACTGTATTATTTTTCTATCCTTTGGACTTCACTTTTGTTTGTCCTACTGAAATTATCGCATTCAGCGATCGCCATGAAGAGTTTAAAGCCCTCAATACCGAACTTTTAGGGGTATCCGTAGATAGTGAATTTTCTCACCTAGCTTGGATGCAGACCGATCGCAAAGAAGGCGGTATTGGCGACATTGCTTATCCTTTGGTTTCTGATATTAAAAAAGAAATTAGCAACGCTTACAACGTTTTAGATCCTGATGCTGGAGTAGCCCTACGGGGACTATTTATTATTGATAAAGAAGGTGTGATTCAACACGCAACTATCAATAATCTTTCTTTTGGTCGCAGTGTTGACGAAACTTTGCGTACTCTAAAAGCAATTCAGCACGTACAGAATAATCCTGACGAAGTTTGTCCTGCGGGATGGCAAGAGGGAGACAAAACGATGAATCCAGATCCCGTTAAATCAAAGGTTTACTTCTCTTCTGTTGGTTAGAAAATAAACGAATATAAAATTACTAGGAGGGGAATTTTTTCCTCTCTTTTTTTCTTCTCTTTTTTATTCAGAGTGGGATGGAGTTTCTCGATCGCCAATCATCCAGTCTTCTAAAATTGTATAAATTACGGGTACAACTATCAAACTAAGTAAAGAAGAAGTAATCAAACCGCCAATAATACCTACTGCCATTGGTTGGCGTAATTCTGAACCCGCACCCCATCCCATGGCAATGGGTAGCATCCCCAAGATAGTAGAAAAGGTAGTCATCACAATAGGGCGGAGGCGCAACACTCCTGTTTGCAGAATTGCTTGGGTACGACTCATGCCCGAACTCCGTAATTGATTGGCATAATCGAGGAGTAAGATCGCATTTTTATCTAACAAACCGAGCAGGAAGATTAATCCAATTAAGGAAATCATGCCAAAATCGCTTTGAGTAATTAACAAAGCTAACATTGCCCCCACAATAGATAATGGCAGGGATAAACCGATTGTTAATGGTTCTAACCAACGTTGAAAGGGCAAATATAGCACTATTAGCATACAAATTACCGCTAGGGCGAGAGTTATGGCAAATTCTCCTAATATCTTCTTAGATCGGGCAGAATCTCCTTCTAGATCGAACCTGATACCAGGAGATAGGGTTTTATTAGCGATCGCTTTTGCCTGTTCTGTGGCATCGCCGATTCCTCTCTCTGGAGTCAAATTAGCGTTGATATAGGCTACTCGCTGGCGATCTAGATGAATTATTTTATTTAAGGGTTCGTCCACTCCATCTAGACGTACATCTTCAAATCCTCGCAGTTGTTCGATTTCTGCTTTAAAAGCGATCGCACTTTTCCTTAATTGATCGAGATCTTCTCCCTCTAGAGAAACTTTAAACGAAGGATCTTCTCCTGTTTCTACAAAAGGAATATCTTCGACGCTGATAATTACCTGAGAGATTTTAGGCAGTTTTTGGCGTATTTGGTTTTGTACCTGGGCGGTAGTTAGGGTGCGATCTCTTTTAAGTTTGATATATATTTGACCTTTATTGGGTTCGCCTCTAATTCCTGCAATAGTGTACGCCGACTCTATATCGGGATGGGTTAATAATATTTCTTCGATCTGTTGTGCTACCGCAATAGTTTTTCGGAGTAATATTTTTTCAGGCGATCGCGCGATATTCTTTAACCAGCTAAAATTAGATGGAGATTCTTTTGTTTGAGATGGCGCAGCAGAATTATTACGCTTGGCTATTTTAGGTAAGGGGGTGGTGTAGACAATTTTAAATTCTCCCCGATCTAATTGAGGGACGAAACCTTGAGGAATTAGAGGGATTAAAGCAATTCCTGCAATAAAGCTGCCTATAGAGATACCAATTACAGTTTTACGATGATTTAATGCCCACTGCAACAAATTATGATAGCTGTTACCAGCAAATCCTAGTCGCTGGTTTTCCCTTGGTTTAGCTTGTTTTACCCGCAGCCAATATACCGCCAATATAGGGGACAAAGTTCGCGCTGCTAACAAAGAAGTCAAGACAGCAGCAGAAATAGTCAAGCCAAAAGGACGAAAAAACTGCCCTAATGTACCGCCCATCAAACCAATAGGCAAAAATACCGCAACGATAGTTAAAGTGGAAATAGATGCGGTCAAACCTATTTCGCGAGTAGCCGATAAAGCAGCCTCTCGGGGGCTTTTCCCCTCTTCTAGATGGCGCATGATGTTCTCCACTTCCACAATGGCATCATCGACAATAATGCCTATAGCCAGGGCTAAAGCCAGCAGGGTAAGAGTTTCTAAGTTAAACCCTGCTGCTGCCATCACGATAAACGTACCCAACAAAGAAATAGGAATCGCGATCGCTGTAATTAAAGTTGCTTTAAAATTATTTAAAAAGGGAAATATAACTAAAATTGCTAAAGCTACCGCCCCTAATAAGGCTTCGATGGTAGCTTTGGTAGCTTCGCGAATATAACCTGCGGGAGTTTCGGCTAAAACTAATTGAATATCTGGGAAATCTTCTTTTAACTGGGCGACTTGTTGTTCTACACTCCTAACTACTTCTAAAGTATTAGCATCGCTTTGTTTGATTACCTGAAAAGCGATCGCCTTTGCCCCATTAAAATGAATCAGTGTATTACTGTTAGCAGTAGGAATATCTGAATTAATATCTTGGCGATCGTCAATACCCAAAACATCAACCCTTTGTACTCCTGGTAATCGAGCTATAGTAGGAACAATTTTATTAGTGGCAAGATTATTTAATTCTTCCAGACTATTATTATCGTCCGTAACTACATAGCTGATCGCACTAGTTTCATTTAAATTAAAAGGAATTACTTCAATTTCTGTATCGGATAAAGACAATTCTGCCAACCTAGTTTCAACTTCAGCAGTAGCATTTTTGATATCAATATTCGTATCTAGCAAAAGACTAACTACTGTTTGCCCAGAATAAGTAGCAGAAAACAACTGCGCCAAACCATCAATATCTGCTACAGAATTCTCCAAAGGTTTAGTTACCCTGGCTTCCATCTCCAAAACCGATGTAGCTTCAGCCTCGGCGCGAATTACTACCACAGGAAAATTTACCGCAGGAAAAAGAGAATACTTTAAAGAACTAAAAGCAAATATACCAGCAATTGCGATCGCCAGCCAAAAGCAGATAGTTACACTAGAATATTCAATTGCTAAACGAGAAAGGTTAAACCGCGATCTATCAAACATCAAAAATTAAACACCAAGTCTAACCGTTATTTTTGCAGAAAAAGAATGTTTTGTTCTTCTAACAACATTTGCAAGTATCCAATAATCGATTAATCCTCCTCCACATCAATCATGGCAGGATCGATTAAAGTAATATCATAAGGATCGTCTGGGGGAATAGTAGGAAACAGATCGTACTCGCGATATTCATAAATTGCTTCTACTTGAGGACCAAAAATAACTTTATCCCCTTGTTTTAAATCGTGAAATCGAACTTTCTTACCATTAATTAACAATCCATTGACACTAGTTCTACCCTCAGAATTACCGTCAATCATACGATAATAGCTGCGATCTTCTCCCTGACGTTTAATTAAAGTTGCATGATGACGAGAAACAAACTGAGATTGCAGCACAATATTACACTGCGCGCCCCTCCCCAGAGAATAGCTTTCATTTTTAAGTTGAATTTCTCGATGTCCTTTACCATCAGTAAGGATGAGAATGTGTTCTTCACGGTGTTTTACAGGTTTTACAGTCATGAGCCAAGTCTTTCGATCTAGCATTTACGATCGATCTCGCGATCTTCAATCTTCGATCGAGGATATAGAAGTAACCAGTCTATTTTAACGAGCTTACAGCTCAAAATTTTTGTTTAAATTCAATAGTAAAGAGTTTGTCACCACAATTATCGAACTAGATGCCATAGCGATCGCTGCTAAAACAGGAGATAATAATAAACCATACTGAGGTAAAAGAATCCCTGCTGCGATCGGAATAGCCAATACATTGTAAGCCAAAGCCCAGATTAGATTTTGCTTGATTTTACTTACCGTGACTTGACTGAGTTTGATTGCCCGAATAATATCTGATAGTTGATTTTGCATCAGGACAATATCCGCAGTAGCGATCGCCACATCCGTACTATCTTGGAGAGATATACCCACATCAGCTTGTGCCAAGGCTGGCGCATCATTAATACCATCTCCGATAGTGGCTACGGTACTATTTTGCTGTAGGGATTTAATAATTTCTGCTTTTTCCCCTGGTTTGACTGACCAAAAAATTTGCTCGATTTTTAATTGTTGCCCTACTGCTTGGGCTACTTCCGCGCGATCGCCTGTTAATAGGACAATATTTAGCCCCATATTTTTTAGTTGCTCGATGGTTTTACTAGCATCAGGGCGAATAGTATCTTCAATCGCAATTATTCCCTGTAAAATATCTTCTAGAGCCAGATAAACGATTGTTTTTCCCGATTGAGCTAATAATTGAGCCTCAAGTTGAAATTCATTGGCGATCTCTATCTGTTTTTCGGTTAAATATAGTTCATTACCCAACAGTACTTGTTTGCCCATCACCATTGCAGACAATCCTCTGCCGATCTCACTCTTGAAATTATTAGTTTCCCACAAAGATAAAGCTTTTTGTCGTGCTGTGCTGATAATAGCTTTCGCTAAAGGATGATTGCTGCCACTTTCTACCGATGCAGCTAACTGTAATAACTCATCGGATGTCATATCTCCCCAAGAAATACAGTCAGTAACTTGAGGCTTACCAATAGTAAGAGTACCCGTCTTATCAAAAACTAAAGTATCTAATTTCTCGACTCGTTCGAGGATATCGCCACCTTTAATCAAAATACCATTTTCCGCACCGATACTCGTACCTACCAAAATTGCCGTGGGAGTGGCTAAACCAAGGGCGCAGGGACAAGCAACTACCAGTACAGCGATCGCTAATTTTAGACTCAATAACAAAGGTGAAGTTTCCACCGTCATTTGTCCCATAGGCATCGCCATGGAATAAGACGCACTAATCAAAACAGAATCCCAAATTTTTGTTCCATAAAAATACCAAAAACCAAAAGTCAAAGTTGCGATCGCCATTACTCCATAAGCAAAGTAACCCGCAATGCTATCCGCTAGTTTTTGTACTGGTGCTTTTCGAGTTTGAGCATCTTCCACCAAATTAATAATCTTTGCCAGGGTAGTATCTTTACCAATACCCGTTACCTCGATAGTAATTACCCCTGACTGATTGATTGTTCCAGCATAGACTAAATCCGATTCTGCTTTGACTACTGCTACCGACTCCCCCGTTAACATTGACTCATCTAGGGTGGTTTCTCCCTTAACAATTGCACCATCTACGGGAATCTTTTCCCCTGGTAAGACACGCAACCATTCCCCCAATTTTACCCGATCTACAGGAATCTCAATGGTTTCTGTGTCGTCTTTCTTCCCGATCAAACGAGCAAGAGGAGGCTGTAACGAAACTAGCTTTTCCAGTGCAGCAGAAGCTCTATTGCGGGCTTTACCTTCTAAAGTACGCCCCAATAAAATAAAACCCAAAAGCATGACAGGCTCATCAAAAAAACATTCCCAACCCAACTGAGGTACAAATAAAGCCCAGCAGCTAGCCAGATAAGCACTGGTAGTACCCAAACCAACTAAAGTATTCATATTGGGCATTCCCCCCGCCAAACTACGCCAACCATCCACTAAAAGCGATCGCCCAGGAATTAATAAAGCCAAAGTTGCCAGGGCAAAATGAATCCAGATATTACTCAATACGGGAATATAAGGTAAACCTAGATGATGTAAATGACCTACACTTGAAAAAAACAAGAGGAATCCAGCGGTAACTAACTGTCGAGCTTGCTTTTGTGACTGTTGTTGTCTTTTTGCCCGATTATTGGCTGCAGCTTGATAAGTAGTGCGATCGCTTTGTCTTAATTGGGAAGGAAAACCCGTTTTAGTCAGCTTATCCGCTAAAGTTTCTGGCGCAATACTTTTTGCCTCATATTCTACCACCGCCACTTCTGTAATCAAATTAACGCAAGCAGATATAACTCCCGTGTTTTGCTCTAGTTGTCTTTCAACCGCCTTTACGCAGCCCGCACACTTCATTCCATTGACGTCGAGAACAATGGTTTCTGATTCTGGCTTAGTAGAATTGTTTATATCCTTTTTTGTAGGGGATGATGGGGACTTAATCATAAATTGATTTTGTAAAAGCTCTCTTCTGATAAGGCGATCGTATATCTAAAGATCCTAACCAAAATCAGGCAAATTATTAGTAAAAATTTTTGAAATACCTAAAAAGTGATCGATCGTCTCAAAGCCAAGTATTTGCAAATGATATTGATTAATGAGAGCCGCTATAAATACAGACACTTGTCAAAATAATAAGAAAAAGCCAAGAAGTAATCGCCAATTCAACTTTATATTTATTGAGTCAAATTGCTTTTATAATTTATGAAAACAATTTAATTTTACAGATTCACTTATTACCAGCCAGGCTAAAAATCATAAAAAAGATACCTAATCCAGCGTAAATCATTAAAGCTGATAGTGCGTTGGGAGTAATTTTGTGAGAAAAAAACAAATCTCCAGTACCTTCAACCATACCTAGTAATACCATTCCCAAGCAACCAGTAAACCTATAACTATTTAGAGGTACATTACCATTTTCATCAACGATAAATCGAAGATAACCTGTCAAAATACTGATGCAGGCAAAAATAGCTGCAATATTAACCAAAGTTCCCATTAATTTTTTAATAGATAAGGCTTCAATCAATTCTATTTACAGTATTTGTTTTTGTCTATAGCAATTTATAATAGCTGGATGTAATTATATTTGGTTTTTATTTTAATGAATACAATGACGAATAAAACAAACCAAGTTTACAGTAACTTATGGTTGGATAGTTGGCGCAAATTTAAACGCGATCGCACTGCAGTATTTGGTTTAGTATTTATTTTATTGCTTAGTTTATCAATTATTTTTTTACCTTTTATATATCAAACTTCTGTCGATAAAATAGATTTCTTGTCTGCTTCAGAGGCTCCTAGTTGGCAACATCTTTTTGGCACAAATGACCTGGGACAAGATCAATTAGCCAGAATATTACAGGGTGGTAGAGTATCTTTGAGCGTCGGTATTGCTTCAATGCTAGTGGCAATATTTCTTGGTACGCTCGTAGGAGCGATCGCAGGTTTCTATGGTGGTATAATTGATAATATTTTGATGCGAATTACCGATTTATTTTTAGCATTACCTCAATTGCCTTTGCTACTTTTAATTGTCTACTTGTTTCGCGAATCTATGAAAAAAATAGCAGGAGCAGAATTAGGAGTATTTATTTTAATTGTATTATTAATTGGCGGTTTAAATTGGATGTCTGTAGCCAGATTAGTCAGGGCTAATTTTCTTAAACTAAGAGAAATGGAATTTGTCAGCGCAGCCAGAGCGATCGGTGCTAAACCCAGCAGACTTATGTGGATTCATTTGTTTCCCAATGTTTTGAGCGTCATTATAGTAGCTGCTACTTTAGCAGTGGGTAATGCTATTATTACCGAATCTACTCTAAGTTTTTTGGGTTTAGGATTTCCTCCCGATGTACCTACCTGGGGCAGAATGTTGTTTGAAGCCAAAGATTTTTTAACCTCTGCTCCTCATATGGCAATATTTCCAGGGATAGCAATATTTTTAACGGTTTTAAGTATTAATTATATCGGCGATGGACTGCGAGATGCTCTCGATCCCAAAAGCTAGTTTTATGAAGGCTGAAAAAAATAATTGAAGCTAAAATGGCGAAATCTTAATGCTCTATTCTTTAAGTATATGAAATCGTCATTATTCACTACAATTGCACTTATTTCTACCATTACTATTGCTATCCCTACTCCGGCAGAAAGTTTAACCGATCTGACTCAACTTTTAAACACTAAAAAATGCTCTCAATGCGATCTCAGTAATTCTGGTTTAGTGCAGACAAATTTAGTCGGTGCAGATCTTTCTCAGGCAAATTTGGTGGGAGCAAATCTTTCTCAAGCAAATCTTACTGGTGCAGATCTTAGGGGGGCAAATCTTACTGGTGCATCTTTTTATGGAGCAAATTTGACGGGGGCAAATTTAGCGGGAGTAAACCTAACAAGTACGGATTTACGCAACGCTTATTTAAACAATGCAAATTTAACGGGTGCAAATTTAGATGTCGCTCGTATGGAAGGAATTAAAGGCATTGCCGAGAATGCTGCTACTGCCGAACAATTCCACCGTTGGGGAGTCAGGGAAGCCGATCTCGGTAATTATAATGCAGCAGTACAACACTATCGTAGAGCAATTAAGATCGATCCTGAATTTGCTCCTGCTTATCTTGGTTTGGGAATTATTCAATATAATTTTGACCATCGAGTAGAAGCTAAAAAGAATACCAAAATAGCAGCCAAGTTATTTAAAGAGCAACAACACGAACTAGGTTACAAGACAGCAGTCGATTTTCAGCAACAAATGGCTTTAATTCAAGAAGCTGAAGAGAATATGGCGCAACGAGAAGGGGGAATGGGTCATGTAGGTAAGTTTATGGGTAGTGTTGGTTCGTTATTATTGCAGTTATTACTTTAGTAAGCTTAATTATTTGTTACTTAAATTTTCTTAAGAACTATGTTGAATACAAGTCGAATTATAGAATAACCAGCGGTTAAAAATTTACAGACACAAAAGGATCGTCAAGATTGACGATCCTCATCTTTAAAATATTTGAAGACTTATAACCAACTAGATAATTTTAAATTTGCGCAGACCGAAGTATAGTCCTAAAGCAATCCCTGTATATAAACCCATAATTAATAAAAAAGCAATTACACCACCCATTGAGTATCTCCCTTAAAGTTTTAAAAATTTTTATGCTCATTAGACTTCTTGCATAATTCCCGATCGCTTCTAATTATTTTGACAAATGACAAAAAACTATTAACTGATACTTAGAATTACTTTTCCAAGAGGTCTATTGTATTTTACCCGATCGCGATGAAGGTAAATCAATGGTTTATAGATTCGAGGTGACTAGGATCGCAGCTTATCGGCAAAATTTCAATTATGCTCTGGCAATAAGGGAAAATATAGCTAATAATCTTGCGGAATATGAATAATGTTGCTCAATCTTATGCAATTTTGGAAATTTCTCCTACTGCATCTCCCGAATTAACCAAGCAAGCCTATCGTAAGCTGGCTAAAATTTGGCATCCCGATCGCTATGTTAACGATCCAATCCTCAAAGCTAAAGCTGAAGCAAAAATCAAAACGATTAATCTAGCCTATGCAGCTATTAAAGCCGATCTAGCCAAAAAAGATAGCAATGCTGTCAAGTTAAATACTGTTACTAATTCTGCTCCCCATACATCTCAGACAAGAGTTGAGAATACACAACAGACTCCTGAGTTTTATTACCAGCAGGGTATGAGTTACTTAAATTCAGAAGATTATGATGCTGCTTTAGATAGCTTTTCCCGCGTTATTAAACTCGACCTTAATTATATAGAAGCTTATCAATGTCGGGGTTTTATTTTATCGAAACTAGGTTATAACTTACGTGCGGATGCGGAGTTTAAAAAGGCTCACCAAATTAAATTGAAAAATAGGACTACCACTTCATACAATAAAAAATATACACCCGAAGGTTACAGCGATCGAGGTTATACAGTCAAAGCGACAGCTAATAATCAAAGTAGTACCCCCTTAAAGTTTTGGCATACTATCATTGGCTTTGAACGGGCTATCCAATTTTTAGCAGTTAGTTGCGACGGACAAATTGCTAGCGCGAGCAACGATAAAGAAATTAATCTCTGGCAAGTCAATACAGGTAAAAGAATTTCTGTCCTCAAGGGTCATACGGATAATGTTACCTGTTTGGCAATGAGTGTTAGCGGTCGTACTTTGATAAGTGGTAGTAAAGATAAAACGATTCGATTCTGGGACTTGCAAGAAAGAAAAATAATTCGTACCTTTGGGGGATATTTTGACGGACATCTCAGTGAAGTCGTGGCTTTGGCTTTGACTCCAGATAACCAAACTTTGATTAGTTGTGGTGGGGATAATTCTCTGAAGATCTGGGATGTAAATCGAGGGATGGAGATTCAGAATATTTCTGTTTTTGCTGCGGTTACTTGTCTTGCTTTAAGTCCCGATGGTCGTCTATTTTGTACTGGTGGTTTAGAGCCTGAGTTGAGAATTAGAAATGCTAAAACAGGACAGGTAATTCGTTCGATTAATAACAACTCAGGAATCTTATCTTTGGCATTTAGTCCTGATGGTAATTTGTTAGCGACGGGAGGCTTTAACCGCCATATTAAACTGTGGGATTTAACTACGGGTCAAGAGATTTATACTCTTATGGGACATACAGACCGAGTATCTCAAGTTATTTTTAGTCAAGATGGTAAAACTTTGATCAGCAGTAGTTGGGATAAAACGATCAAACTCTGGAAATTGTCTACAGGGGAAGAAATTACTAGTGTAGAAGCACACGCTGCCAAGATTAATAGTATGGCACTCGCTCCCAACAATCAAACGATTGCTAGCGGTAGTGCAGACAACACGATTAAACTGTGGCAATGCAATTTATGAAATGTCTATAGCAAGTTAAATATAAGTTAGATATAAATACTCTTGAATAAAGCTCAGAGTAAAAGCTATACCAGATATAAGCTTATTAAATTAATAAGATAAAACTAATGAAATATATTAACCTGCAACAAAGATTGCGAATTTATCAAGTAGCAGGATTATCTCAAGTTAAATTGAATTCTCCTCAGTCTATTTTAGAGGCAGAGTATCAACGCTGCTTAAATTTGGGATTATCCCAATCTGAGTTAGAACAATTAGTAGTTATTAATAAAGGAGAAGATTTGTCTCTCATTTCACCTTTGGAAATATATAGTTGTCCTGAAAAATTTCTTTTAAAAGTTGTTAAAGCCAAAGCATACGATTTGGGAGAAGTTGAAAATCTTTTGGAGCTTAAATTAGCTTTCCCTATTTTTAAAAATCAACAATATGATTTTAGAACAAAAGTATCTTGGTCAAAATGTGTTTATTTTATTGACAACTTAACTAAAAATTCGCAAGATTTTGAACAATTCAAACAAGATATTGAAGCTTTTATTGTTTCTATTCAAGAAGAAACATATCATCAGTTAACTGGAGAAATTGCCTTAGAAGAAGCTTATGACGATCTATCTAGTTATATTAGTTGGTGGAAAGGAGCGCAGTGGGAATATACTCTATCTACTCAACCTTCAACCTTAGATTTATTGAAAAGAGCTTGGTTAGAACAGTATTTAGCCCAACACGATTTAAGCGAATTACTTATGTATAGCCCAATGGATTAAATTTATTTGGATATAACTGAATTAAATTATTAAACTATAAAAAATATTATGATAACAACTCAACCTACTAGACCCAAAGGTAGTCTACAACTAATTATTCAAACTTGGAAGGATCAAATTATTTGTCTTTCACCAAAAGGAGAAGGCTATAATGCCTATTTATTAGATTCTCGCAATAATAACATTATTAATTATATTCATGCCACTTGCGATGAGTTGCGTCATTCTGCTACAAATTATGATTCTCTTTTAATTAAAATCAAGCAAAAATATGATGGTTATCTTAAAGAAGCGGTTTTAAACACAATTAAATACGAAGTCACCAGACGAGCCTTCAGAAAACAACATGAATGGATTCAAGCTAGTTATCAAACTTTAATCGAGCAACAGCAATTAAACGTCGAACAGCAAATAGAACAAATTGGAAAACTCAAGCAGATAATTAGCCAACAACAACAACAAGTAGCTACGATTAAAAGTGAATGTCGGGGACAATTAGCAGCTATGCAAGCGGAAAAATTACTCAAGCAAAAAGAAGCGGAAATTGCCCAAAAAAATCTCGAAATAGCTAGATTAAATCAACAACTAGAGGTAAGCGATCGCGAGATTGGTAATCTTAAATCAGAACTAAATAAAGGGATGAATGAATTGAAGCTTAAATATAAATGGTTAATAACTCAATTTATTCAAGATCGCACAGAAAAACAAAGACTGGATAATAATAGTAAAAGCCTCCAAAGCTGTCAAAATCTCTTTAAAAAAGCACAAAAGAGAATCAATCTCTTACAAGCAGAAAATAATTTTCTTAGACAGGAAAATGTCGATCTTTACAATCAAACCAAAATGCTGAGAGTTATTAGCTGATAAATTATAAATAATAAATGATCAATAATTTTACGGTGGCGGTTTTTTGATTTGCTTGCTAAAACTGACAAAATTGAAGTTGAATCCAATCGATTTTTTGAATATATATATTTTATATTTTACTCGTTTATCTAGTAAGCAAAATGCAGATGAATATTAATACCCAACAATTAACTCTACAAGAAGTTATTCAGGGTTGGAAAGATCGCATTGTCTGTCATCCCCCTCAGGGAGAAGGAAACCAAGCCTATATTATTAATTCCAACTCTGGCGATCGCGAAATATATATTGAAGCTAATTGTGATAGTCTCCGCCACAATGCTACTAATTACGACAGATTATTAATTGCTATTAAGAATAAGCATACAGGAATTTATAAAGAGGCTGTTTTAAACACGATTAAATATGAAGTAACTAGAAGAGCATTTAAAGCCCAACATGAATGGATACATAACAGCTATCAAGGTTTAATCGATCAGGTTAAAACCAACACTTTTGATCACCAAACGATCGCCAAACTCGATAGTTTAAACAAAATCCTACAAGAACGCGATCGCGAACTTAAAAAGCTTAAATCTGAATGTAAAGGCGGTTTGCAGGAATTACAAACCGCTTATAAAAAACTACAGGGCGAATTTGCTAAAGAGCAAAAACGCCGTAGAAAATTAGGCACAAGTAACAGAAGTCTGGGAGCATATAAAGGGCATTTCCATCGAGCGCAAAAGAAAATTGCTACTCTGAAAACTGAAAATAAAAACTTGCAAAAACAAGTTAATTTATTAGAATTTAAAGCGAAAAAAGCTAATTAATTGTAATTTTGCTTTAAAAAGAAATCGTTGATTCGTTATTTGGTATTCGTTATCTTTGTTGAAATTTCGGCAAGGAATTGATAATTAAATTAACAAGTTATTAATTTCATCCCTTTGAGACATAAGATTTGATGTCTTTTGAACCGTACCAAGAATAAAGCACAAAGCTGACATAGCCAGAGCAAGATAAATTCCCAAGCCCAATTGATCGCCTAAAGTTGCATCATGAACTAACAAGTTAATCAAAGTATCGATCAAATCTCTGTTGCTGAGAAATAATATAGAAAAACAAGCTAAAATCAAACTTTGTTTGCTTTTATTATGAAGTTTTTCATTAACTGTATCTAAAGTAATAATTGAATCGTTCTTGGAATCTAGATCTTGAAAAAAACTGAACATAGCTTTCTGTATTAAAAATGTAACTTGCGTAATTTACAGCTATGATAGAAACAATTTCACAGCTTAACTGCGATCGAGATCACTAGAAAATAATTTTTCTTTTTTTTTATCGACGGAAAATCTAATCCCCAAGCTTTTAAAATAAGCTGTGCCGATCGCCATTAAAAAAGCCAAATAAGCAATGATTTGAGCCAAATATAAAGTTTCTCGATAGCCAAACAAAGCCTTGAAAACAATACCAGGAAATTGCTTATCTGGTAATATATTCGAGCCATTCCACACCAGACGACCAAGAATACAAGAATCATGATTAAACAAACATAATTGACTTAAAGTCATTTGGTTTAACATATTCACAGCAGAATCAAAGTGCTTTAATGCACCCATGACCAAACCGCCGACAATCAACAACAAAAATATTCCCATCACTTGAAAAAAGAGACGAATATTAATTTTGACTCCCAAAGCAAATAAGGCGACTCCCATAATGCCAGCCAAAGTCAAACCAGCGATCGCGCCCATAGCAGGAAGAGTCCAATCCTGTTGAAACTTTGCCAAGATAAATAAGACAGTTTCAAAACCTTCTCGCACTACCGCGATAAAAATCAAGACAAAGACAGCCTTTCCTGCATTACGATCGTTCAATGCCAAATTGATCGCCCCTTCCATTTCTCCTTTGAGAGACTTTGCTTGACTTGTCATCCAGAGAAGCATCCAACTCAGCATCGAGATCGCCACTAAACCAAGAATACCTTCTAGTAGTTGTTTGACTGCGGGTGCATAAATTCCCCCAACCGTCTCAACTCCAGTTATAACTCCCCCTAGTAAAAAACCGACAGCAATGCTGGTAATAATTCCCGCAAAAATACCCCAATAAACCCAAAGATATAGCTTGGTTTGGTCTGCTTTTTTGAGACAAGCCATAACTATACCAACAACCAAAGCAGCTTCAAATCCTTCTCGCAAGGTAACAACAAAAGTCGGTAGTGCACTAGTAAAATCCATCATAAAACTTTAGTAAATTGATGCTTTTTTGAAGATAGCTAAAAATTTGTTTACCCGATCGACATCATAATATATCAGTAAATATACTATAAGTAATTAAAACAATAAAATATCAGGCTTGTTTGAACTTAAGTTGAAAATACATAGAAAGAATAATAATTAATTCAGAATTCAATCTGTTTACCATCTTTTTTATTATCAAAAACTCTAAAAAATGATATAAATACTGTTTTCAAAAAGACAAAAATATAATTACATTAGTAGTTGATTCAAATTAGATATATCAATTAACTATTATGGTTCAACCATCTGCATACGAGCAGTATATGCTCGAAATGATTAATCGCGCTCGTCTCAATCCTACAGCAGAAGGAAATTCATTTGGAATTACAGATCTAAATCAAGGATTAACGCCAGGTACAATCTCCACCGATCCCAAACAACCTTTGGCATTTAATTTATTATTGATTGATTCTTCTAGATCCCATAGTCAATGGATGCTAGATACAGATACTTTCTCCCATACTGGCATAGATGGAACTAGTGCTCACCAGCGGATGGAAAATGCAGGTTACTCTTTCACTGGTAGCTGGAGATCTGGAGAAAATATTGGCTACAAAGGAACGACTGGAACTGTCAACCTCAATGTCTATACAGAAGATATCCATAAAAATTTGTTTAAAAGTGCGGGACACCGTAAAAATCTTCTAAAATCTGATTTTCGCGAAATTGGCATAGCCACGACAGAAGGAATATTTACGAGCGAAGTACCCAATCCCAATTATGACCCCGAAACTGCACCTAATGAACCAGAATTTATAGATGTAGACTTTAACTCCTTAATGGTGACGCAAAACTTTGCTAAATCTGGCTCAAATGTATTCCTGACAGGAGTAGCTTATGACGATTTAATCCTTGAAGATGACTTTTATACCGTGGGAGAAGGTTTAGGGGGAATAGACATTACCGCAGTTAATACTTCAAATGGCACTACCTACACTACTACTACTATGACAGCAGGAGGCTATCAGATAGCATTACCATCGGGTACTTATAATGTGAGCTTTTTTGATAGCGGTCAAATAATCGGAGACACTAGCGAAATTACTATTGGCTCGGAAAATATCAAATTAGATCTTAATACCGACAATCTCAATCCTGGTGATGACAGTCTTGTAGGAGGAAATAATAATGATAGTCTCTACGGTGGAGACGGTCGAGATACCCTAAGAGGTAATAACGGAGATGATACCCTCAAGGGTGGCAATGGCGATGATATTCTTGATGGTAAAAATGGTAACGATAATCTTAATGGTGGTGCGGGAATAGATACGATTGAAGAATATACCTACAATAACTTTGTCTTGACTGACACGCAGTTAATTGGTCGAGGTACTGATACCCTCAGCCAAATTGAATTAGCCAAACTTACTGGAAACTATACCAATAACTTAATCGATGCTAGTGTTGTTACTCAACTAAATGTCACTCTCAGTGGTGGTAGTGGTCACGATACCTTGCTTGGTGGAGATTTAAGCGATCGCTTGATTGGTTACAATCATAACGATAGTTTAGAGGGTGGAGGTGGTAATGATACCCTCTATGGAGGTAATGGTAATGATACCTTGCTTGGTGGCAATGGCGATGATTTGCTTAAAGGCGATAATGGGGATGATATCTTCGATGGTGGTGCAGGAATCGACCTGATTACAGATTTTACTTATAGTAATTTCACCCTAACCGATACTCAACTGATTGGTAGGGGTACTGATACCTTCAGTCAAATTGAATCTGCTAGATTATATGGTAACTATACTGGCAATCTAATTGACGCTGGTGATGTAACTCAACTGAAGGTGACTCTTAGTGGTGGTAGCGGTAATGACACCTTGATTGGGGGAGATTTAAACGATCGCTTGATTGGTTACAATGACAATGATCGTTTAGAAGGAGGAAGTGGTGATGATTTACTAAGTGGAGGAAATGGCGATGATATTCTCTTGGGAAATGCGGGCAATGATACTTTGAACGGGGGAGGTGGTAACGATATTTTTGCCCTAGAATCGGGTCAAGGTATGGTAACTATTAAATATTTTAGCGATAACATCGATATGTTAGGTCTAACAGGATCTCTAAATTTCAGTGATTTGAGTATTGTCAATAACTCTGCTGGAACGGCAACTATAATTTACGACTTGAGTAATAGTAATGCTGTGTTGGCTAGTATTTCTAATGTTGATGCAGCCGACATCACACAAGCCGACTTTACTACCGTATAATTTGATGCTTTAGATTCAATTGAATATTCGCGAACTAGGATTTGAGTTTTCGATAGAAATTTCATTTCTAGGTTCGTCTCCCTAGATATAATAAAAGCATCGTCAATATTAAAATTATCTAAGCTGTAATTGAGTATGGTTACTTGGTCTATTTTCCCTTGGTTGAATACATTAGTTGTAATTACTGCTTTTAGTTCATTGGGATTACAGACCTTGCCAACTCAGGCACAAAGCAAAATTTACGATCCACCTTCGATCACTTCGGAAGAAACCATTTCTGATATCTTGACCGAAAATGATATTCCTACGGGAGAGGGAGGTTTTGCACGAGATTATCACGTACAGCTAGACAAAGGAGATCAAGTAGCGATTGACCTAACTTCGGATAACTTTGATTCAATGGTAATGTTAATCGCTGCTGATGGATCGAAGGTGGCAGAAAATGATGATGGTCCAGACGGGACGACCAACTCCTTACTTTTTTCTCGTATTACCGAGGCAGGAAAATATATTGTGCGAGTCCGCGCCTTTGGTGATACCAGCGGAGGAAAGTTCACCCTCAAGTTAACCAAACTCAAACCTTCTGCCAATTCTAAAAATCAATAATTAATCAAAATAGTTAAAGAATTTTTACTAACTGCACAAATATTAGATCGCTATAGCAAAATCGACGTTACAAATAACTGTAAACAGATATACCGTTAAGAGTAACTATGTCCGAAGCAACTATAGAATCGATTTTACAAGAAAAAAGAGTATTTAATCCCCCTACAGAATTTACTGAAAAAGCTTCCATCAAAAGCATGGAAGAGTATAACAAACTCTATGCTTTAGCAAAGCAAGATCCCACTGGATTTTGGGCAAAATTAGCTGAAAAAGAACTACATTGGTTTAAAAGATGGGGCAAAACTTTAGATTGGCAGCCACCTTTTGCGAAATGGTTTGTGAATGGCAAAATTAATATTTCCTATAATTGTCTCGATCGCCATCTAACTGGCCACCGCAAAGACAAACCCGCATTAATTTGGGAAGGTGAACCAGGAGACTCAAGAACTCTGACTTACACTCAGTTGCATCAAGAAGTCTGCCAGATGGCAAATGTAATTAAAGCTATGGGTGTCAAAAAAGGCGATCGCGTGGGTATCTATATGCCGATGATTCCCGAGACTGCGATCGCCATGTTAGCCTGTGCCAGAATTGGTGCTGCCCATAGCGTGGTATTTGGTGGTTTTAGTTCGGAAGCTTTAAAAGCTCGTCTGCAAGATGCAGAAGCTAAATTAGTGATTACTGCTGATGGAGGTTGGCGCAAAGATAAAATTGTTCCTCTCAAAGATGCGGTAGATAATGCGATCGCAACTGATGTCCCTAGCGTTAAAAATGTTTTGGTAGTGCAGCGTACCAAACAAGATATTGAGATGAAGGAAGGACGAGATCATTGGTGGCACGAACTTAAAGAAAATGCTAGTACAGATTGTCCTCCCGAACACATGGATAGCGAAGATCTACTATTTGTTCTCTATACAAGTGGCACTACAGGACAACCTAAGGGAGTAGTTCACACTACGGGGGGTTATAACCTTTACACCCACATGACCTTTAAATGGACATTTGATATAAAAGATGATGATGTTTATTGGTGTACTGCTGATGTGGGCTGGATTACAGGACATAGTTATATTGTTTATGGGCCTCTTTCTAATGGTGCAACGACAGTAATGTATGAAGGCGCGCCTCGTCCTTCTAACCCTGGTTGTTTTTGGGATGTAGTAGAGAAATATGGCGTAACTATTTTTTATACTGCCCCCACTGCTATTCGCGCATTTATTAAAATGGGTGACGAACATCCCAACAAACGAGACCTCTCTTCCTTACGTATTTTGGGTACGGTGGGTGAACCAATTAACCCCGAAGCGTGGATCTGGTATCACAAAGTAATTGGCAACGAAAAATGTCCCATTGTCGATACCTGGTGGCAAACAGAAACAGGAGGTTTTATGCTTACTCCCTTGCCAGGAGCGACTCCTACCAAACCAGGATCGGCGACTCTTCCTTTCCCTGGAATTATTGCCGATGTAGTAGATTTAGAGGGTAATTCTGTAGGGGAAAATGAAGGAGGTTATTTAGTTATTAAGCATCCTTGGCCTAGTATGATGCGTACCGTTTATAAAAATGACGATCGCTTTCGCAGTACCTATTGGGAACATATTGCCCCCAAAGACGGCAAATATCTCTATTTTGCAGGGGATGGGGCGCGGAAAGATGAAGATGGCTATTTCTGGGTCATGGGTCGTGTAGACGACGTGATGAACATCTCAGGGCATCGTTTGGGGACAATGGAAGTAGAATCGGCATTAGTATCTCATCCTGCGGTAGCCGAAGCTGCGGTGGTATCTCGCCCTGACGAGTTAAAAGGTGAAGATGTCTACGCTTTCGTTACTTTGGAAGATTCGTATAGTGAAAGTGACGAATTGAAACAACAACTAAAACAGCACGTCGTTAAAGAAATTGGCGCGATCGCTCGTCCTGGAGAAATTCGCTTTGCCGATGCCCTACCCAAAACTCGTTCTGGCAAGATTATTCGCCGTTTCTTGCGTAATTTGGCGGCAGGGGAGGAATTAGTAGGAGATATCTCAACTATGGAAGATCTGAGTGTTTTGGATAAGCTAAGACAAGGGTAATGGGTAGTAGGGGAGAACGGCTGTTAGCCCCTAGATAAGTAATGAGTAGATTGACTTGATTATTTGTAGGATGGGCAGAGCAAAAGTGCAAAACCCATCCGTTGTTTCGATCTAGGGGAAAATTAAATTAAAGATAAAGTACCATTTCCCGAGGTAACTGTACCAATTTGAGATGCGCTAAGATCTTTATTTTTAAACCATTCCAAAGCAGCATCAGCCTGAGAAGAGGGAATAATAATTACAAATCCAATTCCCATATTAAAAGTATTAAACATCGCCTCGGGTTCGACTTTGCCAGCTTCTGCCAACCATTGAAAGATTGGCGGAATTGTCCAACTATTTAGCTTTACCTCAATGGATTGATTTTCCTTCAAACAACGGGGCAGATTTTCTGGCAAACCACCCCCTGTGATATGTGCCATGCTATGAACTTCAATCTCACTAGCCAGAAATTCTAAAATTGGTTTGACGTAAATCTGCGTTGGGGTAATTAATTCTGCACCCAGACTATTACCATTTAAAATATTGGGAGTGTCCGACCAAGAATAATTGCCTGTTTCAATAATCTTCCGCACTAAACTAAAACCGTTGCTATGCACTCCCGCACTCTTTAACCCAATGGCTATATCTCCTACTTCTACTTTTGAGCCATCCATTAACTGACTTTTTTCTACCACCCCCACAGAAAAACCAGCCAAGTCATATTCCCCTAGCTGATAAAAACCAGGCATTTCGGCAGTTTCTCCTCCTAATAAAGCACAACCACTCAAACGACATCCTTCGGCAATTCCTTTGACTACCTCCGCTAATTGTTGAGGGTTAAGTTTTCCTGTGGCTAAATAGTCTAAAAAGAATAATGGTTCTGCACCAGAAGTCAAAATATCATTAACGCACATTGCTACTAAGTCGATGCCTACTGTATCGTGGCGGTTTAATTCTTGAGCAATTTTTAGCTTAGTACCAACTCCATCCGTCCCAGAGACTAGCACAGGCTGGTTGTAACCCGAAGGCATTTCAAAATAACCGCCAAAACCTCCTAGTCCTCCTAAAACTTCCGATCGCCTAGTGCTTTCGACATCTTTGCGGATTTGAGTAACAAAAGAGCGTCCTGCTTCAACATCAACACCAGCGTCTTTATAGTCCATAAGTAATATTGTGCAAATAAAAATAACTACTAAATTGAATGTGAGTAATATTCTTGAAAAAGTATGGTTGCGATCGCTTTGACAAACCCCTAGAACCCATCTTTTTTCAATTAGGTCAAATCGGATGCCCTACTCGATTTCACTACTATTTCAGCACTATAATTATCTCATCATTTAACCCGCGATCGCCCTAGTTCTTATTTGAGCTTAATTAAGCGGCAATCTCTTAGTTATTTGGTTATTTTACTGATTGTTTGGACATCCATAACTCCTATTACCTGATATTTTACTTTTTATTTATTAAAACTTAAAGTTGAATTTGGGTATTTGTACAATTCTCTAATTACTTTTCTTGACCTTAAGATTAGTGTTAATAAAAATAAAGTATATTTGACAACCCTTTTAATTCAAGATACCAAGATGCAAAATATTTTTTTAAAAAACAGCAACTTTTTAATATTTTCCGCTTTATTAAGTGTTTTAAATTTAACTTTACTAACAAGCTGGGCTCAAGCAAAACCGACCAAAAAAGTTCTTAAAGTAAACCAAAAAATTTCTGCTTTAAAATTACGCGATCGTCAATCTTTAGATCTACATTTAACGCTGTCTCGCAGTATTACACCAACAACCGATTCAGCAATATTCGAGCAGCAAAATGTGTTTAAACCATCAGAAAGCGATAGCATCATTCCCTCGGCAGATCGACCTTTGATTGCTAGGAATTTTGGCGGTCAGGCATCTTGGTATGGTCCTGGATTTCATGGTCGTCGTACCGCAAGTGGCGCAACATACAATCAAAATGCAATGACGGCTGCTCATCGTAAGTTAAGATTTGGTACAAAAGTAAGAGTTACTAATCTCAATAACGGTCGTTCTGTAGTAGTCAAAATAAACGATCGAGGTCCTTATGCTAAAGATAGGGTACTTGATGTTTCCGCTGCTGCTGCTCGTTCTTTGGGAATGATAGAATCTGGAGTTGCCCCAGTTCAAGTAACTATTTTAGGCAGATAAAATTGACTGGATAATTATCAATTTTGCGATCGTAAAAATCTACAAAATCTACGATCGCACCGATTATAAAAAATATTTGATAGCTTAAGTTAATCAAGTTAATTAGATATTTTTATAACATTATGGAATCAAAGTTTATATTTTCTAGAAACTGTGGACTAGCTATTTTACCTATTTTTGTAGCTAGTTTTATTTTAATATTTGAATCACAATCTGTTCGAGCAAATGAATGTCCCCACACCAATTTTATGGTTATTGATGGGCAATGTATCAATCTAGATCCACAAATGACAACCAAGAAAAAAACTCAAATAACAAATCCTCTATCTGAGTTAAACGAACTAACAGGTTCTAGTATTGCTACCTATGGTTCGCTCTTGTCTTTAGTGGGTGCTAGTGCAGCAGGATATAAATTTTTAGTGAGAAAATAAAATATCAAGCTAGTACCAAGGAATCCTAAAGACGATCGCGATCGCTGTTTAAAAAAGGCAAATAGCTAATTGAATGTTGCTCAAAAGAAACAGAACAGGATTTAGGGTTGTAGACTTCAGTTGATTTTCCCTCACAAGTTCCTCAAATTGTTTTTTTAAATTTTACGGAGAACATAGGTTTTAAAGACTATTTTTTCTGTTTTGGAGTATCTAAATCTTAAATAAAGAATGATGAAGAATAATCGAGAATATATCTACTCTTTTCCCAATACAAGCTGTACGTTACGAATTGTCAATTATTTACGCAGTAAACATCAATCATATTTAGATTCAGTAGTCGTGATTAATCTAATTGATCGCTGGTTGGTGAAGTTGAGTCTCAAAAGTTCAATACCTCATAGGTTAGAGCAAAATTTACAGGCTGTTCTTAATGAAATGGGAGCTATTTCTCAACCTCCTAAGAAAATTCTAGAAGCCCTAAGTAGTTTGGAACGGGGTAAATCCCCGACAGAGGTGATGAATCGCTATCAAGTGGTTATCGTTATTCATGGAAAACCTGAAACTGAAGAAATTGAAATTTTTCGCGATCGCATTGTTGAAAAATTGGGATACTGCCCGCAAAATATGGCTTAAAAAAAGTTAGACTGAGATCTTGCACCCAATATGTAATTTATCTGTTCTATGAGGATAAAGGGTAGGGGCATCCAAACGAACATTCACGATGAAAACAAAAAGCAGATTCTTAAAGCTTTAAAGAAATTATCAGATAAATGACTGCTAAATCCTCTAGTTCAAGCGATCGCCTGACCGACTCCTATCCAGATATTCTCTTGAATTATGCCCACACTGAACCAGGAAGCATACCAGGAACTTTTGCTATTGACGATCGCGCCAAAGCGCCCGAGATTAACTTAATTGACTATAATAGCGATCTCCATCACTACGGAACTAACTTGACTCCCGAAGAATGTGTGGCTCACCTAAGTACAGAATCGGTTTCTTGGGTTGATGTCGGAGGATTGGGTAATAAGGAAACTTTAGAGAAGCTAGGAGAGGTATTTGAGTTACACCCTTTGATCCTAGCAGACATCGTTAATGTGCCTCAGCGTCCGAAATTGGAAGACTATCAAGATCGATTGGTAATTATTATTCAAATGGTGAATTTTGCTCCTAAAAATCGGGAAATTTGGTTAGAACAAGTGAGCTTTGTTTTAGGGAAAAACTATCTTTTAACGGTGCAAGAAGAACCCCAACAAGATTGTTTCGCTCCAGTACGGGACCGCCTGAGAAAGAATAAAGGGACGATTCGTCAACATAAGGCTGATTATCTAACATATGCTCTGTGGGACACCATTGTTGATGGTTACTTCCCCGTGTTGGAAATGTATGGTGAAAAAATCGAGCAATTGGAAGAACTGGTACTAAATCAACCTACTAAAACAACCTTAGGTAAAATTCATCAAATTAAGCGGGATTTATTGAGTTTGCGTCGTGCTATCTGGCCTCAACGAGATATGCTCAATATGCTAATTAGAGATGGTCATATTCTTATTAGCGATCGCACTTTGCGTTATTTCAAAGATTGTTACGACCACACTATACAAATTATCGATACGATTGAAATTTATCGAGAATTAACTTCTGGACTGATGGATGTTTATCTTTCCTCCGTAAGTAACAAAATGAATGAGGTGATGAAGTTATTAGCAGTCATCTCAACTATTTTTATTCCCTTGACTTTTGTAGCAGGGATTTATGGCATGAATTTTAATACTGATACTTCTCCCTGGAATATGCCAGAGTTAAATTGGTCTTGGGGCTATCCTTTGTGTTTGACTGTGATGCTGGCGATCGCTCTTGTTTTATCTGCTTATTTCTGGCGACGAGGCTGGCTGAATTGAAGATTTATCAATATTTCTAACAACTAGTGATTATCTAGACTGGCAATAAGTAGATAGTTCTACATTGAAGATAATAGGTGCTTTGTAGTACATGTCAACTAGTGCGATCAAGGCAAACTAAAAATATGGTAATTAATTCACTTTTTCTCTCTTCAATATGACTTTTTTAAAAATCTTGTGGAAATTTTCTCGCCCCCATACCATTATTGGTACTAGTCTGAGCGTGTTGGCACTATACTTTATTTCCTTAGCGAGTACTGGTAATGGAGTTACAACCATCAATTTAGAACAGATGTTGGCGGTTTGGTTTGCTTGTATCTGTGGCAATATATATATTGTGGGATTGAATCAACTTTATGATATTGAAATTGATCGTATTAATAAACCCGATCTTCCTTTAGCTTCAGGAGAATTTACTCTTCAACAAGGACAATTAGTTGTAACTATTACGGGGGTTTTGGCTTTACTAATTGCTGGTTTATCGGGAGTTTGGTTATTGGCTACGGTAGCAGTTAGCTTATTAATTGGCTCAGCTTATTCTTTGCCACCAATACGTCTCAAACAGTTTCCTTTTTTTGCTGCTTTTTGTATCCTGACTGTCAGGGGAATTGTAGTTAATATTGGGTTGTTTCTACATTATGGCGATAAGTTAAATAGTAGTGAAGCTTTGAATCCTTATGTGTGGACTTTGACTTTATTTATATTATTATTTACCGTAGCGATCGCCATTTTTAAAGATGTTCCAGACCTCGAAGGGGATAAGCAATATAACATCAATACCTTTACTTTAGTTATCGGCAAACCTGCGGTATTCAATCTCTCTCGTGGAGTAATTTCGGTTTGTTATTTAGGTACGATTGCTGCGGGGTTATTTTGGCTTACTTCTCTCAATCTCAGCTTTTTTGTTACTAGCCATCTTGTGTTATTGGGTTTACTTTGGTGGCGCAGTCGGGATGTTGATCTAGAAGATAAAAGTGCGATCGCCAAGTTTTATCAGTTTATTTGGCAGCTTTTCTTTGTAGAATATTTATTATTTCCGATCGCTTGTTTTGTTTAGTAATTAATAATTAAATATCGACAATTTTTTGAATCAAGTTGGAAATATATTCGGCTTGATTCATAATCATAAAATGCCCGCCCTTTTTAACATTAAAATCTTCGCGCACAAACTTATAGGGAAAAATGCGATCGCTTTCACCGTGAATGTGATAAAGATTTTTTGGTATTAGTTCATTTCTCCAAGTAACAACTTGATGAATTGCCCATTTCACAAATTTGGCATTAGTATCGTATAAAATTGCTCGAAATAGTTTGCGTTCGGCTAAAGTTTCTAAACTAAAAAACCATGCTGCTAATAACTGTCCAAACCACAGTATTATTTTGGCTGGAATTAACCGATAAATCGGCAGCCAACGAAATATTTGAAAATAGAAAGGTACTTCTTTCTGATTCTTGGTACTGGAAATTAAAATAACTTTTTTGGTATCAATTTGTTTGGCTATTTCGATGGCAATTATGCCCCCAAAAGATAAGCCAATTAAGATAGGAGAATTCGAGCTTATCTGCTCTGTTAAACGTCGAGCATAATTATTAATAGTTTCTCCATTTTCTGGTTCTACCCAACGAATATGTATTGGTTGATAGCCTTCTAGCTTTAGCTTTTGAAAAACTCGCTCGTCTGCCCCCAAACCACTAACACAATAGATATCTTGCAGGGCATTTTCTAATTTATCTGGTAATTCTAAATTTAATTCTGACATTCCATTAAAATATTTTAATTAATTCTCAAAAAATGAATTCATCTCCCATCATCCAAAAGAAAGATTTTGATGTTCCTCACGATGGCTATCATTGGAATAATATTACTAATAATTATTTTGAGGGCTGGTATTATCGCCTCACTTTACCAGAAATAAATCAAACTTTTGCCTTCATGTATTCTATTCAAGATCCTTTAGGAAAACAGGCTAATAGTGGTGGTGCGGTACAAATATTAGGCATTGATGAAACTTATCTTTGCCGTGCGATCGCTAATATAGATAAGTTTTTTGCAGCTAGAGATAGTCTTAGTTTCGGACATTGGGGTAAAACCAGTCTGAGAGATAAACCTTTATTGCTATCTCCTGCTAAATTCGATCGCCATATCACCGAAGGATATCAAGCCACAGCCCATCTCAACCAAGGAAGTATTTACGATCCTCTCCACAATGAATACTGTCGTTGGGAATACCAAATCGAGCCTATTTATGGCTGGGGTAACTCTTCCCAACCTCAACAATCAACCGCAGGTTTATTATCCTATTTACCTATCTTTGAACCAGGATGGCAAATTACCTTAGCTCATGGACTAGCTGCGGGATGGATCGAATGGAAAGGAAAACTCTATCAATTTGATAACGCGCCAGCCTATAGCGAGAAAAACTGGGGAGGCTCTTTTCCCTCAAAATGGTTTTGGCTCAATTGTAATAGTTTTGTCGATCAATCCGACTTAGCTATAACTGCGGGAGGAGGTATCAGACAGGTATTGTGGTGGGAAGAAGAGGTTGCTTTAATTGGAATACACTATCGAGGAAAATTTTATGAATTTGCTCCTTGGAATTCTCAAGTAGGCTGGGAGATTGAGCCTTGGGGAAAATGGCAAATGCAAGCCGTATCTTCAGAATTTGAAGTGTCTTTAACAGGGGTAACTGATTCCTTGGGTACTTATGTTCGTACTCCTACCGCTAAAGGATTAGTATTTAATTGTCGCGATACAACTCAAGGACAATTAGATTTAGAATTGCGCGATCGCAATGGCAAGTTAATTATTAAAGCTAATAGTAATTTAGCAGGTTTAGAAGTAGGTGGAGATCCTTGGAATGATATTTGGCGATCAGATGGTAGGGGTGATTGACTAGTCGCCGTCTAATCGCCCTCCCAAGATGATTTTCAACTTGGTATTAGTAGGGATAAAAGTTTAAATCCCAATTGACGTTTGTGAGTTCTATTTGACAGCCACCCAAAGATTAATTGATATAAAACAAATTTTGTTATTTGACGATCAATTAAATCTTGAATCGATATTTTTAGTAGATAAAAACCGATACCATTTATTATTATCTTGCTGAAAAAACCAAAAGGGAGAAAATACCAAATAATCATAAAAAGAGCGATCGCGTACAAATACCGCAAGCCCCAAAATACGAACGAGATCCTACTTTTATTTTCTAAAGGTAACTGCTTTAATATTTCCGTAGTTAGCCAATGATGAGCTTGAATTACTCTTGATGATAGTTGAGAATCTTGCCACAAATCTTGTTGAATTTCTTGGGATATTTGTCCTGCAAAATCAATTTTGCTGCGGACAACAGTTGTTGATAATCCCTGATTGGCAGGAAAATAATTACTAGAAAAAGTTAAAGCAGATTGAGATTTATCGATCTCTAGATCGTCAAAATCATGGACGAACGCGCAATTAATTAAACCGTAGTAGCGTAAATTGGTTAATTGCTGGGGTGAAAGTCTTAAGCTACCCCGTTGATTCCTTATTTGTTCGATTTTATTGATCGTATCTAGATCCAAGTCAAAATAAACCCGAGATGGAATACTTAGCTGACGACTAACTCGATCTTCCTCTATGCGGATACAAGAACTCAAATTGCGATCGCTTTTCATGCTTTCTTTAACTTATTTAACCAAAGACAACATAAACCGAATCATCCCACGCCATTGATGTTCTCCTGCGGTGGTAGACTGTTCGTGGAGTTGCAACAAAAGATTGCGATCGCTTCGATTTAAAATAGCCTGACAATAACGATTAATAATTTTGCCATCCAATTGCAGGGATGTTTGGGCGTAGGTACTATTAGTAATATCATTGGGGATCGAAGAACTAGTCATAATGCGATCGCGTCGATCCAAAGCAATCTTTCTTTGATGTAACTGTTGTAAAGTATTTAAAAAAGAGCGATCGCCAATTAATTTATTAACAGCAGACATAGTTTGATGGCGACTGCTAGGAAGAGGCGGGGGTAGTCTTGTCGCCAAAGTTGACCACTCAGAGTCTTGTCGAGTCAAAACAGGTAAATCGCCCTTAATTTCCTTCACTAAAGTGCGGTTATATAGTTGCGAACTGGGATCTATTAACAACAAACAATAAGTCAGTTCTAATTGACGACGTAATTGCCAATAGTGCGATCGCAAAGATAGGTCGATGTTTGACTGCGCCAAACTCGACCGACTGAGATAATATATACCTTGATATGCCTCCCAAGGTATAAACATCTCGTCCACTATTTCTTCGACGATAACAGTACTAATTTCTACCGCAGTAATATTTTCCCACAAATCGTAATTCATTTACTCTCCAGCAGAAGAAGAAGAATCCCAACTTTTCCAATTTTGAGATTCTTTGATATTGAGTGACTTCAAATTAAATACCTCTGGTTTAACCTCTGGTTCTTCTTCCAACCACTCTCCCCAATCTCCTTGTCCTTGTCCTTGTTCTTGTTGCTCTCGCTCCCCTACAGGCTGTTCTTCAGGCGAATCATCGTCAATATCCGCTAAAGATAACAAATCATTTACCACAGCTTCTTCTTCTTCAAAAGAAGGTAATTGAGGTTCTATATTATCTGTTTCTACTCCCAATTGAGTTTGGAGTTGACGTTTGTTAATTGTTTTACCTGCTTCTAGTGCAGAAGGGGTTTTACTGTATAGCTTGGTTGTTTCAGGCTTTGCGGGTAAAGAATCTCTAGTAACATTAGCTGCAATATCCACCCAACTCGAATTTTGAGTAGACTGCTGTTGTTGGAAAGTAGACATCAATTGAAACATCTTTTGCAGACTAACCAAGTTGTGTTGGATGGTTTGATGTCCTTCTTCAACCTGGCGCATATGAAACTGTTTAATTTCCGAATAGCGATCGCCTGTTAACTTTTCACCAATCTCATTTTCGATTTTTCCTTCAATTAAGTTAATATTGGTGCGTAAATAGTTGTCTGCTCCCGATCTATCGCTATTTACTTGATGTTCCTCTCCCTCAGAAGTAATAATCCTAGTAGTAATGCTCAATTCTGGTGCGTTACTCATTGCCACTAGAAACGCTTCGTTAATATTTCCCGTTCTAATTGCTTGCTTAAAATCTTCTCTAGATGTCATATTCTTAATTTTGTCCCTAATTCTTAATCTCTGCTGTAATCAATCGATATGCCAACGTTGTAATTCCCTGCAAGCAATATTGTCAATCAATTTAAGATCGATTTCAGAATTTAAGTCCAAATAAAATAATCAATGCCAAAAACTAGTAGCGTTATATCCCAACTGTTCAGTCATTTGATAGAGCAAAGGAAGACTCAAGCCAATAACGTTACTATGACAGCCTTCAATCTTGTCCACAAACATACCCCCTTTTCCCTCTAAGGCAAAGCTACCAGCGCAATTTAGAGGTTCTCCTGTGGCAATATAAGCTTCAATGGTGCGATCGCTTATATCGGCAAAATAAACCTTGGTAATACCACAACGAATAATCTGCCTTTGTTGTTTGAGGTCGATCAGAGCATGACCAGTATATATCTTACCCATCTTACCGCGCATTCCTCGCCAACGAGCGATCGCGATTTGAGGAGATTCTGGTTTGCCATAAATGCGATCGTTCACTGTCAAAACAGAATCACAACCCAAAACTAAAGCAGTGCCAAATTTCGGCGCAACGGTTTCCGCCTTACATTTAGCCAAAGTAGTGACCAATTCCTCAGCATCTTCTAGGCGAACTGCATCCTCGTCAAAATCACTTTTACACACAATCGGTTCGATTCCCACCATCCGCAATAATTTTAAACGGGCGGGAGAAGCAGAAGCCAACACAAATTTTAAATCGACAGATGTATTCTTGACACTCATGTAAAATCTTCTTCTTTATGGAGAGAATGACGAACGATAGTTATAACACTCGATTATTTATCATTCATCATTCATCCTTTCACAAGCTATCTTACCGTGAATGATTTGGCTGCAACCTCAAAACTATCTTTCACGCTATCCCAACGTCTTTCAGGAGTAGATAAACTAAAAGTAAAAATCTTACCTCTACTGACAGAAACACTAGCGATATTGTGTCTTTCTTCTTGGTCGGGTAAATTTTCTTCATACTCTAGCAGATAGTAAGTTTTGTCTTTCCCTTGGCGAGATTCCGCACGCAAAAACTCTGCTTCTACATCAGAATTAGGAGCTTTATTAATTGCTTTCAACAGACGATATCCCACTTCAGAAGGAGTTCCCAAATCCTCTAATGTCTTACCATCGGGAACTTCATTAATAATTACGCTCAGATTTTCGGTTCTCTCGACCAAATCGCGAAATACAACATCTACGCTTTTTCGAGCAGATGCACCTAAAGTAACGGGAATCCAGCCATTGGGATATAAAAATTCATATCCTTTACTGGTATTAACATAACTTTGTAATCCACTCACCCCCGCCGAACAACTCGATATGGCTACACTTAGGATAATTAACAATCCAGCAAAGAACGACTTGAACATTTTGATGTTATTACCTCTATCAATTTAAAGTTTTCAATGATTATTATTTTTTACAATTACTCTCTATTGTCTCATGACCGAAGGTAATGGATGCAAGCCAAATAAATACCCCGTGCATCTATCTAAAAACACGGGGTAACTAAAAAAAATACCAAGGGTTTCAATTCAAAAAACTTAGCTAGCACTTGAAGCATAAACTGCAACCGCCATTACTCCACCTATCAAAGCAACGGCTAAAGCACCATAAACTAGATAATTTTTTTTCTCACTAGATGTTGGTTCTTCGGCTGTATACATTTTGGGTTCTCTAGCAAAATTATTTAAGATACCGCCTTCTTCTTCTGTATATGGCATAAATCTTGGTTTCCTCTAATTTTCTTATTTATAAACTTTCATAAATAGTAATCTTATTTATCCAATCTCACAACAAATCTTTACAGTTTATGGAAAATCTCACTATATTTGGATTTTACTTCGAGCCGATCTGAAGTTTGATTTTGTTATCATCGGAAGTCGCCGATATTTCTTCATAGCTTAGTTTTAAGAGCATATTGGGCTTGAGTGCTATCGAACCAGAAGCAATCAAACCGTTACCATAAGAACTAGAACCGTAACCCAAATTTATCGACCATAAATGTTTATGGGGGGAGATCTTCTTGTCAGATTCTAGTTTAGTCCCCCACACGGCAAATTGATTTTCATTTTGTTTGAGTGGGTTTATTTCATGCTTGATAAAAGCGGAACATTGAAACCCGAAAGTTTCTGACTCGATGAGTTCTAGATCGAGTTGGGAAGTACTTTTCTTTTGAGTGCTACTATGGGCAAACTTCAAACCACCAATTTCTGATTTTAGTTTCCACTGTAAGTTGTTATTGCCGTCTAAAGCAGCCTTAGCCGAAATAGACATATATTCGCTCTTGAGAGCTACTTTAATGCCCGTACTTAAAGTTTCTTGCTTGCTGTTACCATCTGCGATTAAGCTTAACCCCGAAATAATTTTCCAGTTAGCGTCAAATTTGTCTTTATCTTCGTCATGATAGTAATTGACCACAAAACTATCTGTGGGTTGAAAACGTAGATGAGAGCGAAAATCTACTCCTCCAGATTCCTTTGATAGCAAAGAAACAGTAGTCTTGAGAGGAAAGCGATCGCTATCATGGGTGAGTTGAGTAAAACCAACTAATAAATCTTCGTAAATAAATCCCGTTCCTACAGTTACATTCTCTCCAATCCCATGATGATAGGAAATAGCACCGCGAAATTTTTCAAATTCTCTAGAAGTATCCGTTTCTTTGGCTAAATTTTCATTTCCCCCTCCCGAAACAGTTAACATAGAATTTCCTGCGGGAAGACTGGGGGCTAGATTGGTATAGTTTAGTTTGGCTAAATCTAACTTTTGCTTGGGTTGATTGTTATTGCCCCAATGTTCGATCGTAGTAACACCCCAATATTTTTTCTGACTTTTACTCTGCCAAAATGTATTTTGAAAACCCAAAATCAGATCTCCTTGTCCGTCTCGATAGGTATAAGGAAGTTTCTCCAACTTTCTATCTTGACTGAGATTTAAGCTAAAGCGATCGCGAAAAATAATTTCTGCGGATCGATCGACTGAAAAGCCAAATTCTTGTGATTTCTTGACCGTAAAAATGCGATCGACTAAGTTAATAATCTGTGGCACTATGGGCAGTTTATCTGATGATAAAAGTTTCGCCGAGATAATTGGGGATGGAGGTAGGTTTAGCTCTCCTGGATTTATTGTTTGAGATTGAGCATAGACCGAATTAGCGCAACTAAGACAGCCTAAAATGCTGCCAAAGAGGACGTTTGCTACAATGGCTTTCATTCATGTATGGGGGGGGAATTAAGTACTAAGTCAAATTTGTAAGTTGTGTAACTACCTAGGACTACTTATGTAACAAGTGTCTTATCGAGTTTTTTACTTTCTATACCATTCTATTGTCAGGCTTTTCTATTTGCCAATGATAAAGATCCGATGAAGATTGGCGATTTATATGGTAAAGATAAGATGAATTAAATACCAAACCACCATCAAAACCTTGAAATACCTTCCCAGTTGTTTTGGGACAGGCTGATTATCTTCAAAAAATTAAACAGATAAACAAATGAAAACATTTTTAGCTGCTTTGCTCTTTGGCTTGGGAATCGTTAATGGATTGGGCGATCGAGTTCGAGCAGAAAATGCCGATACTGCACCAGATGAGTTAACCAAAATTATCTTTGAGATCGAAGATGCTGCCAACAATCGCGATCTCGATAAAGTTCTGGACTACTACAGCGAAGATTTCACCAATTCTGATGGTTTGAGCGTTGATTCTCTAGCTGAAGGGCTAGAACAGATGTGGCAAAACTATCCTCAACTTAAATACACCACTGAGATAGTATCTTGGTCTAAAGAAGAAGATTTATTAGTAGCAGAAACTATCACCACCATTAAAGGAGTTCAAAAGACTAAAGGTCGAGTTACCCGTTTAAATTCAACGATTAAATCTCGTCAATATTTTGAAGATGATCAGTTAGTAAATCAAGATATTTTGACAGAACAATCTCAATTAAAATCTGGAGATAATCCCCCTAAGGTAGAAATTGTAGCTCCAGAAGTTGTGCAAACAGGCGAGCAATATAATTTTGATTTAATTGTTGACGAACCACTCGAAGAAAAGATTTTATTAGGGGCAATTAAAGAAGAAAAAACTGCTAGTAATCTGTATCTTAACCCGACTGTTTTAGAACTAGAACCTTTGCCAGCAGGAGGGATTTATAAAACTGCCACTGCTCCTCTTTTACCTGATAGTAATTGGGTTTCAGCAATTTTAGTCCGTGGAGATGGAATTACAATGATTACTCACAGAGTTAATATGGAAGACTCTTTAGATAAAACTAAGAAGTAGTCATTAGTTATTAGTTATTAGTTGTCTTGTAACCAAGATTGGCAAAACAGCTAATAGCCAAACAAAATATTAACTTAAATAATTACTCGATCAAGTATGAGTATGGTAATAAAATAACAAACAGTTCGCGATCGCCGAATATTTTGATACGACCAAATAATTCATCTAAACGTTGTCATATACGTCACAAGCCTTGGCTAAAACGTCGTTTTCGCCTCACCTATCTAAAACTATTAAGATTGCGCGATCGCCCTGAAAAAGTAGCTAAAGGTTTGGCTATAGGGGTATTTGCAGGATGTTTTCCTTTCCTGGGCTTGCAAAGTTTGATCGGCATTTGTTTGGCTACTCTATTGCGGGGTAGCAAGGTAGCTGCGATCGCAGCGACTTGGATTAGCAATCCCCTAACCTACGTACCAATTTTTATCTTTAATTATAAGATTGGTAAGTTGCTCTTAGGCACAAAAGATACCCCCTTATTCCTCGGTCCCAATTCTTTCACTGCATTTAAAGAATTGGGACCGAGGTTTGTCATTACCTTACTGACGGGTTGCTTTGTGGTGGGGTCAATTCTATCTTTTATTACTTATTTTTATAGCCTGGCAATTTTGGAACGTTTGCGTACTCGTCGCAAGTAGATTTTTAACTAATTAACAACATACTAATGGTGGCATCAAACGGCAAATCACTTGTTTTAATACCATTGCCGTCCAGTCTATATCCTCTTGGGTAGTATCTTTGCCCAAAGTTAACCGAATTCCTCTTTTGGCAGCATCTGTATCGTATCCCATCGCTAATAAAATAGGACTGGGGTTGAGCTTGCCACTATGACAGGCAGAACCCGCACTGATTCCAATACCAGCTAAGTTTAACTGTCTGACGATGGTTTTACCCGTAACATCTGGGGCTTTCTTGGCAAAGCGATCGCTTAAGATTAAGCTGACGTGATGAGGTAAACGATATAATCTGTCTCCTGTAGTTGACAAACAAGGGTAGTCTGCTAATAGGTCGAACAAGCGATCTCGTAAACCCCGCAAGCGACTGGCTTCTGTTTTCATTTCCTCTGCTGCCAACTCTGCTGCAACTCCTAAGGCGGCGATCGTCGATACAGCCTGAGTTCCCGATCTCATTTTGGCTTCTTGTCCGCCACCGCCCAATAATGGTAAAAGTTTGATTCCCGTGCGGATATATAATGCTCCTGCGCCCTGGATGCCATAAATTTTATGAGAGGAAAGGGATAATAAATCTATGCCTAATTGTTCTACGTCGATGGGCAAACGCCCTGCTACCTGAACCGCATCAGTATGAAATAAACAGCCTTGTTCCTTGGCGATCTTTGCCAGTCTTTCAATGGGTTGAAGCGTGCCGACTTCGCTTTGTCCGTAGATAATTGAAACTAAGACTGTATTTTTTTGTAAAGCAGCCTGTAAATCCAAGGGATTAACCCGACCATATTGGTTGACGGGCAATCTTGTTACTTGCCATCCCCACTGTTCTAGTAGTTTAGCTGGTTCGTTAATCGCCGAATGCTCGATGCTAGAGATAATTAGATGTTGGGGACTGGAATACTGTCTGGCAACCCCTAGAATGGCTAAATTATTAGCTTCTGTTCCGCCAGAGGTAAAGACAATTGATTCGGGGTTGAAGGCATTCAAGAGTCCAGCCACTTGTATTCGAGCTGTTTCTAAAACTATAGCCGATCTATTGCCCCAGTCATGAAGACTAGAAGGATTACCCCACTGTTGTTGTAACACAGTTTGGGCTATGGCGATCGCTTCCGTGCGGGGTTTGGTTGTCGCACTATTATCTAAATAAATTTGCATATAGTTATAGTCATTGAAATTAAATATATTTACTTATTTAATTTATTTTAGATCCTTCCTGGCTTTACCACGTTGTAGTCTTCATGAGAAACCACTGCTTCTGGAGATAAAGATTGACCGCGATCGCGACACAATAAACGATAACTGCGGTTAATTGGAATGCTAATCACAAAACGGTTGTGGCGCAATCTTTTACCGCGAAATTGACGATAATTAGGTTCTTTTGCTAGCTGTTGAATAATGTATCTAGATTTAAGCACGACATTTTTAGGTAAATTTCGGAGGTCGATCGAATCGCGATCGAAACTTACTTCCCAATCTCGTTTTAGTTTTTGCTTTTGTTCGATAACAGCATTTGCTTGAATGCACTTATGACAAATTCGACCAAAACCTTTATGACCACAGGAAAACTTTTTTTTTCGCCTCACCACGACTGAATAACCTCACCTTGATTAATATCCTATTTAATGTCCGTATAATTCCCTCAGTTTTAGATAATCAACTATTATTGAATCTCTAAGATTATTCAATAATCTCATAGCTTTGTACGTTAATAGCACCTTTTTAAATATGAAAGATAAATTTAAGAAATTTTATTAACTTAACAAAAATTTTGTAAGTATTATTACTTGAAACAAAATTATTACTTAAAAATATTGCAGCAATTGCGACAAAATAGGGGATTCATGTCGCAAAATATATAGAGCAATCACCAGATGGAGTAAGAAAAATGCTGTCATACGCCTTAGCGATCTCCGTAGCCTTAAGTAGTTTAGTATTATTTTCAACCGCGTTTTTGATGTCGGACATTCATCGCAAAGATGATTTTTTGTGGAGTGGAGTAGGGCTATTTTATGCTTTAGTACTATGGTTTTGTGCGAGAAACATTACTGGTGCAGTATTGTTAGGACAAGCATCCGCATCAATCTTGTTAGTTTCTTTTTGTTGGCAAACTCTCAAACTAAGAAAAGCGATCGCCAATCCAGAACGGGCAACACAAATTAATAATTTTTCTGTTTTACAAGCAGTTAATGGTTTATTAAAACGCAAAAAATCCCAAACCCAAGGAAATATTACACCTCCTGTAGCCCAAACTCCTGCCAAGATAACAGAATCTGAAATATCTATTCCCGATCAAGTTTCGACTAAAGCCAAATCATCTAAATTTAAAAGTGATATTTCTCAAACCAAGCCAAATAAATCTAAAGCATTTGGTAAGTTTTTTGGCGGTAAGAAACAAGCAACTATTACTAATACAAAGCTTGAAGAAATATTAGATGAACCCGAAATCAATACTGTAGAGAAAAAAGAGCCAGAATCTAAAATCACAGCTCGACCTCCAGAAGAAAAGCCTCAAGCAACTGTTACAGAAGAAGTAGCGAATCCTCAACCCCAAGAGATAGTAAATCCTGACAAAAAAGAGCAAGTTATTGAAGAAATAAAATCGATTAAAACAGAAATAGAAATGCCTTCTATTGAAAGTCTCCCTGAAAAATCATCTCTAGTAGAAACAACAACAACGAATACAGATTTATCAGAAAATATTACTCAAGATGAACCAAAATCAGACTTAGAAAAAACTCCTACTGAAATAGTCTCAGAAGTTCAAGTCTCAGAATCTTCAAAGAGTGTTTCTGCTTTAGATTCTCTGGAAACGGTTGAAGTAGCAGAAGTATTAGAAGCAGTCCCCGAAAACATATCTAGCGAAAAAAACTCATATCGATCTGAAATTATCGAAGTAGATCCTACAGAAATTGATGATAATTCAGACCGAGAAAAAACATAAATAGAAATTATAGTTATCGAGCGAGCAAAAAATATATTGCAAATAATTACCTCATATTATTTTGCTCGTTTAGATTTAGTTATTAATCAAGAGTTTGTTATTTTATGACTGCTCATCGTAGCCCAATAAGTAATATCATCATTAGTTATTTTTTTGTTTGCTTTTTGTGAGTTATTTTTTTGTTCCAGGTTGCGTAATTGAGAAGGGAACAAATTCTGAAGAAAGAAATTGACAGTATCGGGTTTAATCAAGCCTTGTTGAACGGCAGTATCTCCAAAACGAAGAGAATATCTATGTTGTTCTAGGAGAATAGCTTTAATATCCTGCTCGCTTAGTAAACCCGCTTTTTGTAAATAAAATCCAATAGGATGTTCTATTCTTTGATTGACTAACTTAAACCATTCTTGTACAAAAAAATCTGCCGTGTTTTGTTTAATCCATCCTCGTACTGCTAGTATCTCTCCGAGTCGCATATCTTGATAATAAGTTTGATCTCGAAGGGCTACCTCTAACTGGGGATTGGTAATTAAACCAGCCTCTTGCAAAATTTCTCCTATAGGTTTAAAAGTAATAAATTTAGACATACTAAATATTTTTAAAAATAGTAAATTTCAAAGATTTTATTAATTAGAGCCATCCTCTTAGTTATTGAGATAAATAGAATGATGTTCCATATGATCCTTTATAAAGCTACTAATCATAAAATAGCTGTGATCGTATCCTGTTTGCCAGCGTAAATTTAATTTTTGGTTTGCTTTTTTACTAGCCGTTGCAAAATTTTCTGGCAGTAGTTGTTTCTGCTGATAAAAAGTATCCTCAGTACCTTGATCTATCATAATTGTAGATTTTAGTTGAGTTTGCTCAATCAGTTTAGTCGCATCATACTCAGCCCACTTACTTTTATCTTCACCTAAGTAAGCAGTAAAAAGTTTATCGCCCCAGGGACAATTTATGGGTGCTGCAATAGGTGCAAACGCTGATACTGATAAATATTGCTCAGGATTTTTTAAAGCACAAATTAAGGCTCCATGTCCTCCCATAGAATGTCCAAAAATACTTTGTTTATCTGCTTGTACGGGAAAATTCTGAATAATCAATGCTGGTAATTCTTTGGTGATATAGGTATACATTTGATAATGTTTTTGCCAAGGTTTGACTGTTGCATCGACATAAAAGCCCGCACCACTTCCAAGATCCCAGCTTTCATCTTCTCCTGGTATTCCTGTATTTCGAGGGCTAGTATCGGGCGCAACCAACATAATTCCCAACTCAGCAGCATATTGTTGTGCGCCAGCTTTGGTCATAAAATTTTCTTCAGTACAAGTCAAACCAGAAAGATAATAAAGAATAGGTACTGATTTTAATTGAGCCTGAGGCGGAAGATAAACTGCAAAACTCATTTCACAATCGCAACTGGCTGAATAATGACTATAATATGCTACTGTTCCATCAAAACAGCGATATTCTGACTTGGGACGAAGAGTATTGGACACGATATCTCTGTAGATCTGTAGAGTTTAACTGCCCCTAAATCATAAACTAGAACTAAGACCTTGAGCTAGTTGGGCAAATGCAGATCTAAAAAAGAAGTAAGCATCCCAAATAATATAGCTATACAATGCTATCAGTGCTACAGTGATAGTTAATTTTTTGGCAGTAGCTATGCCTTGACTTACGTAAGCCAACCAATAAATTACAAAAGGAGTGGTTAAATAACAAAAGAAACCATACCCTAAAGACTTTAAAATTATTTCAATCAATTGATAATCAACACTTTGAGATATTCGTAAAATAATAGACAAGGAAAGCATACCAGCAATAAACTGTACGATGCTGTTTTTGAGCAGTAAAGATAAAATACCTTTGTTATCCTGAGAATTTTTCATTATTTAAAAACTAACTTTCTGACATCTTGTTGAGATCGAGAAGTTTGTATTATCTAAAATTACTATTCTGTGATTATACTTAGGTATTTATGTTTATTCTTTAAAGAATTTAAAAAGTTGGACTGCAAAATCATGTAGATATCATGTAGTTCTTTGTTAAACCTTTAATTTCCATCAAAAAAGCCGAACTAAAAAAGCTGGTTGCTTCTTAAATTCGGCTAAGCAAGATTAAAATGATCTCGAAATAAACTGCGATCGCGATTTAAAGGTTGTTAAATATTGTTGCTAGTAGATTCAATTCCTTGAGTACATACCGCACAAGAACAACCCAAACTGTCTGATAGAAAATGATTGGGCTGACAATCAAATACCAAAGAAGGGCTAACTACATTCAAACTAACTAATGATGATTGCGATCGCGCAGTAGTTAAAATAGAAGTATTATCTATTTGAGGTGCAGCCACGGTAATATTAGCCACTAACATTACAGCTACAAAGGTTGCAGAAGAAGCCAAAAGACGGAGTAAGTTTTTAATCATAAAAAATCTTATTTAGCTAATAATTGTATATTGAATAGTTTAACCAATTACATAGCAATACGTCTCGACTCTACAATCGCGATTTACATATCATACTAAATACTTAAAAGCTTATGATGCACGGCTTTATCCCTCCCCAACGCTATTTCCCTTATTTAACCTGGAAAGAAATAGCGGATATGCCAAACAAAAAAAATATAGTAATTATTCAACCCATCGGCGCGATCGAACAACACGGGCTTCATTTACCTATTGCAGTTGATTCTGCCATAAGTTTGGGAGTATTGGGTAAAGCACTTTCTCAACTAGATTCGAGCATTCCTGCTTATGCCTTGCCTTGTCTTTATTATGGCAAGTCTAACGAGCATGATGGTTTTCCTGGCACAATCACCCTTAGTGCCACCACCTTGTTGTCTGTTATTAAAGAAATGGCGGTAAGTATTTATCGTGCGGGTTTTCGCAAGCTGGTATTAATGAATTCTCATGGCGGACAACCACAAATTATGGAAATAGCAGCCAGAGATCTGCATCAAGAACATCCAGATTTCGCCGTATTTCCTTTTTTCACCTGGCGCGTACCCAATATCATAGGAGAAATGTTGACTCCTCAAGAGCGAGAATATGGCATTCATGCAGGAGATGCCGAAACTAGTATTATGCTTTCTTTGTTGCCAGAACAAGTCAAAATGGAACGAGCAATCAAAGAATATCCCCAGGGTTTGCCAGAAGATAGTTTGTTAGATATGGAAGGTAAACTACCTTTTGCTTGGCTAACTAGAGAATTAAGCCAAAGTGGAGTTATGGGAGATCCTACCATCGCTACTCAAGAAAAAGGCGATCGCATTTTGCAATCAGTCGCTGATGGTTGGGTGGAAGTAATTCAAGATGTTTATCAGTTCAAACAACCCCAATTCAAGCAATAAGCAAAAACTCTTAATTATCAATTGTTAGTTGATAACTGTCAGCATCGCAATGTTGCTGAATAACGGCATAACAATCTTCTACCGAAGATCTTTGTTTCATAGCTTCGACTAAAGCCTCATAAGATTGTTGGTGTCTGGTTAAGAGGTTAGTTGCCTGTAGCTGCGCCCAACGTTCTTTTTGACCATAGCCAACTTCGGGTAAACCTGCCATGTTTAAAGCTTGTCTTAGCTGTTCTCGATCTTCTGCACCGCCTTGAGAGTCGCCATATACCATTTTTTCGGCTGCTACTCCCGCCATCCAAACCGTGCAAAAACGATCTAGTGTCAGACGCATTTCTTGAATGTTAAAGGGTTTGTTGGTTAAGGTTGCGCTCTCAAAAGCTACTCCCCCAAGTCCCAAACGTCCCTGTTTAATCATTTCCCAGGCGGTTAGAGTGTAGCCAGTAATGGGAATACCTAAAAAATATGCTGTCAAAAAATGTCCTGCTTCGTGGCTAATGATACGTTGGCGTTGTTCCCTCGAAGCAAATAAATCTAGTAATAAAGAAACTCCTCGACTATTCCAACTCAAAGTATCAGCTGTTGCCAAACTTAAAATTCCAAAAGTGAGTGCAGCAGGAACAACAGGAGGGATATTGAAAATTGGTCCTAATAATGATGTCATAGTCATCAAGAAGATTCCTATAGCAATTAGATTTAAAGCAGTTTGGGGCATTATAAATATACTTTTTTAAATGTTTAGATATATTAAGTATATTTATTTTAGCTAACCTCCAATAAATTTCTTTTTACCTAACTTAGCTTTTCCTGTTGGGGCAACTTATTGGTTTTTGGCAACAGCTTTTTTCCCAGAGTTATTTAATCCCAAAGTCGACCAGAAAATTTTTCTTCGCATTAATAAAACCAAAGTACCGCTGAGAATCGCTACCAATGTGCGGACATAATCAATGGTATTGATATTAAATGTTCGTAGATAGTGAGGCCCTACTAATATAGTATGGATAACTGCTAAAGCCAAAGCAGGAACTGTTAATAAATGAATTTGTCGCCATCTTTTGCCCAATTTGCGTTGAAAAAACTGAAAGCTAGTGATGGCTGCGGGAGTCATCGCTAACAAAGATATAATGCCGATAATGACACCCAATTTACTCCGAGGAGATAGAGCCAACATCTTGCTCAAATCTAGGTCTAATACTTGGAAGGTGGCATAAAAAGCATGGGCTACCGCAGCAGCAAAAGCAAAAATACCGATCGCTCGACGATGTTGCAAGGGCCAACTCCACCAAGCCTTAATTGGGCGAGCAACCAAGGATAGCATCAAGAAAAACAATCCTGCGTGTGCCAAATGATGACCCATGCCATTGGTTCGAGACAATACTATCACTGAAATTATAATCGTTAACCAATCTCCATATTGAAATAATGGCTTTTGCAATTTTGGTTTTGCTTTTTCAGTTCTCTTTTTAATCAGTTTGGGCTGTTCTGGATTTAACGAAGCATCAATAGTACAAATTTGTTGGGGAAGTACTTTGGAACTAATTGATGGAAGACTTTGAAAATTTTTTGCCAACCTATCAACAATGCCAGGGGCAAAGTGAGAAGCCCCCCGATGTACTGAACGAACCGCCGAAGCCAAATCTTGAGAGATCGCATTTTTGAGAAGATAACCTTTTGCTCCAGCAGCGATCGCTTTTAAAATTAGGGGATCGTCTTCAAACCCGCTCAGAACAATCGTTTTTATCTCAGGAAATAATCTGGATATTTCTTTGGTAGTTTCAATTCCATCCATTACAGGCATGACGATATCTACCAAAACTATATCGGGATGGCGATCGCTATTTTGGATTTTAGAGATCGCTTGTTTGCCATTTTCGGCAAATCCCACAATTTTGATATCTTCATCCATAGCAAACATTGCCTGCAAGCCTTCATGAATTATTTTTAGGTCATCAACAACCAACACACTAATCATGATTGAAATTACTCCAGTAACTTTAAGTAATATTTAGATTTTTTGCTTTACCAAGTTTTCTCGGAAAATTCTTATCTTTTCTTAAGAATATTCTCATGTTTTTAACAGTATCGGATTATTGTTAAGAAATAGTAAAAATCATTTAGTTATTAATTATCGATCTAGATATAAATATAAATAGACAAAAAAAAGCTGTCCGATATAGATTTATAGGTCAGACAGTTGTGTTTTTAATATATTATCTGTGTTTAACTATAATCTTGTTAATCCATAGTAATTATCGATAATGATTATTTTTTAGTAAGAAATATAGCTCAGTATAACCGCCTATTTCAAGAGTACAAGTCAGTAATTATTAATTATTTAGAAATTGAATTAATGAGCCTATTTGTAACAGTTTTATGGATTATCTTTGTTTTCATTAGTATTTTGGAGCGGACTATTTTCCCGATCGTTGTTAGGAATAGGTGACGCACTTTCGGTATTATTGGGATTTGTCTCGGTAGTATTATTAGCGGGGCTATTTTCAGGACGGCGAATTTCAGGAGGAGGAATAACGAAGAAAGCTGCGGCTGCCATTGCCAAGCTAGCAAAACCAATACCTACAGGAGTCAATCGTTCGGAAAGAGATTGTTCTGGTTTACGATAGCGTTTGCTAATAGACTGCAATTCTAGAGTCATAGATGGCAAGGTAGTACGATCTGCATGAAAGCGATCGATCGCATCTACCAAGTCAAACAATTCTATGGTGGTCAAATTAAGTTCTATTCTCTCTTCATCGCCACTAGCTGATGGTTCGAGGATTAAACGATGAAGATGGTTATCAGTTTTGGTAATAGTGATGTGGGGATATTCGCCACCGTCTTTTGGCGGTTGGGAGATACCACTGAGAAACTCTTGAGCATATCTACTGACGGCACGAGACAAATTTTCGAGAAAAACACTACCGCCACTGAGGGTTTGATTGGAAGTGAGAAAATTACATTCGGCGTTAATTAAAATGGACATAGGAGATTGACCGTCTAAAATATCAACATTTTCTATGTCGGTATCTTCTAATCCTTCCAAAACCAAATTACAATTGGGCAAAACGTATTGTCGCTTAATATTCATAATTTATGTCACTTCTCCGTCAAACAAACTAAACCAAACTCTTTCCATTCCTCTTGCTCCAGTACAAAATAATAGTTTATTCAACAGCGATAAAGCTAATTCGTTTAACTGTTCTTCTGAGGCAATATAGGCTGATACTTTAGCACGGCGCGAGTTCATTCGACTACGGAAATGGGCGCGAAATCTTTCCAAATATTCTGAAAGACGAAAATGATTTTCCAGGGGTAAATTTTTTTCACGCATTTGTTGTTCTGCCAACAATAATTGCCTAATATTAACCATGAGGTCTTTGGCTCGATAACCCGCAATAATTACCAATGCTTTTGCTTGTTCGAGGGTCAAGTCGTCTCTCGTATAAGAACGTCGCCAAGGATTGCTACAGCGCAAACGCCAAAGATTGACGCGGTGTTTGATAATTTCCTCCATATTTAGTTGTCTTGCCATTGCCAACATTTGTTCCGATCCGCCCAATTCTAAGGCTTCTAATGCGAGCAAAAGCAAATCAATTTGTTGTTGAGTACGAGGAGAACAATTCTTAGTAGGAAGAGATATATCTGGTAGAGTATTTAAAATTGATGTTGAATTATTTCCTGGAGAAGGAAAGTCGGATTCTAAACTTGCAGGTTGGCTCATCATAAAATCAAATCGATATTTTAGTTATAAATATTATTCCCTGTCGAGGATAACAAATTAATCTCTGGTGCTATGATGCCACAGCTATCTAATATAAGAACTAATCTAATCTAAAATACCGCTGTTTGTTTATGGAACTTAAATCTTTAATTCGAGATATTACCGATTTTCCCCAGCCAGGAATCTTATTTCGAGATATTACTACCCTGATTGGTAATCCCCAGGGTTTGCGCCATACTATCGATTTGCTGGACGAGAAATGTCGCAGTGCTAATCTTATTCCAGATTATATAGTCGGCATGGAATCGCGGGGATTTATTTTTGCTACGCCCTTGGCTTATCAATTAAATGCAGGATTTGTACCGATACGTAAGCCAGGAAAACTGCCCGCACCAGTATATTCTGTTTCTTATGACTTAGAATATGGCACAGATAGCTTAGAAATTCATCAAGATGCGATCGCTCCTCAATCGAAAGTATTAATCGTAGACGATTTATTAGCTACAGGGGGAACAGCCCAAGCGACAGTCGAGCTTCTCCACAAAATTGAGGCTCAAATTATTGGTTGTGCTTTTGCGATCGAACTGATCGCTTTAAAAGGTCGAGAAAAACTGCCTAACATACCAATTATTAGTCTAATAGAATACTAAAACTACTTAGTATTTATAGCTTGTAGAATAAATCGAACGAGAATCAAAATGGAATCAATCTCCAAAATTCAACAGTTGCAACATAATCTAATTAAGCGATCGATTAGGATGTTGCTCTACTAAAGTTAGTTGACAAAACTACTGTCATAGCGACAATAGCGAGTATAGAATCATCCATATTTTGTAATGGGATAATTCCCTTAACTAGTTGCAGTTGCAGTGGTAATAATAGTTACCATCTTCTGAGATGAAAAAAATCCTAAAACTAAAGGAGTGAGGAGTGGGTAAGAAAAATCAATTTATTAAAACCATAGGAATAGGGACTATTGCTGCATTGAGCAATGCAATTTTGGTTGTGGCAGAGGAAACACCACATTTTAGTTCCAATTTATCTAATTTAAACTTCAAGTCCCCAGTTATAGCTCAATCGACAGGTAGCACCCAAGATATTATAAAACCAGCCCAAACGCCCATAAGTAATACAGAAAAACTCAACCCCAGTGCCAATCCTTTGTCGTTTCCGACTCAAGCTGATGAAGTCGAAGTTGATACTCAAAAGCCAATTACCCTAAAACAAGCGATCGAGCTATCTTTGAAAAATAATAAAGACGTAGAAGCTGCCAGAATTCAAGTAGAACAATCGGAGGCAGCATTAACAGAAGCTCGTGCTGCTATTTTTCCTACTTTGGACTTAACTAGTGGATTGAGTTATGGTAATAGTGCTTTTTTAGATAGCCAAATCGAACAAAGTATCGAATCCCGCACGGAAGACAATTTGTCAGCAAATCCCCTTCTTTCTGAGGAAGAGGCAAGACAAGCAGCCGAAAATAGTTTCACTAATAGTAGCTCTAGTAGTTTCAACTTCAACTCTGGAGTATCATTGAGCTACAATATCTATAATGGAGGTCGTAGAGGTGCTGCAATTCGTGCTTCTCAAAAGCAACTACGCTCTTCGGAACTAGATTTAGAAACAGTTGTCGAACAAATAAGATTTGAAACCGCTAGAGATTATTACAACCTGCAAAATAGCGATGCTCAGGTAGAAATTGAAAAAGCATCGGTACAAGATGCCCAACAAACTCTTAAAGATGCTCAACTATTAGAAAAAGCAGGTTTGGGGACTAGGTTTGATGTTTTGCGAGCAGAAGTGGAATTGGCTCAGGCACAACAAAGGTTGAGTACTGCCATTGCAAACCAAAATATATCTCGCCGACAATTAGCAGAAACTCTCAGCGTTTCTCATAGTACGGAGTTATCCACCGCAGATACCATCGAAGAAGCTGGTACTTGGGAACTTTCTTTATCAGAGAGTATCGTACAAGCATTTAAAAACCGTGCTGAGTTGGAACAGTTGCTAATTCAAAGAGAAATTGGTGCAGAACAACGAACAATTGCTTTATCTAATGTAAGACCTAGTGTTAGTGCCGATGCTAGCTATAATCTTAATGAAGATTTTGAAGACGATTTTGATATTAGCGATCAATATAGCGTCGGTTTAAACTTGAATTGGAGATTATTTGATGGTGGTGCTGCTCGTGCTGCTGCCAAACAATCTGAAAAAGATATTGAAATTGCAGAGACTCAGTTTGCCAATCAACGCAATCAAATTCGTTTTGCTGTAGAACAAGCTTTTTATGGTCTAGAATCTAACCAGAAAAATATTGGCACAGCGACGAAAGAAGTAGAATTGGCAGAAGAAAGTTTGCGTTTGGCAAGACTGCGATTTCAAGCAGGAGTCGGAACTCAAACTGATGTAATTGACGCTCAAACTCAGCTAACTACGGCTCGCGGTAACTTACTTTCTTCGATTATTGATTACAATCAGTCTTATGTTGATTTGCAACGACAGGTTTCTAATACCCCCGACAATGGTTTGCAAGACTTGCCTTAGTAGTAATTAAATAATCAGTAGTTTAAGAGGGATGGTTTTATAGAAGGGATAAAACGGCAAAATTGGCATTGGACGTGGTGGTGTTTTTGTCTTAGTGTCTTCATATTTCCTCTGTTTCCTGCAATGGGAGCAGTAGGATTTTTTGTCTTGAGTCTCAAGATTTGGCAACTGAATTATCAACAAATCATTGTTAGTCGTCTCAATCAATGTTGGGGAATATTGACTATCTTATTGATCGCTAGTTCGGTTTTTGCCGAGTATTCTCAAGCAGCTTGGTTGGGTATGGCTAACTTGATTCCTTTTTTTTGGTTATTTATTGCTTTGCAAGAATTGCTGAAGCAACCAATTCAACTCAAACAATTGTCTTGGATTTTGATTCTTCCTTCTTTGCCCGTTGTCTTGCTGGGTTTTGCTCAATTATATTTAGCTTGGGAGACTCCATCTTGGGTGGAGTCTATTTTTGGCTGGGAGCTAGTCTCTGGAGGAGTGCCAGAGGAAAGAATGTCTTCTGTCTTTATTTATACTAATTTCTTAGCTATTTATTTGGCGATCGCTTTTATTTTAGCTTTAGGATTGTGGTTGGATAGTTGGCTAACTCGGCGACAAACATCCCAACTCAAACAAGCTAGAATTTTGTGGATCTTGAGTGCAATTTTGTTAGCAGATATTAGCGGTTTAGTGCTTACTAGCTCTCGCAACGCCTGGGGATTGGCTGTAATTAGTTTTATGGCTTATGGGGTGTTTATGGGTTGGCAGTGGCTAATTTGGGCGGTTACAGGGGCAGCTACGACTATTCTCTGGGCTTCCTTTGTGCCTCATTTTGGGGGTATGCAACTCAGAAAAATTGTTCCTCCTTTTTTTTGGGCGAGACTTGCGGATCGAGCCTATGTTCGCCCTGTGGAAACTCTACGTATTACTCAATGGCAATTTTGCTGGGATTTAATTCAAGAAAGACCTTTTTTAGGCTGGGGTTTGCGGAACTTTTCCCCTTTATATGAGGCAAAAATGAATTACTGGTTTGGGCATCCCCATAATTTGTTTTTGATGCTTGGTGCGGAGACAGGAATTATTTTTGTTTTATTGTTGATCGGTATTGTGGGTTTGATTATGTATCGAGCAATTATGATGCTAATTAATTGGAAAAGCGATCGCTTTAAAATAATTTATTTTAGTTATTTGGTGGCTTTTTCTTGTTGCATTTTATTTAATTTGCTTGATGTCACTATTTTTGATTTCCGAGTTAATACTATTATCTGGATTTTATTGGCTGCTATTGCAGGAACAGTTCGTTCTCAAGGACACATTCTGTAAGGGCGAACAGCAATTCGCCTGGCTGCCTGACACATTTATTTAAACGAAGCTAAATATTTGAACATTTTACTTCTGAAATTCGGGTGAACCAAATAGCATCATAGTACTCTCTCCGCTTCTTTTTTGAGGCGAAACAGGGTTGGATATTTTGAGAAAAAAGAGGTATGGGAGCAAATAAATCACGACCTTTATGCAAGACTCCTTTAAGCCACCTAATACCAATCTTAAGATAACTAAGACCACGCTCCCAATGAGGATCGACTCGTTGTCGAAGTCCGTTCAATTGAACTGCCATACCATGAGCAGTGGCGAACAAAAGAGTCAGAGCTACCACTAAATATAACCGTTCGAGAGCTTGGGGTTGGCGAATTTTAGATTCTTCTAACTGAAACGCTCCAGATTTAGAATCGAGAAATAACTCTTCAATACGAAATCTCAACGCATATTGCCATAGAGTTTGCAGAGTCGGCTCTTCGTCCGTAATAACAGCCCAAGGCTCTTTGACACCTTTAACATTCGCCAGGACAAAGTTGCTGCGACATTTTCCATCGAGCCAAAGTCCGATATAATGTGAGCGATGGAGTGACTTAATGCCTTTGATGACTTGGCAACTCTGGTTAGCGAAAGATTTGGTCGAAGAGCATCATCTACTTTTGGGGGTGACAATCATCTGAAAAGCCCTTTTAAACTAAGGTCTACAAGTT
>NZ_JADWDC010000083.1 GCF_020640915.1 Waterburya agarophytonicola KI4 | reverse complement strand
TTAATGAAAAGTAAAATCCTTAATCATAGCACAAAATATTTTTGCAAGAGTTCTATAGTTACGAATTCTTTAACTAATGAATCTAGAAAGGTCAGCGTTAGCTTCTTACAAAGAGTTGCCAATAATTCTCTGGCAATGTTGTTTCAATATAAATATTATGAGTTAATAATCAATGCAGAAAAAATATGGCACAGCATAGAGAATTTTAATTCTGAAAGAGAAGAACAATATGAAATTTATATGGAACAGCAATTTAAAAGAATTATGTCCAACGATGATTGGGTGAGAATTTCAGATTATGACAGAAAAATTTACCAAAAAGCTTTATCTTCTTGGGCAAATTCTTATAATTCTCATCCTAACAAAAAGAGCTTTGATAAATTTGTATTTATTCCTGTTGCAGGTGGTGCAATGGCTGGTGCTTTGACTTATAGTGCTATTGGTGGCGTGGGAATAGCTGCTGCTGGAAGTGCAGTAGGAATAGGAGCGTTAGGTCTAACTGCTTTGGGAACAATAGGAGGTTTAGCGGCTTATGGTGTAGGCAAAGCAGTTTGCTAAAAGTCATATTATTTTTTCTAAAGAGCTTCGTAGGGTTAACTAAAGTAAAAACATATAATATTTTGGAAAATATCTTTAAAAACTCAAACACTGAATATTTTTTACAAACAATTAAATAACCAATTAGCAAGAGTGACGGCAATGAATATACAATAAGAAATTGCTGAAAAACCAACTTCTCTGCTAGTCACATGACCGCAACTGAAACCAATCTCTCGACTCAATACGATCCCAAACAAACCGAAGCCAAGTGGCAACAATACTGGGCGGACAAAGAAGTATTCAAAGCCGATCCTAACGCGGAAGGTGAACCTTATTGCATTGTCATTCCCCCACCCAACGTTACGGGGAGTTTGCATATGGGACACGCTTTTGAGAGTGCCTTGATCGATACTTTGATTCGCTACCATCGCATGATTGGGCGCAATACTTTGTGGTTGCCTGGGACGGATCACGCCAGTATTGCGGTGAGTACCATTGTTGATAAGCAGATTAAAACCGAAGGTAAAAGCCGTGAGGATTTGGGACGGGAAGAATATTTAAAGAAAGCTTGGGCTTGGAAGGAGGAGTCTGGCACGACAATTATTAATCAGTTGAAGAGTCTAGGGGTATCTGCCGACTGGACGAGAGAAAGATTTACGATGGATGAGGGTTTGTCCCAGGCAGTGAAGACAGCTTTTGTCAAACTTTACGAAGAAGGGCTGATTTATCGCGGTAACTATTTGGTTAACTGGTGTCCCGCATCTCTTTCGGCAGTATCGGATTTGGAAGCAGAGAATCAAGAGGTTGATGGGCATTTATGGCACTTCCGCTATCCTTTAAGCGATGGTAGCGGACATTTAGAAGTAGCAACCACACGCCCTGAAACCATGTTGGGAGATACTGGTGTTGCGGTTAATCCTAATGATGAGAGATATAAGGATTATATTGGCAAGACTCTGACTTTGCCCATTGTAGGGCGGGAGATTCCGATTATTGGCGATGAATTTGTCGAGATGGAATTTGGTACGGGTTGCGTTAAGGTGACACCAGCTCACGATCCTAATGACTTTGAGATGGGCAAACGTCATAACCTGCCGATGATTAACATCATGAATAAGGATGGCAGTCTCAATGAGAATGCAGGGGAGTTTCAGGGACAAGATCGCTTTATTGCCCGCAAGAATGTGGTTAAGAAACTGGATGAGTTGGGCAATCTAGTTAAGATTGAAGACTATCGCCATAGCGTTCCCTACAGCGATCGCGGTAAAGTACCAGTAGAACCTTTATTATCTACCCAGTGGTTTGTCAAAATCGATCCGTTATCTCAGAAGGCTTTGGGTTGCCTGGATAACGAGAATTCTCCTAACTATGTACCCGAAAGATGGAAGAAGGTGTATCGAGATTGGTTGGTTAAGTTAAAAGATTGGTGTATCTCTCGTCAACTATGGTGGGGTCATCAAATTCCTGCTTGGTATGTAGTTTCAGAAACTAATGGGGAGATTCAAGATAATACGCCGTTTGTGGTGGCTTTCGATGAAGCAGAGGCAGAAACTAAAGCGAAAGAGAAGTACGGGAATGATATTGAATTAGAACAAGATCCTGATGTATTGGATACTTGGTTTTCCTCTGGTTTATGGCCTTTTTCTACTATGGGATGGCCAGAAAATACCGCCGATTTAGAGAAGTATTACCCTAACTCTACTTTAGTTACGGGCTTTGATATTATCTTCTTTTGGGTAGCCCGCATGACCATGATGGCGGGACACTTCACGGATAAGATGCCTTTTGATGATGTGTATATTCACGGCTTGGTATTGGATGAAAATGGACAAAAAATGTCCAAGTCTAAAGGTAACGGTATCGATCCTTTATTGATGATTGATAAATATGGTGCGGATGCCTTGCGTTATACCCTGATTACAAAAGTTGTCGGTGCGGGACAAAATATTAGCTTTGACTACGACAGGAAGAAACAAGAATCTGCATCTGTAGAGGCTTCTCGTAATTTTGCGAACAAGCTGTGGAATGCTTCGCGGTTTGTAATGATGAATCTGAAAGGGAAAACTCCCCAAGAATTTCAATTCTCCTTTAACTCTAATAAACTTCAATACTTTGATTTCGTAGGTAATGAATTTTTAGAGAAAGCAGATTATTGGATTCTGTCTCGTTTTTATCAAACCGTAAAACAAACCCGCAGCAATATTGAGAAATATGGTTTAGGCGAAGCAGCAAAAGGTTTGTATGAGTTTATTTGGAATGATTTTTGCGATTGGTATATTGAATTAGTCAAAACTCGTCTTTGGCAAGATGAATCTTCAGCTAGTCGTAAAGTAGCACAAAATGTTCTTGCTTATGTTTTAGACGGAATATTGAGATTACTCCACCCTTTCATGCCTCATATTACGGAGGAGATTTGGCAAACACTTACTCAGTATAATGGAAAGTATATTCTTGCTGTTCAAACTTATCCTGAATTAAACGATAATCTCATAGATTTGGAACTAGAACAAAGCTTTGACTTGCTGTTTAATACCATAGGTACTATCCGTAATTTGCGTGCGGAGTCGGTAATTAAGCCAGGAGAGAAAATAAAAGTTATCCTGCAAACTGAGAGTGAGAAAGAGATTGAATTGCTTAAGTCTACCGAAGCCTATATTAAAGATATTGGTAAGGTAGGGGAGTTAATTATTAGTTCTACTCTAGAAGATCCAGGACAGGTAATTGCAGGGGTAACGGCTACAGTACAGATATTAATTCCTTTAACTGGTTTAGTGGATGTTCCTGCATTAGAAGCAAAATTACAGAAAAAATTAGATAAGGTAGAGAAGGATATCAAATCTTTAACTGGACGTTTGAATAATCCTGGTTTTGTTAATAAAGCCCCCGCAGAAGTAATTCAAGGGGCAAATAATGACTTAGCGGAAGCCAAAAAACAAGCGGAAATATTAAAGGAACGTTTAGAACGTCTCAAGTAAAAGTATCATTAATGATATAAATAACTACATCTATGTTCGAGACTCTTTATAACCATGTTATATCTAGCGCAAGTTGAAATTAATCCTGATTCGGGAGAAATACAGCTACAGGTGCTTGCACGCCAAGAATCGGAATATGTCTGGGAAGTAGATAATTCCGAGACTTTGCTTTTAACTAAAGAAAGTTCTTTGTGTGGGGGAGTTTTGGTATTGGTAGAAATAGATAGCGATCGCCAAATAATTAGTATTCAGGATGCGAAAGAATGGATATTGAGCATTTTACAGCAGCATCTAACTAAAAATGCCATTAATCCTCAGTTTATTGAACGCGAGCAAAGTAAGGTGGAAAAGTGGCGACAGGAAATTACAGCCCAAAATTTGGAGTTAAATCGCCGTGCTTTGGAAATTGAAACTCGTCGCGAACAATTGCAGGAGTTGGAACAAGAATTGAAAAGGGATAGAGAGGAATTGAATCGGTTACAAGCAGAATTGACAATGGATAATTGACAATGGACAACGGCAATTAGTTATAAATCATCAAATATAATAATGCTTAACTTTACTAAACCTTTGTATCCTTTATTACTTTCTTCTGTTAAAAGCGATCCTGAAACAGCTCATCGTCAAATGCTTAAGACTCTAAGTAATCTAGAAATTAATCGTCATTCTGTCTGGGGAAATTTGGCAATTAAGCAGCTAGAAAAGTCTTTTTGTATTAGAGACTCTCGCTTGCAACAAACACTCTGGGGATTGAATTTTAATAATCCTTTCGGTTTAGCAGCAGGGTTTGATAAAGATGGTACAGCAGCGGGAATGTGGAGTAGTTTTGGTTTTGGTTTTGCCGAATTGGGTGCGGTAACTCTTCATTCTCAATCAGGAAACCCCCGCCCTCGTATGTTTCGCCTACCAGAAGATAAAGCAGCACTTAATCGCATGGGTGCAAACAATTTGGGTGCAGCAGTCATGGCGGATACTCTAGCTCAAACTTGGCGCAGACAACCTCGCAAAATTCCAATTGGTATCAATCTTTGTAAATCTAAAATAGCAGCCCTAGAAGAGGCGACAGCAGACTATGTAGGTAGTTTTCAATATCTTCAGGATGTGGCAGATTACTTTGTAATTAATGTTAGTTCTCCTAATACTCCAGGTTTGCGATCGCTTCAAGGAGGGGAACAGCTAGAACCTATTTTATCGGGATTACAAACAGCTAATACCAATAGTAAACCTATTCTAATTAAAATTGCTCCTGATTTGGAATGGGAGGATATTAAAGATATTTTGAATTTAGCAACTAGCTATAATCTCTCTGGGGTCATTGCTACCAACACTACTATCAGTCGAGATCGCCTTAATACTAAAATCCTTAAGGAAACAGGCAAAAGTATTCAAGATGAAGCGGGGGGAATTAGTGGCTTCCCCGTCAAAGAACGTTCTACTGAGGTAATCCGCTTTATTTATCAAGAAACAGGGGGTAAATTACCCATAATTGGTGTTGGTGGAATATTTAATGCAGAAGATGCTTGGGCTAAAATTATTGCAGGGGCGAGTGTGCTACAAGTATACACTGGTTGGGTCTATGAAGGACCTTGGATGGTTAATAATGTGTTGTCTGGTTTATTAGCTAAATTGGATGAAAAAGGATTAGATAATATTAAAGATGCCGTAGGTTTGGAACATTAATCAATTTTTTCTTTGGATATGCGATCGCGATCGCAGCGGTTTAATTAAAGTCTTTTTAGAATTGAATAAATGATTTAGTATTCTGTTTTTTAATTCAAAAAAAGATTATGTCAAATAATGCCGTCGCGATCATGGGTTATCCTAATAAACCCAATAAATATCGATTTAATAGTAATAGAAATTTATCTACTGGATCTAATCTTAAGAACCCAAAAGATAAACAAAGAGAATAGTTTTTCTATTATTTTATACCCCTTGATTTAATATTTAATTGAGGGGTATTTCTTTTTGGTATCTCACGCCAAGTCGCTATCCTAAAGGATACCGCAAAGCATAAGGCGCAAAGGATTTGTTTGTTTTGAAGTGTAAAGCGATCGCTTTTTTGAATTTAAGTATTTGAATATGTAAAAATAGTAATTATTATTTTCAGTTTAATTGCTTATTTATTCAATTGAATTTATCAGATATTTATATTCAAGATCATTATAGAAGCGATCGCCATAATTTAATCCAAGATTTTTATGTTCCTTGCCTTTCTCAAACCATCTTGTACAGTCGGGCAGTGGGATATTTTTCTAGTACTTCTATCGTTTCTATTTCCCAAGGGCTAGCAGCTTTGATTAAAGCAGGCGGTAATATGCGTCTAGTAGCATCACCTCAACTTTCTCGTGAAGATATTAAGGCTATTGAAAAAGGTTTAAAGCAAAAAGAAGAAGTTATTAGTAAAGCAATTATTCAAGAATTTGAAACTGTCTCCCAAGATAGACTAACTTGTTTATCTTGGTTATTGAGTCAGGGTATTTTAGATATTAAATTAGCCGTGGCTAATAATTTTGAAGATCCTGGTCTTTATCATGAAAAAATTGGTGTTTTAACGGATGGCAACAACAACAGGTTAGCCTTTACTGGTTCAATTAACGAAACAAAATCGGGACTAATTGATAATTTTGAAAATATTGAAATTTTTTGTTCTTGGCGAGGAGAAGAAGCTAAACGAGTTAAGCGCATCAATGAAGATTTTGAAAGACTGTGGCTAAATAAAACTCCTAAAGCAGAAGTCATCAGTTTTCCTGAAGCAGCAGCCCGCAAACTATTAGAATATTGTCCTTATGCGAAACCAACAGTATCGGTCAGAAAAAAGTCAAAGTTAGTAGCAGAGGATAAAACTAAATATGATGTTGAAGAAGATAAATCGCGATCTCTTCATAGTTTAGATATTACTTTAAGACCTTATCAAGAAGAAGCCTTGGTCAAGTTCAAGTCTGCCAACTATAAGGGAATTCTGGCTATGGCAACAGGGGCAGGTAAAACTATTACGGCTTTAGCTTGCGCTAGTAGTATAGAAGATTTAGATTTAATTATTGTCGTTGTTCCTATTAAAGATTTAGTTCAACAATGGATGGATGAATTAGATAAGCTTACAGATTTTTATTATCCTATTCCAGCAGTCGGTAAGTCTGAAACCTGGAGAAATACCCTATATAAAAAGTTACGCTTAATTCACGGCAACGTACAAGCAGTTAAAAGATTACCTACTGTTGTGGTTGGTACTTATAGCGGTTTGTCTAGATCTACAGTGGCAGAACTTATTGAAGATGCTGGAGGGTTGCCCATTAAGTCTTTAATGATTGCTGACGAGGTTCACACCGCAGGATCTTCACAATATCGCAGGATCTTAAGAGATGATTTTACTTACCGCTTGGGTTTATCTGCTACTCCCATACGTCCTCATGATGAAGAAGGGACAGAATTTGTATTAGATTATTTTGGCGATATCGTTTACGAGTTAAGTTTAGAAGAAGCTATTGGATTGAAAATTCTTTGCGAGTACGAATACTATGTTTATGTGGTCACTCTGACCGATGCCGAAAATGAAGAGTATCAACGACTCACTAAAAAAATTGCCAAATTGTTGAGAAGTGGTAATGATAAAGTAAGCGGATCTATAAATCGTTTAACTATAGAGCGATCTCGTATTATTAAATCTGCTAGTGAAAAGATAACCGTCCTTGGTCGCATTATACAAGATCATCCTTTAAATAGAGGCATGGTTTATTGTGCTGATATTAACCAAGCAGACATCGTGTGTCATCGACTATCACAAAAGGGAATAAATATCTCCCGCTTTACTTCCAAAGAAGATAAGCAACGTCCTCAAATATTGAATAATTTCAGCCAGGGTCGTTTTGATGCTTTAGTAGCCGTAAAATGTCTTGACGAAGGTGTAAATGTACCTGCTGCCCAAGAAGCGATAATATTAGCTAGCGATACTTCCGAACGCCAGTTTATTCAACGTAGAGGCAGAATTTTAAGAAAAGCCAAAGGGAAAGAAAGGGCAACTTTGATTGATATACTTGTAGTACCACCAATAGGAGACGGACAATTAAAACTAATTACATCAGAAGTTAAGAGAATTAAACATTTTGCTAAAACAGCTAGCAATAAAGCTTCAGTTATTACTAAGCTAGGAGATGAATTATCTCATTACGGCATTACTTACTCTGATTTAATTTTACTAGTTAAATAGATTACACATGGAAGAAAAAATAAAGGAATTAGCTAAAAAACATAATATTCCCGCATCTTTATTGAAAAAAGTAATCCAGATGGAAAAGGAACGGGTTATTTTACAACAACGTAGGTTAGTTCCTGAAATAAGAAAGGTGATACAACAATACGCTGCATTATACAAATAATTTAAAATATAATAAATGCAAATCAAGCTAAAGAGTATTCATTTTCAAAATTGGAAATGTTTTCAAGATCAAGTTATCAACTTTAATTTAGATACTGTTGTCACTAAAAACATTTGGGTAGTATTCGGTGATAATGGTTATGGTAAAACTTCATTATTGCAAGGCATTTTATGGTGTCTTTATGGAGTAAAAGCAATTTTTCCAGATACAAGACAACAACCTAAATTTGTAACTTTTTTCAACTCTATAGCTGTAAAGGAAAATCCCAGTTTAGAAATGTCAGTGATTTTGACATTCAAACAAGGCGAAGAATTATATCGTATTACTCGTGTTGTAAAAAGATTAGTTAGGGGAAATAACGTTAATTTTAAACAAACTACTTTTAGTTTCAATAAGAGTGGTAAAGAAAAACCAGACACAAAAGAAAATATAGAATCTTTGTTACCAGAATCATGCAAAGAACTGTTTTTTTTCGATGGCAAGAAAATTGAAGAATATGCCAAACTTACTCATAGTAAAGAAACTCGCAATGCTATAGAACAAGTTTTAGGTATTCCAGAAATTAGAAACCTAATTGACGACACTAAAAAAGTACGAAAAGAAATAGAACAGGAATTTGATAACATATCCAGTACCAAAAATGAGTTAAAGAAGGTTAGTCAAGAACTAAATGAGATTAAAGATAATATTAGTATTAAGGAAGCAACAAAAAACCAAACGCTACAGGACTTACAGCAAGAACGTATTATTTTAAATGCTTTAGACAAAGAAGCTAGACAAAGTGATGAAGCCCAAAGTAAATTTGATGAAATTAACAAGTTAGAAAAAACCGAAAGTATTGTAATAAAAGATTTAGAACAAATATCGGAAAAAATAAAAACTTCTTTTCGCAAAGCTCCTATTTACTTATTGTCAGGTCTGGTTAGAGAAATAGCTGATGAAATACATACTAAAACTTTAATTAATAATAAGCAGTTGGCTGATACATCCCTGCTGGAAAAGCTAATTATTAATGATGAGTGTGTTTGCGGACGTTGCATAGATACTGAAGTTCGCCAATATCTTGAAGAACAGTTAGAAAAAGCGAAAAATTCTAGACATTTATATAAACAAGCGGTTGATAACCAGAAACTGCATACTGAATTAAGTATGTTGTGCCGTACTCCATCCCCCGATCTCGAATTACTCTTATTAAGACGCGATCGCCTTGAAGAAGATCTGACTGAAACCGAACAAGCGATCAAGAAATTAAAACAAGATACAGATGGTTTTGACCGCGACAGCATTAAGAAGATTTGGCAAAAGCTATATCAACAAGAAAACGCACTTAAGCAAAAGCAAGATCAGATAGATCGTTTAGAAAGAGATATAGAGGAACTTGAGGAGGAACAAAGCAAACTACAAAAACAGAGAAAAAAACTAGCCAGTCAAAATAAAGAAGCAGCAAATTTGAGCCGACAGTCAGATATTGCTGACAGACTCTATCAAGCTGCTGACGAACTTGTAAGATGGCAGATAGATAACAGTCGTGAAATAATCGAACAATATACCTCAGAAATACATCAGAAAATTACTAACAAACCAGAGGAATATAAAGGAGTTAGAATAAATCAAGACTATACATTAGGAATTAAGCAAAAATCTGGTGATATTGTTAATCCAGAAGAAATTAATTTCAGTCCAGGTGAAAAAGAAACCTTGGCTTTTGCTTTTATTGCAGGTTTAAATCAAGCTTCTGGAAAAGCTGCTCCTTTAGTTATGGATACTCCTTTTGGTCATCTTGACCCCATACATAAGAAAAATATTATTAATTCTCTGCCAGAACTTCCTTCTCAAGTGATACTCTTAGCTACAGGTGAAGATTTGCCACAAAATATATTGGATGATTTAGCACCTTATATTGTTCAAACTCATGTTATCAGCAGAAAAGGAGACAATAGATTTAGTTCTGTCATTAAAATCGAATAATGAAGCGTATTGATATTACTAAAACTTTTCGTCCTACACCAGAAGCTAGAGAATATGCCAAATGGCTTAAAGATAAAAAAATCTTTGAGCGCGTAATAGATGGTTACTTGTTTGCTGCTGCCTTTGCCATTAAGAACAATCTAGATATTCTTCCTATACCTTCAAAAGATCGTCAACATATAGTAGTAAACTTATTAGGTTTAATAGACGATGATGTTCGTCTTTCACTAGAAGCGGCAGTATATGCTATTCACAAACGTAGCAAAAAACCCCAACCGACCAATAGTGATGAATTAATAGAAATTATTAGCCAATATGCCGAAGCAGGACTTATACATTTAAAACAAAAATGGCAAGGAAAAGTAGTTAACCAGATACAGGACGATATTCGTAAGATCGTAAATTAGCAGAGCTTATAATATATAAATTTTAGCAATGACATCTAAACCAGCATCTACATTTCCCTCCCGTGCTGTTCCTGAATTAATTAAAGATATCGAAAAACTATCTGCTGAAATTCAAGAATTATATCTTGCTGATGAAATTCCTTTTGTGATAGGTTACTCAGGTGGCAAAGACAGCACCGCAGTTTTACAGTTAATTTGGAATGCAATATCTGAGCTTCCTATAGAAAAGAGAAAGAAGAAGATATATGTCATAACTACAGATACATTAGTCGAAAACCCTATTGTTTCATCTTGGGTTAATAATTCTCTAAAACAAATGGCGGTTAGTGCCAAGCAGCAACAATTACCTATAGAACCTCATTTATTAAAACCTGAAGCCGCAACAACTTATTGGGTGGGGTTAATTGGAAAAGGCTATCCTGCTCCAAGACATAGATTTCGTTGGTGTACTCCTCGTTTAAAAATCGATCCATCTAATAACTTTATTCGTAACGTAATACGTCAAAATGGCGAAGCAATAGTAGTATTGGGTACTCGTAAAACAGAAAGTGCTAACCGTGCTGCAATAATGAGCAAGCGAGATGAAACTAAAATACGCGATCGCCTTTGTCCTCATTCACATTTACCAAGCTCTCTACTGTATACTCCTGTTGAAGACTGGCATACAGATGAGGTTTGGCTTTATTTAATGCAGTGGGAAAACCCTTGGGGATATAGTAATAAAGATTTGTTTGCTATGTATCGTGGCGCAACTGAAGATAACGAGTGTCCCTTGGTAGTCGATACATCAACTCCTAGTTGTGGTAGTTCTCGTTTTGGTTGCTGGGTTTGTACTTTAGTAGACAGTGATAAGTCTCTTACTGCAATGATCCGTAATGACGAAGAAAAAGAATGGTTACAGCCATTAGTAGACTTTCGTTTGGAATTAGACATTAGAAACGATCGCCATAAAAGAGATTTTCGCCGTCTTCGTGGTCATGTGCAGTTATTTGAGAGAAATATGGGGGGAGGAGAAACTTCTATTGAGCCTATTCCTGGTCCTTATACTAAAAAATGGCGAGAAAATTGGTTGAGAAAGCTATTAGAAGCACAAGTAGAAGTTAGACAGAATGCGCCAGAAGATTTTAAAGATATTAGCTTAATTACGATTGAAGAGTTAAGCGAGATTAGAAGAATTTGGCTAGAGGAAAAACACGAGTTTGATGACAGTTTACCTCGCATCTATCAAGAGGTAACGGGAGAGGTATTTAAAGATATTAGATTAGGTGCAGAAGAAAAGACAATAGGTAGTGATGAGTGGGAAATTCTTGAGGAAATATGCGATGATGAGATGCACTTGGAATTGATGTCGAAACTGTTAGATACGGAAAGACAATTCAAGATTAAAAATCGGCGTTTGGGTATCTATGAAGGTTTGGAAAAATGTTTTGATACTAGTTCGAGAAGCAAAGAAGAAGCGATTGCAAATGCTCATCAGAAGTATGAATTAAAAACCGCTGCTGAACAAGGTGATAGTGAAACAGTAATTAAAAAAGTTGAGCAGCTAACTAAGTCTAAGAAAGATGAAAAAGCCACTTGGTCAAATATAAAATTTCCAGCTAAATCCTAAATTCTTTGATAAACTCCAATTTAGAAATATTTAAAAACAAGTCAAATAATTGATAATTATCCATTGTTATGCATAGCGGTATCCTTTAGGGCAGTTGTCAATTTAAAAAATATGATTTTTACTGAATTAGTAATTGAAAACTTTGGTGCTTATGTAGGAAGGCAAATAATTAATTTGCGACCTTCGGGTAGTCCTTTAGGGCATCCTGAGAATAATGATGTTGTTCGTCCTATCGTATTATTAGGGGGAATGAATGGTGGCGGAAAAACTACTTTGATGGATGCTATTCGTTTGGCTTTATACGGACAAAGAGCAAAGTGTTCTAATCGAGGAAATTTGGGCTACAGTGAGTTTTTAAAACAGTCTGTTAATAGTCATGCTACCTCCGCAGATATAACTAGAATTGAGTTATCTTTTGAAGATGTTTTTGAAGGAAATTGGCAGCAGTTTAAAATTATCCGCGCTTGGAAAAGAGATATTAAAGATGGAAAGGATAGCCTTAGCATCGAAAGAGAAGACAGGTTTGATCGCAATTTAGAAGAGCATTGGGATGAATATATTGAAAGTATTTTACCATTAGGTATTTCTAATTTGTTTTTGTTTGATGGAGAACAAGTCAAAGAATTAGCTGAATTAGATACGCCTCCCCCTGCTGTAGTCGAAGCAATTAATAATTTATTGGGCTTAGAATTAGCAGAGAAGTTATCTGTTGATTTATCGGTATTAGTTAATCGAAAAAGAAAAGCGATCGCGAGTAAAGCTCAGTTATTAACTATAGAAGAAATTGAAACTAAACTAGCAGCTAAAAAACAAGATAGAGAACAGCTGAATGAAAATTATTTAATCATAGATGAGAAATTAAAACAGGCCTATAAAAAAAGAGAACGCGCCACTACAAAGTTTAATAAACAAGGGGGCAAAATTGCAGCCGAAAGAGACGTTTTTGAAGCTCGAATTCAAGAGCTTAATAGTCAGTTAGAGAACAAAAGAAAAGACTTAATTGAGCTAGCAGAAAGCAGTTTACCATTAGGATTAATTATACCTTTATTAAATAATGCAATCAAACAGGGAGAATTAGAAGTTAAATCTCAACAGTTTAAACAAGCGCAAAAAATATTAGCAGTAAGAGATCGGAAGTTATTAGATTATTTTGATACTATTTCTTTATCACCAGAGTCTATTGATAAAATCGAGTTTTTTATAGAAAAAGAAAATAAAACTATTGCTGATTCTATTAAAGATGCAGGAGATAATTATTTAGATATAACAGAAAAGCAATTGCAGCAATTATACGTTTTTTCTGGCGATCGCTTGTCTTTAGAAACTAAAAATTCTCAAAATATCATTCAAGAAATCGAACGCCTAACAACCCAGATAGATAACACCGAAACTCAATTAGCTAGTGCTGCATCCCCCGAAGATTATCAGAAATTAATCGATGCAGTAGAAAATACTCAAAAAGCGATAAGTAAGTATAAAACTCAATACGATATAGCTAAAGATAAGGTAGAAAATATAGATCGCGAAATAGATCGCGTAACTCAAGAATTAAACCGCAAGTTGAAAAATTATAGCGAAGAAGCTATTGACAAAATTGGTGACGAACATATTATAAATTCTGCCACTAAAGTACAAGATACCCTCAAGGTATTCAAAGAAAAATTGACTCTTAAAAAACTTAATAAGCTAGAAACAGAGGTCAAAGACTGCTTCTTATATCTACTGCATAAATCTAATTTGATTAACCGCGTGACTATAGATAGCGATCGCTTTAGACTAAAACTATACGACACTAATGGGCAATTATTCCCCAAGCAACGATTATCCGCAGGGGAAAAACAACTACTGGCGATCGCCTTTTTGTGGGGTTTGGCTAGAGTATCGGGGCGTAATCTTCCCATTGCGATCGATACCCCCTTAGGCAGACTAGATTCATCTCATCGTAATAATTTAGTCGAACGATATTTTCCTACTGCATCCCACCAGGTAATTTTGCTTTCTACTGATACGGAAATAGGAGAGAAGGAAGTAAACTCTTTAAGAAAACAAGAGGCTATTTCCCAAGAATACTTGCTTAAATACAATCCCGATAAGCGTCAGACTACCGTGGAGAAAGGATACTTTTGGTAATCTTTGACGATGAAGACTATTAATAAATTAAATAAACCTCGATCGCTATACTTCCAACATTGCGCCGAGATTCCTCAATAAACTGGTTAATCTAGTAATCTGAGGAAAAGGAAAACCTGGTTCTCGATACAAATTTTGAGGAATTTTATCCTTAATTTGTTCGTGTAATGCTGGCAATTCTGCCCAATGCTTGCCACACTGAAGATGATGAGCGGTATGATAACCCAGATTGCAGGTAAACCAATTATAAGTAGGGTCAATGATGTTGTAAGTTGCTCGATAAGGATCTTCCGTATCTAACCCTGCATGATGTTTGTAAGTATCAAACACCGTAGCGTAGAGCAAAATCAGCATAGGCAGAACAAACACCACTAAGGCATTATACCAGTTATACCAAACGAGAAAAGCGATCGCGACTAAAGTAAGAACTATATTTTGAATCAGACGTTTTTGTTCGCGGGGATATCTTTCCCCAACTTTCAATCCTTTGGCATAAGTAGTCGTGCCAACATAAAGAGTATATTCCACAACACTCATTATTTCCCCATTATCCTTTTGCCAACCAGATTCATCTTTGCGTCGATCGAGATAATTCTGGTGGTGTCCCAGAGTATGATGCAATACCCAAAGTTCCCCTACTACACCAGTCTGCAAACCCATAATAAACTCAATCCCTCGATTCGCCCATTTTACAGAGAAAAATTTATAGTGTTGATGGTGATGATTCAACGAACAAGTAAAACCTTTAATGTATATGCTGATTAAGCCCCACAATAAAGTCAAAATCCAAGAAGGACTAAGGAAAAAAACTAATAAATCGATGGCAAATATTAGTATGATTACGGTTATGGGATAGTAGTCGATTTTTTTTCTGACAAACATTTAATATCTATGATTTTGCAAAAACCGTATTTTAATCGAAATAGATAGTGTTGTAAATCTCTAAATATAGAAACCATATGGTATCTTTTCAAAGCAGAGAAGCTCTTACAACAGCTAGTTTATCTAACAAGCGTTCAATGAATATAATTCAATTCATTATGTTTGAGAGAAACGGGCTAGAAATACGAAGCTAACCCCAAACCATCGTACATTAAAACAATAGTGAACGCAGACAAACGTAGATGAATTGTCTGTATTTTGAGTATTTTGAGATTTTTAAAAATATTTAGAGCGAAACAAAAAACCAGCAACTAGTGCTGGCTTGATCGATTATTGAATTGCAGTAAATTTCTCTAAACCGTTTGTGCTTGAGCTTCTGCTTGTTGCGGTGGAGGAGTTTGGGGTTGGAATTGGAAGAGTGAATAAACAACATTACGACGAATATCAATCATCATTTCCAAGAACATTTCATAACCCTCTTGTTTATATTCAATCAGAGGATCTTTTTGTCCGTAACCCCGCAAACCAATCGACTCTCTTAAAGCATCCATCGCCTGTAGGTGTTCGCGCCAAAGAGTATCAATCTGTTGCAGAATAAAGAATCTTTCTGCCTGACGCATCAACCCAGGCTGCATACTATCGATTTGATGTTCCTTGATATCGTAAGCCTTGCGAACTTCTTCACAGAGGAAGGTTTTCATTTCATTGACAGTCATATCTTCTAGGTGGGCGGGTTCGACATCTTCTAGAAGATAAATAAACTCCTTAGCTTTATCTACCATCTTATCTAACTTCCACTCTTCAGGGGGCAACTCAGGATTGACATAAGCATCGACAATTTCCCCCATTGTTTTCTCGGCGTATTGAATTACCTGTTCTTTCAAATCTAACCCTTCTAACACCCGACGACGTTCGGCATAGATAGCCCGACGCTGGTTATTCATTACCTCGTCATACTCAAATACCTGCTTGCGAGTATCGTAATAGAAAGTTTCTACTTTCTTTTGCGCCCCTTCTAGAGAATTAGTGAGCATTTTGGACTCAATAGGCATATCATCCTCAACCCGCATCATATTCATCAATTTTTCCACGCGATCGCCACCGAAGATTCTCAATAAGTTATCTTGTAAACTGAGGAAAAATCTAGTCGAACCAGGATCGCCTTGTCTTCCCGCCCGTCCTCGTAGTTGATTATCTACTCGGCGAGATTCGTGACGCTCAGTACCAATTACGTGCAGACCACCATTGGCAATCACTTCATTGTGTTCAGCATCGGTGAATTCATCGTATTCTTTACGAATAGCTTTATAAGCTTCCCGCAATTTTTTCAATACAGGATCGTCTACAGGGGCATTTTCCGCTGCAACGGCAATTTTTTCTTCTGCTTCTAATTCGGGTAAACTTTGTTCGCCATATTTTTGTATGGCAAACTTAACGGTTTCCTTGAGGATATTTTCTGTTTCGCTGGACAACTCCGTAGGGAAAATTTGAGGAGAAGCTTTCCAAGTTTTGACTTTCTTGCCATTGCTAGCACCAGCAAAGCCTTTGGGAGCATCTTTTTTGATCTCAATTCCTGGTACATTCGCCATCAGGTTATCGTCTTCAGGAATCACTAGTTTGGGCATAAAATACTCTCTAACTTTGAGCCTAGCCATATAGTCTGCATTACCACCCAAAATAATATCCGTACCTCGTCCAGCCATGTTGGTGGCGATAGTTACAGCAGTTTTACGCCCTGCTTGGGCGACGATTTCTGATTCTCGTTCCACGTTTTCAGGTTTAGCATTCAGCAGATTATGCTCAATACCTTTTTCTCGTAACAACTGAGAAATCAATTCAGATTTTTCGACGCTAGTCGTACCTACTAATACAGGACGACCTTTTTCGTGCATATTAGCGGTGTCTTCGGCAACTGCTTGCCATTTGCCGATCTCTTTTTTATAAACTACATCAGCCAAATCTGCCCGTTTGGGAGGTAGGTTAGTAGGAATGATAGTTACCTGAAGATTGTAAACTTTTTCAAATTCAGTTTCTTCGGTTTTAGCCGTACCAGTCATCCCTGCCAAAGTAGGATAGAGCAAGAAAAAGTTTTGATAGGTAATACTGGCTAGAGTTTGAGTTTCTTTTTGGATGGGTACGCCTTCTTTGGCTTCAATTGCTTGGTGTAAGCCGTCACTCCAACGTCTTCCCGCCAGTACTCTCCCTGTAAATTCATCGACGATTACAATCTCGTCATTACGCACCATGTAGTTAACATCTTTGGTAAATAATTCTTTCGCTTTAACTGCATTAGAGATATAGTGCGCCCAAGGATTTTCAGGGTCGTATAAATCCGTAACTCCCAAGATTTCTTCTGCGTGGGCGAAACCTTCATCAGTCATTAAGACATTACGGGCTTTCTCGTCTACTTCATAGTCGCCAATACCCTCGTCGCCCTTCGCTTCTTCGTCGTAGTCTTCGTCTTGTCTGACTAACTGTTCGGCTACTTGGGCTGCATAGAGATATTTCTCTGTAGGACGCTCTACTTGACCTGAAATAATTAGAGGAGTTCTAGCTTCGTCGATTAATACGGAGTCGACTTCATCAATTACACAGTAATTAGGCGGACGCTGTACTACTTCTTCCATCGAGACAGCCATGTTGTCCCGTAGATAGTCAAAACCCAGCTCGCTGTTAGTGGTGTAGGTAATGTCGCAAGCGTAGTTCTTTCTTCTCTCAGAAGGACTCATTCCTGATTGAATCAAGCCGACACTCAAACCCAAGAAACGATGAACTTGTCCCATCCATTCCGCGTCTCTTCGAGCTAGATAATCGTTGACCGTAACAACGTGAACGCCTTTGCCAGTCAAACCGTTAAGATAAGCAGGAAGAGTACAAACGAGGGTTTTACCTTCCCCAGTTTTCATTTCGGCGATTTGTCCTTTGTGTAATACTATGCCACCAAGCAACTGCACGTCGTAGTGGCGCATCCCTAAAACACGAATTGCAGCTTCTCTAACTACAGCATAAGCTTCGGGTAGAATATCATCAAGAATTTCTTTAACTTCTTCGTCATTTTTTCCTTCAGCTAATTGCTTACGAAATTCTAACGTCTTGGCTTTCAAATCTTCATCAGATAGGTCTTTGATGTCTTCTTCGATGAGATTGATTTCTGCTACCAAAGGTTGGAATTTCTTTAGTTTTCGGGCATTGGGATCGCCCAACAGTCTTTTCAGCATAGTAGTATTTATTTAGGAATTATCAGTATTTTATCTTTCTTATATTTGCTTTCTAAGCTTCTATCGCCTAGTTGTGCAGCTATATTTAACAACTTTTAATAATTCTACCATTTGCCTAGATATACAGGGTTTAGGGATTTCTACCCATAAGGTAAGGAGAGAGGATAAACGATCGCAATAGATATGATTGATTTATCCACAAGTATTAAAAATATCTAAAGCAATTTGAATGGTACAGGCGATCGCAACTAGAGTAATAATTACTAAAGAAGAGAGAAAGCTGCTAGCAAAGGCTAAAGATAATATAAAAGCTGCTGCACCAAGGCGATAGAAAGTTAAGATGCGCTTGCATTTAGTTTGTCCGAGTTGACAGCTAGTCCAATGAAGGTTTGATAGGATCAGCATACATAAGGCTACCGCCACACAGAATAGGGTTTTTTCGCTGCTAGAGGAATCGTGTTCTAAACCATTAATCATTTTTTCTACTCCTACTCCCGTTGCAGTTAAGCCAATAGCTAGGGGGAGGTGGGAATATAGCCAGGTAAGAGCAGTCCTCATATTGCCCTGTTTCATAGCCGTTAGAGGAGATTCGTCTACGGTGTCAAAATACATCCACCAGAAGCTAAAGGCGATGGATAAACCCAGCAAAGCGATCGCAATTGCCATTGGAGTCCATTCTCTATCTGATACCCCACCTACTACTGCAACAATAGATTCCCCCAAGACAATAATTGTAAATAGCCCAATTCTTTCGGTGGTATGAGCTAGGGTGTTGATTTTGTCAAAAATAGCTGGGAGTAATTTCATACACTTTCT
>NZ_JADWDC010000082.1 GCF_020640915.1 Waterburya agarophytonicola KI4 | reverse complement strand
GACTTAATTATCTTGAATTACTTCATGTTGCATTCTGACGTGCGGAAGGTGGGTTTAAACTCTCTACTTTCTAATCAGGGGTCAATAAAAAGTTTATGAAACTTGTGGGATAAAAAATGTTTCATTAACTAAAGAAGATAAACACAACAAAGGAGTAAAAGAAGCAAGCAAGAAACAGCATGATACTCCAGGGTAAGCTCATCTTAAAGTGTATAAAGTGTACTTGACAAAAGTAACCCTATATAAAATTTCGGTAAAAGATTAGAGAATTCAGGGAGTAAATCCTAATTGGCGAACCATAAAACTCTCATCCATCTGGGACGGGAAAAAAGTTGCACAAGATCTCATGACGAAAAATAGGGTGAGGACTAATGTAATAAGAACTATTGTTTGGCGTTGCGATCGCACTTAAATCCAAATAAACATCGATTTTATCGTTGACTTTGATCTATATTTTTTTTTTATGATTTATAAATATCTATGCTTGTATTTATACTTGAATTTCTATAATATTTTTAACGTCAACTGAATTACATCTATCTCAACAATGACCACAAATATTATTCAAACTTTTGAAACTCTTCCTGGTAATTTTGTAGATGCGGATAGCTTCCTTTTCTTTACGGTTGATTCGCAATTGTGGCGAACCGATGGCACGCAAGCAGGAACAATTAACCTCATAGACCCAGAAAATAACCCTAACACTCTAGATGAAAACTTTAGTCTTAACTTTGATTTTAATAACAATAGAAACGTTATTGGAATTGACGGAGAGTTATTCTTTGCTGGTTCTGGAGAACAAAATGGAATAGAACTATATTTGAGTGATGGTACTGCCGAAGGTACGCGTCTTTTAAGAGATATAGATCCTGAAGGTTCGGGCAATCCCAGAAACTTTGCTGATGTTGATGGCACGCTTTTTTTTACAGTATTGGACGAGCGAAATCAAGATAACTTATGGGTAAGTGACGGTACTAATGATGGTACAAACCTCGTTAGAGACTTCAATGTCAGTCAGTTGGCAGAAGAGGGAATAGATGGCACTCTCTTTTTTAGCGGTTTCGATCCTGACAATGCAGATAACTCTGGATTGTGGAGAAGCGATGGTACTACCGAAGGTACGCAACTAATTTTCAACATTCCCAACAATCAAATTGATGCCAACGAAGTGGCTGTTGCCGAAGACAAGATATTTCTTTCTTTTCTGGGACAATTATATATTAGCAATGGCACATCTGGAGGAACTCGCTTATTAAATGATTTTGCAGCATCTAATCAGAGGATCTCGCCATTTACAACCGTAGGAGACGAGATATTTTTTCCTGTCATCGACCCAGAAATTGGAACGGAATTATGGAAAAGCGATGGTACAGAAGAAGGTACTAGATTAGTTAGAGATATTCGCCCTGAAGAACGAGATAATGGTACTCCTGTCAACGAGGGTTCTAATCCTAGCGATTTGATTGCTGTTGGAGAAACACTGTTTTTCACCGCTGATTCTGATGGAGATAATCGTCGAGAATTGTGGAGGAGTGATGGAACTACCGACGGTACAAATTTAGTCATCGATCTTTTCCCAGAAGAGGGATTTTCTGGTGGAGAAGATTTTATCGATGTCGATGGAACTCTTTTTTTTGTGAGAAGAAACATTGACGTAGACCAAATATGGCAAAGTGACGGAACGCCTGAAGGCACTGTTCCAGTTGAAGCAGAATTTCTTGATGAAAATGGAGAACCCTTAGAACTCCTTAATGCAGATATTTTTGAATCTGGAGATCTTTTGTATGGTACTGGTGGATTTAGACCCGAACCTGGCGTTAGTCCAACCTTGGGATTATTTTCAATTTCAGATGAAGACAATGGAGGAGTTGTAGGACAACAACCCGATAATGGAAGTGATGATATAACAGGTACAACTGTATATCGTTTTTTCAACAATAATTCAGGGGTTCACTTCTACACTGCTAACGAAACCGAACGAGATGTAGTTTTAGAACTAGATAACTTTAATTTTGAAGGAGCATCTTACTCAAGTGTAGATCCCTTAAGCGGACAACCAGAACCTGTTCCTGTATATCGTTTTCTCAATCAAGATACAGGAGTTCATTTATATACAGTCTCAGATATAGAACGAGATGCAGTACAAGAGTTAGATAACTTTAATTTTGAAGGAGAAGCTTTCTTTGCTTACGAGTCAGAAGTAGATGGTTCGATTCCGATCTATCGTTTCTTCAATAACACTAGTGGAGCGCATTTTTATACTCCTTCTGCGGAAGAAAGAGACAGTGTAGAAACCAATCTACCCGAATTCGCATTGGAAGGAATTGCTTATTATGCCCTTCCTCTTGAAGAATAAGTGAATAATCGTTTGCTTCGATCGCAATTTACCCATTCTTTTGAAATACTTTGAAAAATATAGATATATAACTATGGAACAAGACAATCTACTATTTAGTTTAGACCCACTTAACGAACAATTGTCAGTATCGATTGATTCGGCAGAATCAACTGGTAGTTTAGTAACTATCTCTGGTTCTGCTGCACCAGATCTAGAAATAGACCTAGCAGTCATTTCATTTGGCTCATTTAACGACATTCTAACAACGACTCCCGATTCTGACGGAAACTGGTCGGTACAAATACCAGAGACGTTGGCTGACAACGAATATACTTTAATAGTTACACAATTCGATCGCACTGATAGCATTTTACTCTCCGACGACCAAGAAATTCTGACCGTAGAAAATGGCAATCTATCTCTTACTGATAATAACGATAGCGATATTGTAGAAGAGTTACCCGATAATGAGGATGCGGGGAATGGTGTAGAAGAGTTACCCGATAATGAAGATGGGGGGAATGGTGTAGAAGAATTACCCGACAGTGAAGATAATGGGGATATTACTGGCGATGCTGTCTATCGTTTCTTTAATAACAATTCAGGAGTTCATTTCTATACTGCTAACGAAACAGAAAGAGATGCAATACAAGAGTTGGATAACTTTAATTTTGAAGGTGCGTCTTACTCAAGTGTAGATCCCTTAAGCGGACAACCAGAACCTGTTCCTGTATATCGTTTTCTCAATCAAGATACAGGAGTTCATTTATATACAGTCTCAGATATAGAACGAGATGCAGTACAAGAGTTAGATAACTTTAATTTTGAAGGAGAAGCTTTCTTTGCTTACGAGTCAGAAGTAGATGGTTCGATTCCGATCTATCGTTTCTTCAATAACACTAGTGGAGCGCATTTTTATACTCCTTCTGCGGGAGAGAGAGACAGTGTAGAAGCTAATTTACCTGAGTTTGCATTGGAAGGAATTGCTTATTATGCCCTTCCTTTTGAAGAATAAATTTAACCTAACAAAAGGCAGGTGGATAATTATCGATCTACCTACCTTTTGTCTAAATTATCTTACTTATTGATTTCTCGGTGGTGTTTCTACACCCTGATAGAATTTTCGTTCTAATTTGTGGAGTTGCCACCAAGTAATACTAGAAACTAGTAGGGTTGAGGGTAAAGCGATCGCGATTATCCTAGGAGAAATAGAAATAAATAAAGAGAGAAGAGGAATAATTGCCCAAGTTAAAATTGCCAGTGCGATCGCAATTATTTTAATTTTTTGGATATTTCTTAAAGCCTGACTACAACTAGCACAATTTTTAGTATGGGAATGATAGCGGTCTAATAGTTGTTCTTTGGACAAAGCGGGGGGTAAATGGCGATCGGGAAAAGGGTCGGCGCGATATAGATTTACCCATTGGCGTAACTCCGACACATATAAATCTGCTTTGGTAGGGAGATAGAAAGCTTGACTATATTTTTCTCCGCCACCTAAAGCTTCGAGGTAACGCTCTTGATGGTGTAAAAATATTTGATCGTCTTCTAGCACTCCATTTTGATTTGTGTGGTTATACCACTGAGGCGCGAGTTTGATAAAGAAGCGAGGAAAAGGGGAAGAGAATTTAAAGGGAAAACGAGCAAACAGACGACACTTTCCTTTCGAGATGGGAGTGGCATAAACCACCGTCAAAGTTCGTCCAAATTGTTTGGAAGTCAGATCGTGCCACATCAAACATGGTGCGCTAAAAGTAGTATATTGCGTACCTAGTTTTCCTTTGCGAGGTCCTTCTTCCCAAATGCCTTTAAACCCTTGTTTATTTGATTCGACAACCTCTAAGCCTAAAGGAGCTACATTAGAGCGATTGCCGACGGTTTTGTGGTGAGTATAGGGGATGTGGCTGGCATCGATAACATTTTCTAAAAGAGTTAAAGCATCATAGGGAAGATCGCGGAAGATATTTAAGCAAACCCAAGCATCTGGATCTTCTGACATAGGTTCGATAATTGGTACGGCAGTTTTATCCCCATTTTCCTCCATACCAGGATAAACAAATAATAGCCCTTGAGCGATCGCAGTAGGGTAAGATCTAACGCAAGCTCTAGTAGAAGTATGAGCCTCTCCATCTGGTTGCTGTTGAGGAATTACTTCACACTGACCATTACCTGAAAATGCCCAACCATGATAGGGACATTCTAATAAACCTGTTTCATTAATTCTACCTTCGCTTAAGGGTGCAAGACGATGGGGACATTTATCTTTAAACACTTGCCAATTGTTTTCTTTTTTGTCCCACCAAATAACTAAATCGGTGTTTAGTAAGGTAAATCGACTTAGTTTCTGGGGATCTAAATCTTCAACATAGTAAATGGGATACCATGCTTCTAGTGGATTGAAAACAGTAGAATCTTCACCTCCAGGTAATAAGGTTGCTGTCTTTGGACTATCGCTCGTTGTGGTCATATGCTGATATATTTCCAATTATTTAGCCTTGTAAATAATTGTTACACAACAATTCTGTGGATAACCTGTGGAAAAACATATGATTTTGCGATAAATCTGTGGAAAACAATGATTTAGTTTTGCTGACGAGTGACAAAATTAATGCGATCGCTCAACAAAGAGATAGTTTGATTTAAGGCTCGATCTTTTCTTAGTTGTTTGGAAATTTTGTCACAACTATAAATAACGGTTGTATGGTCTTTTCCGCCAAATTTATCACCGATACGAGGTAGACTGAGGTCGGTATGTTGGCGCATTAAATACATGGCAATTTGTCTGGCACGGCTAATCTCTCGACGGCGAGAATTACTTTTCAAGTCTTCTAAAGAAACATTTAAAATTTCCACTGCTACATCCAGGATAGTATCTGGCGATGCAGTAATTTGCTCTACTTTAGGATTGAGTACCGCAGCCACATTTTCCACAGTCATAGATAAACCAGAGATAGAAATATAGGCGATCGCGCGAATTAATGCCCCTTCTAGTTCGCGAATGTTAGAAGTATACTGACTAGCAATATATTCGATCGCTTCTTTAGGCAAACGAACATTTTCATATTCGGCTTTTTTTTGCAAAATTGCCATGCGAGTTTCCAAGTCGGGAACTTGAACGTCTGCAATTAAACCCATAGAAAAACGGGAACTCAGACGCTCTTGTAGTTTGGGAATTTGATGGGGAGGGCGATCGCTAGCTAAAACGACTTGTTTTCCCGCTTCGTGGAGGGTATTAAAGGTGTGAAAAAACTCCTCTTGAGTATATTCCTTACCTTCAATGAATTGAATGTCGTCTACCAGCAAAATATCGGCGGTACGATAGTGTTCTCGAAAGGATTGAATGCGATCGTTACGAATGGCTGCAATCAAATCGTTAGTAAATTGTTCTGTAGAAACATAAAACACCCGAGCATCGGGATTTATTTCTAGGTGATAATGCCCGATAGCTTGCATAAGATGAGTTTTTCCCAATCCTACCCCACCACATAAAAAAAGAGGATTAAAATCTCGTCCAGGAGATTCTGCAACCGCTAAAGACGCAGCGTGTACCATGCGATTGGTAGGGCCGACTACAAATCTATAAAAAGTGTATTTGGGGTTGAGTTGAATCGGCTTGAGAGGACTTTTGGCATAATTATTAAACCGATTTTCTTCAAGCAATAAATCTGCTCGATCGGCAGCAAAAGGGAGGTTTTCTCCATGCTCGGATGTCAGCCTAATTTCTAAAGGTTTTCCGAGAATTTCTGTTATAACATCGCCTATGGTATCTAGATAATGCTTTTGCAAATGGTTCATCACAAAAACATTAGGAGCAAGAAGGGTCAAAGACTCTGAATTCAGATTTTCAATAGTGGCATTTTGAATCCATGTCTCAAAGGTAGGGCGACTTAACTTTTCTTTGAGGCGTACTAAAATTTGCTCCCATAATTGTTCCGCAGAAATTGCCACTCTGTTTTCTGATTTTTAATTTGTGATTGATTAATGGAATGCGATCGCAATTAATCAAATTGTCTTGATGGCGATTGATTGCATTGTTGAAAATTTTATCAGTTGAGTCGAATTAAAATTAATATGTTTAGTATCTATTTCCGATTGTTAAAGTTTCCCGATCGAACTACAGTCGCCTAAATACCAGAGAACCATAACATTAGACTGGTAACTATGGAAAAAAACGTTAGAATCGCTCAAATAGGCGAGTCAATTCTCAGAAAAAAAGCCACTCCCGTAACAAAAATAGACGATCGCAAGATCGTAGATTTAATCGAGACATTAATCGACACGGCGATCAACTATCAAGGAGTTGGTATTGCTGCACCCCAGATATCTCAACCCTATAGACTATTTATTGTGGCTTCTCGTCCAAGCGATCGCTATCCCCATGCCCCGACGATGCAACCAACAGCCATGATTAATCCGCGAATTTTAGACCATAACTTAGAAATAGAAAAAGATTGGGAGGGCTGTTTGAGCATTCCTGATGTTCGGGGTTTAGTGCCTCGATATAAAGAAATAGAAGTAGAATACACTAACAAAGAAGGAGAAACCAAACAGGAAATATTAACAGGTTTTGTAGCCCGTATTTTTCAGCACGAACTAGATCATCTTGATGGCATAGTATTTACAGATCGAGTAGAAAACGAAGCGGATTTATACACAGAAGCAGAATATCGCCAGATAATTAATAACTAATGCAAAACGTTATCGGTGTAGATTTGGGTGGTAGTGCAATCAAAATGGGAGTTTTTATTAAAGATGGCACTTGCCTAAAATCGATTTCCTTAGCTACTCCCCAACCCGCTCGTCCAAAATCCGTAGTAAATGCGATCGCCGAAGGAATAAATCAACTTCAACAAGATTATACCTGTCAAGCGATCGGTCTTGGCGTTCCTGGCCCTACAGACAATACTAAACGTATAGCTAGAAAATCGATTAATCTTCCTGGTTGGGATGATGTTCCCGTGGCTGATTGGTTGGAAGCTAAAACGGGATTGCCTACTATGCTTGAAAATGACGCTAACTGTGCTGCAATAGGAGAAGCTTGGTTGGGTGCGGGTAGAAAATTTAAAAATTTTATTCTTTTAACTTTGGGTACGGGGGTAGGAGGAGGAATTTTTATTGATGGTAAATTATTTACGGGTAGTTACGGTGCAGCAGGGGAATTAGGCTTAATTACTCTCGATACAGATGGTTTTCCCTGTCGCAGTGGCAATCAAGGCTCTTTAGAACAGTATGCTTCTATTGGTGCAGTTTTACGCGAAACGGGAAAAGAACCAGCACAGATGGGTAAATTAGCGCAATCTGGAGATGGGAATGCGATCGAATTCTGGCAAAATTACGGTCGAGTATTGGGTGCGGGGCTTGCTAGTCTAGTTTATGTTCTGACTCCTGAAGCCATAATTATTGGTGGGGGCATTAGTGCCAGTTCGCAGTTTTTTTTACCAAGTACTATGCAGGAACTTGAAAAACGAGTTGTATCGCCTTCTCGTACTGGCTTACAGTTGCTGACTGCCGAATTGGGCAATAAAGCGGGTATGTTGGGTGCAGCAAAATTAGTTTGGGATCGAAACAATATGACGTAAGTTCGATAGTTTCTCCTTAAAACACATAATCTAGTTTGAAATAAAGACAAATTTGATTAATTTTGATTAATATTTTAGCAAGAGCTATATTCTCTCAATTGAATCTTGGTTGATGATTGTATGTAGCTCCCATTCCGTTGAAGTCTGGGGATAATCTAGGCGATAATGCCCTCCTCTACTTTCGGTACGGAAAATAGAACTTTTGAGAATCAAATAACCAATATCGAGCAAGTTGAGAGTTTCCGCATAAAGTTTTAATTGAGATTGTGCTTGGGGAGAATTAAATTTAACTTCTGACTGGGGAGATAAATCGATCGCGTATTTACTGAGGGGTAAATCAACTAATTGCGATCGCCATGATTTGACAGCTGCGATCGCTTGTTTCATAGTTTCTTCTTGACGACAAATTCCTGCACTTTGCCAAATCAAATCGGGTAATTGATTTTTAATTAAGTTAACTAATGCCATTTCCTTTCCCCAATCATCATCCACTACTAATATTTCGGGAGAGTAGGTAATTTGAATGGAAGTAGGTTTTAATTTAGCTAGTTGAGAAGCATACACCACACATTCAAGCAAAGAATTACTAGCCAGACGATTTGCTCCATGGACTCCCGTGCTAGCAGTTTCTCCTACGGCATATAGCCCAGAAATCGAAGTTTGATTCATCGTATCTACTTCAATTCCTCCCATCCAATAATGAGCAGCAGGGGCAACAGGAATAGGTTTGGTAAACAAATCAACATCCCAATGTTGACAGACGCGAATAATATTAGGGAAGCGGTAGCGAATTCTATCTTCAGGAATTGGTCGCAAATCAAGATAAACATTCTCTTCTCCCGTTTTTTGTAGGTGGGTAAAAATAGCTCGACTCACTACATCTCTGGGAGCTAATTCCCCATCAGGATGATAATCAAAAGCAAAGCGTTTTCCTGCTTTATCTACCAAATGCGCCCCTTCTCCCCTAACTGCCTCGCTAATCAAAAAACGGGGTGCGCCAGTCACCGTTAAGGCAGTGGGATGAAACTGGACAAACTCTGGATCTCGAATCGTTGCACCAGCACGCCAAGCGATCGCCACACCATCTCCCGTGCTAACTGCGGGGTTGGTTGTTTGAGAAAATACTTGACCGCCTCCACCTGTTGCTAGAATTACGGCAGAAGATTGAATCCAACTGATTTTTCCTGCTTGTAAGACACTAATACCTTGGCAATTTTTTGTTTGGTGATTGAGCCAAACCTTTAAGGCGAAGGCTTGAGACAAAATTGTGATGTTATCCTGTTGTAATACCTGCTGGGCTAAAGTGGCAACAATTGCCCTACCTGTAGTGTCTGCTGCATGAAGTACCCTGGGACGAGAATGAGCAGCTTCTAGAGTCATAGATAGTTGACTATGGTGTCGATCAAAAGCAACCCCCATCTCTACTAGAGATTTAATCGATTCGGCGGCATTTTCTACCAGGAATTGAACTGCATCGCGATCGCACAAACCTGCTCCAGCCTTGAGAGTATCGTCTAAATGCCATTGAGGAGAATCATCCTGACTAATTGCTGCTGCAATACCCCCCTGCGCCCAATCACTTGCCCCAGTGTTCAGTTTATCCTTGGTAATTAAGGCAACTTTTAGATCGAGAGGGAGACATAAAGCCCCGTAAAGTCCTGCTGCACCCGAACCTACTATTATTACATCGAACTTAGGATAATTCAATTTTAATTACTTTGACACATCTTAATTGAAATTTATCATGCCACATTAAGACAAAAAAACCACGTTTGACGATCAAACGCGGTCAAAATCAATTTTATAATTGGTTTTTAATATAGTCCTGGGTTATAGCGATCGCCACCAGCATTCATAGAAGCTTCTACATCTGTGATAAAGAATTCGTCTAAATTGGCTTGTAAGCGTTCGAGTTGACTGCTGCTCAAGCCAGGAATATCTAATACATCCTGTACATCATTGTAAGGTGCATTTTGGATGATTTTACTAGCCAGACCGGGATAGAATCCTGGTAATTTGCGAAATTCTCTAACGTCGCTATTATTTAAGTCTAGTTTTCCTTTAACCAATTCTTTGCGTTTAGCATCTGCTGTATTGATGCGAGCTATGATTGTAGGAGATTGGACATTAAATACTCCCATTTCACTAGCTTGGGCTGTTCCTGCAAAGCTCAAAGAACCGACGATTAATAACAAGGCAGTTATAATGCCGACAAATCTCTTCATTGAATTTAATTCCTCCTAATCTGAAGATGTTTTATCTATAGAAAAGTAAAATGTTTTCTATAAATATTAATTTTTGTTTCCTATTCTTTTTTATTAAGGTTTTAATGCTTTACACACCAGCTAAACCTTACAACAAATGGCGTTGATATATATCATAATTCTTTCATTCCATTTTTCAAACACCTAGTTCAGTCTTATATATTTGGAGACTCGACAAAACAACATCACCACAGACATAATTAAGCTGTTTATTTCTACTTTTTAGGTGTTCGGCAAGATCGAGTTTGTATGACTACATAGAAGTATAAGAAATTTAGTAACCTTCCTCCCCTATTGGCATATTTAGTAAGTAAATTAATCTATAATCAAATATGAGTAGCTATTATCGCAAACCAGCTAGAAAGAAATCTGTTTTGAAAGAATTTAAAATTTTAATTGTTTCGGTTGCTATATTTTGGGCGATCGAAATTGCCGATTATATTATCTTTAATGGTAGCCTCGACCAGTATGGGATTAAACCCCGCGACACAGCAGCATTATGGGGAATTCTGCTTGCTCCTATGCTCCATGGAGGGTTTGGACATTTGATGGCTAACACCGTCTCTTTTATCCCTCTGGGGTGGTTGACTATGCTTCAAGAAACTAGTGATTTTTATATTGTATCTTTGGTCAGTGCTTTAGTTGGCGGAGTCGGGGTATGGATCTTTGGCGCGCCAAATTCGGTTCATATTGGTGCGAGTATTTTAATTTATGGCTATTTAGGTTTTTTGTTACTGCGGGGATATTTCCAAAAAAACATCCCTTCAATTATCCTATCTTTCTTTGTAGCTATAGTTTATGGCGGATTAATTTGGGGAGTCTTTCCTAATGAAGTGGGAATTTCTTGGGAAGGGCATTTATTTGGCTTTATTGGCGGTGCGATCGCAGCCAAGGCGATCGCACAAGAGAAAAAAGTTCTCTAGACCAGACAGATTGATTCAATCAAAGCTGTGTATAGATAAAGTATAGAAGTAACGAAGATTGAGTGAAGTTCGTTACATTACAAAATACTTATGAAATAATAAATTATAGTGATAGCAGATAACTCTTCTCTTATCACTATCAACTCGGTAATATAGTTATCAAGAAGCACTTCTTACGATAGTGTTTCTTTTTTTTTTAGCCTGTTTTATTACTCATCGACTATTCTACGGGGTTCAAAACCATAATTTCTGATGATTCTTTCATCGGTATTTGAGTTACTTGAGGATAGTAGCCCAACCATTGCTGAGAAATATTAGCAAATTGTTTGCTAGATCCGCTGACATAGAAGCGAGTGGGGAGAGGTAATCGATCGCTGCGCAATCCTAATAAAGATAGCTCTTTTTCCGCTGCGGAGACAATATGTTCGGCTGGATCGATTATTTGTACTCTAGTCGGCAACAAAGAACGAATTGTCCTTTCTAGGTGGCGATAATGAGTGCAACCATAAATTAAAGTATCAATATTATTTTGTAATAAAGGTTGCAAATATTCTTGAGCTATCTGCTTGGTGTGTTCGGTATAAAGTTGGTTTTGCTCGATCAACTCAACAAATTTAGGGCAGGGAACTTCCCACACTTCCGTTTGAGGATTGATTTCTTGAATTGCCTGACGATAAGCATGACTCTTGGCAGTAGCAGAAGTAGAAATTACTCCGATTCTTCGACCGACTTTGACCGCAGCTTTCGCTCCCGAAAGAATTACTCCCAAAATAGGAATTTCATACTCTTGACGAACGGTTTCTAATGCTAGAGCGGAGCTTGTGTTACAAGCCATGATAATCATTTTGACATCTTGATTGCACATCCAATCCAGAATTTCGCGGACAAAATCTAGAATTTCTGCTTGAGAACGAGTGCCATAGGGCAAGCGAGCCGAATCAGCAAAGTATAACAGAGATTCTTGGGGCATTTGTCGATACATTTCTCTGAGTACTGTTAATCCACCTACACCACTATCAAACAAGCCAATGCGCTGATTGCAATTTTTCATGGTTCAACTTTAAATCTTAAGTAGTTATATTTTGGGTAATTTTATCAAGAGGATTAATTTCATCTAAGACAGTCTTCTCAAAGTAAATATACCTATAAATTATTTTGTTTAATATACTCTATAATTCCTCTGGCGATCGCTTCTGCCATCTGACGGCGGTGATTGGGATTTTTGAGTCGCGAAGAATCTACCTCGCCAGTCAGAAAACCGACTTCTACTAATACTGCTGGTGCAATTGAATGTCTCAAGACATAAAATCTCGCTCTGCGAATACCTCGGTCATCAATATTTACCCCATTGAGAATACTCCAGTGAATCACTTCAGCTAAACGACGACCACTTTTGTAGTAGTAAGTTTCTAGACCATTAACATCAGGACGACTTAGGTTAATGGCATTGGCATGAATACTGACAAATAAATCCGCATCAAGATCGTTAGCCAGATCGGTTCTACCCTCCAAACTGATAAAATTATCAGTATCTCTGGTCATGATCACTTCAATGCCTTGGGTTTTTAAAATTTCTGCTACGTCTAAAGAAATCGGCAATACCACATCTTTTTCGCGGAAGCCTCCTATACCAATTGTGCCTGGATCGTCTCCACCATGCCCAGGATCGATAATAATGCGGGGACGATCGCTTTTTGGCGGAGTAGTCGGATTTTCGGTTATGGGTCTGGTTTTAGGAGCTTTAGCGAATCTTGGGGGCAACAACGGAGTGTCTTGCTGAGGGGGTGGTGCAACGCCCACTTTAATCGGTAAAGCTACGGCATTATCCTCCGCGCTAATTTGTCCCAAACTATATCTCAATCTAGTAGTAATCTCCACAACTACTTGAGAGTCTTCTTGACGCACTTTTAGTTGAGAAATTGGACTCCCCGCAACCAATTCAGGGCCTTTAAAATTGTCAGCTAATTCTGAATTATCAATAGTAACTTGATATATGCCGTTGCTACTTCTAGAAGCAACTGCTGCTAATTCATGATCAGCACGAACGAGTAACTTACTGTCATTGTCAGTTAGCTCTATTTCATTAATTAAATTGAGTTCTTCTGGCTCTTGTTCTTCTTTAGGAGTTATTTCTCCTATCGATTCGACAGGAGTACTATCAGAAGAAGTAGCTACGGTGGTAGAAGTGGGTAGCTTGCCTTTGGGTACTAATAGTAAGCCTTTGATGCGGCTAAAAGTAGCAAACCAATCTGGACTATTTTCATCAACCGTCATGGTCATTAACGCTTCAGAATCGCTAACTTGCTCAAATTCAATCGTCGAGACGCCATATTGATTGACTCCTACAGACTGAGTCGCCAAATCTGAGGGGAGAGTAATTCCTTGCAAGACAAAATTAATGCGATCGCCATTTCTCTCGGAATCAATTTTAATTTGATGGCTGCCATCAATAGCCACAAAAAAACCATTTTTAGTGGTTTGAATGTGAGGAGAACTACTCACGGTTATAGTATTAGAATCTAAAGCTGGAACTTCCGCTTCTGCCAAACCAGGAAGAGAATCGGGCAGTTCCACTTGAGGCAAATCTAGTGTCTCGCTGTCATTATTATTGGCAACATCAATTCGAGATACTTGAGGATCGGGCAACTCTACTGACCATTCTGTAGGAGAGATGCCCTTAAATTCAATTTCATCCGAATCAAGAGTATAACCAGGAGCAAGCTCGATCACAATACGAGAAGTATCTGGCTCTGGTTGTCCGATGCGAAAGCCTCGAACAGCCCCTGAATAGTTCTCTTTGACAGTCTCTCTGCCTAAAGTAGTTCCTGGTAAATCGATGACCAAGCGTGTTGGATTACTTAATAGCTGGGCTTCTGGTTGCACCCCCTCATCCGTAGTAAAAACCAAATTATTATCTCGTTCTTCAAATTCCCAAGATACGATTTTTCCTGCTTTAGCGGGGGAACAAAACAGAAAAAGACCTATAAAACCTGATAATAGCCAGTGAAATCTCACAATTATTGCTCCTCACAAACAGTAGGTAACTGAGCCGTTAGATACGTTTAGCCAAGACTCGTCTCCCAAACCAAAACTTAAGTACCAAGAGGTATTTCGCACCCGATCGATTTGTCTTAGAAAGAGCAGGATATAACTCAAAATCTCCTCAGTTAGTTCTATTAGAACTTTATAATACCCATTCTTGAATTTCGATCTATCGAGACGTAAAAAGAAGCAATTAGGTTTCATAAACTATTTTCTCAGGCGATCGCTTTAGCTATTTCCTCTAGATGTTTTGGTTACGAGCTTCGCCTAATTATGTTGTCATTCTTGAACTTTGTCCACTGCTTCGGTTGCAGTTTCTGTTTCTTTAAACACTAGGCGTAGCAAAGGAGGAGCGACAAATGTAGTCGAAATTACCATCACAATAATTGCTGCTTCGGTAGCTTCAGATAAAGCTCCACTAGCCGAACCAACGCCAGCAAAGACCAAACCTACTTCTCCTCTAGGAATCATTCCCACTCCGATCGCTAATTTATTCAGATTGGGGTTGCCAAAAACAGTAAATCCCGTAATTACTTTACCCAGGATAGCAACTACAATTAAAAATGTAGCGATAATCAGTCCTTCACGATTGCTAGGAACGGCTGGATTGAGTACGCTGAGGTCGGTTTGCGCTCCAACACAGACAAAAAAGATCGGTACGAAAAAATCGGCTAAAGGAACGACTTGTTCTTCTAATTCTTTGCGTTTTTCAGTTTCAGCTAAGATTAATCCCGCAGCAAATGCCCCTAAAATACCTTCGAGATGAATTGCCGTAGCAATATAGGAAAGGACAAAAGCAAAGACTAAACCAGTTAGCAGTACTTGACCTCGGGTTTTCATTTCGTTGACTAATCCCACCAGCAAAGGACTAACTAAACGACCGAGTAAAATCGAACCGATGAGAAATACCGCAGCACTAATTACCAGATAAATAATATTGCTAATTTGAATTTCTCCTGTTTTAACTAGGCTTGCTACCACTGCTAAAACGACAATGCCCAAAATATCATCTAGTACCGCAGCACCAATAATAATTTGTCCTTCTTCCGAACCAAGTTCTCCTAATTCTGCTAATACCTTGGCGGTAATTCCTATACTGGTAGCGGTTAAAGCAGCCCCCGCAAAAATTGCAGGAACAACAGGAGTTCCAAAGATATAAATCAAACCCAAAGTACCCGCGACAAAAGGTGCAACTACCCCCACTACTGCCACTACAGCGGCAATTGGTCCGACGCGAATTAATTCTTTGAGGTCGGACTCTAAACCGATCTCAAATAAGAGGATAATCACCCCTAATTCTGAAAGAAGACTAATTACCTCACTCTGACTGGCAAATACTGATGAGGCAACTTCAGTGGGCATTCCTGCGGTGCTTTGTAATAAATTGATAATCAACGAGTCTTCGGCAAGACTACCACTTTCGGGAAAAACCAGAAGACGGAAAGCAGAAACACCTACCAAAACTCCCCCGACCAATTCTCCCAATACGGGGGGTAAATTGATCCTGGCGCAAAGTTCTCCGCCTAATTTGCTGGCGAAGTAAATTATGACTAGACTAAGCAAAACTCCCGCCAGAACAAAAGTACCTTCTTCCCCATCAGATTTGGTAGTTACTTCTGTCGCAGCAGCCAGTAGAGGCGAATCAGCAAGCCAGTTCCAAGTCAACATATAAAAGTTATCGGTCATATTCTCGGCTAAAAAAATTTTCTCTAATTTATTAGCTTATCGTTATCCTTCCCGATCTGATGTTTACTCCACTTTTTACATGATTAATCGGGCGAGAAAGCGATCGCCATATTGCTAGATATGAATAGTTTCGCTTCAGAATTTATCCTGCTTCTGCCAACATATTATTTTTAGAAGTTACTAATTTTAAGGCTTCTTGATATTGTAAATCTACGTCAGTAGCAATTTGGGCATAGGTAATTGGCTGCTGCGATACAACATCATCGGGCATAATACCTAATTTATTAATATCAGTATGATTGGGAGTTTCATATTTAGCTACGGTTACTGCTAAACCAGCTCCGTCGGGTAATTCAAACAAAGACTGGATCAACCCTTTACCGAAAGTTTTCTCCCCTACCAATAAAGCTCGTTCGTTGTCTTGTAATGCCCCCGCCAGAATTTCGCTAGCACTGGCAGTACCCTGATTTACCAGTACGACTAGAGGATCTGATGTTAAAATTTCGCTAGTAGAGTCAAAGCTACCCAATGCTCCCTGACGGTTGACTGTGTAGACAATTGTGCCATCTTCGAGCCACATCCGCGCAATTTCTACCCCAGCCTGTAATAATCCCCCAGGATTATTGCGTAAATCGAGAATATAAGCCGATGCACCTTGACTCTCTAAGTCTGAGACTCCATGAGCGATTTCTTGGGCTGCGTTGGCACTAAATTGATTGAGACGAACGTAACCAACTTTTTGGTTGGTACTAGTATCGAGGGCAGTATAGACGGGATTAAGGGAAATGCGATCGCGAACTATATTTAGAGTACGGGGTTTGGCAGCTTTATCTCGACCTGACTGTATTCTCAAAGAAACTTTTGTGCCAATTTTACCCCGCATTCTCGCGGCTGCTTCGTCTAGAGTGATAGTTTTGGTATCTACACCATCAATCTCTAAAATACTATCTTTAGGCTCAATTCCGGCGGACTCTGCGGGAGAACCAGCTAAAGGAGCAATAACTTCGATCAGCTTGGTTGTGGGATTGATATTAATCTGCAATCCTACTCCAGACAGTTGACCAGAAGTATTTACTTGCAAACTACGATATTGTTCTGGTCGTAGCAGTCTGGTAAAAGGATCGTCCAGACTAGCGAGCATCTCTTCGATCGCAGTATAAGTCTCTTCGCGATCGCGCAAGGATTTTTTGACATATTTTTCTCTCAATTTCCACCAATTCTGATGATTGAAAGTTTCGTCTAAATAAGATTGATTGACAATACGCCAAGATTGTAATAAAAGTTTTTGTTCTTCGGTAAAAGCATTCGCGTCGGGAATATACCAACCAAAAGAAAATATAAAACAGAAAAAAACCAGCAAGGCGAAGGAAAAAACTTTTTTGACCATGAGAAAAAATATTTTAGTAAGTCAGGCTGCTAAATTATTTTATTATTTTAATTTAGGGATTCTTAATTTATTGTTACGCAAAAACAGCAGGTATTTTTTCGACCGCGAAAGTCTACCTATCAACTTTTTCCAGGTATACAAATCAACCCGATCTAAATATGGCGTATAATACAACATTAAATAAAGACATCATAGCTTGAAGCTATGTTACATTTTTTAAAGAGGTCTAAGGCATTACTCGTTAAGGCGAAGATTCTCTGTGGACTTAAATAGCAAATATACCCATTAGTGTCCTCTGCCCGTACCGCAGATGAGCTTTAAAAATAAGCAGCACTTATCCTACCTATAGCTTTTACACTGGTCTTATACCTTCAAAAACTTAGCCAAAAGCTCTCAAATTTTGAAAAATATAAGAGTAAGAACAAGTTAATTCGGTAAAATCATCCATAACTATTTTTTGTTAGCTAATTTATAGGCTTCATGTTTTCTAAACAAGTAACTGATTCAAAAACTTTTCAATGGTTTGATGAGCGTCTAGAACTTCAAGCGATTTCTGACGACATCACTAGCAAGTACGTACCCCCTCATGTAAATATTTTTTACTGCTTGGGCGGTATTACTTTAGTCTGCTTCTTAATTCAGTTCGCTACTGGATTCTGCATGACTTTCTACTACAAACCTAACGTGGCTGAAGCTTTTTCTTCGGTTGAATACATCATGAATGAAGTCAGCTTTGGCTGGCTAATTCGTTCCATTCATCGCTGGTCGGCTAGCATGATGGTTTTAATGATGATTCTTCATGTATTCCGCGTATATCTTACTGGTGGTTTCAAAAAACCTCGTGAGTTGACTTGGATCACTGGCGTAGTAATGGCAGTAATCACAGTTAGTTTTGGTGTAACTGGCTATTCTCTTCCTTGGGATCAGGTCGGTTATTGGGCGGTTAAAATCGTATCTGGCGTACCCGCTGCAATTCCTGTAGTTGGAGACCTAATGGTCGAACTTCTTAGAGGTAGTGCTAGTGTTGGTCAAGCTACTTTGACTCGTTTCTATAGCTTGCACACTTTCGTTCTACCTTGGTTGATTGCCGTATTCATGCTGTTGCACTTTTTGATGATCCGCAAACAAGGTATTTCTGGTCCTTTGTAAATCTAGGTTCTTAGAACCCCATTGGGGATAGTAAAACTTGTCCCCAATAGCTTTTGCAGAAAATAGTAGGTAAATTGTATGTAATGGTATACAGAATATTTGCTCTTTTATACCCCTAGGCACTACCTCGAATAATTATCATTCTTGGTAAATCGTGCCTTGTTTGAATGACCGCGAAAGGCGGCTACTCGCAACCTCCGTCTTAAAAAGGCAGGGAACGAGTGGCTTAAACAGCATAAATAGCAATCATCAATGCTCATTTAGACAGCTGATTGAAAGTAAACTTAGGAGAAAAAACTATGTCAACTCTAAAAAAGCCAGATCTAAGCGATCCTGCTTTACGCGCTAAGTTGGCTCAAGGCATGGGTCACAACTACTATGGTGAACCTGCCTGGCCCAACGATTTGTTATACATTTTCCCAGTTGTAATTTTGGGAACTATTGGTTTATTAGTTAGTTTGGCAGTGTTAGACCCCGCAATTATGGGCGAACCAGCCAATCCTTTTGCTACCCCTTTAGAAATTTTACCTGAGTGGTATTTATACCCCGTATTCCAAATCTTACGCGTTGTTCCCAGCAAACTTTTGGGAATTGCTGCCCAAACAGCAGTACCTCTAGGATTGATGTTAATCCCTTTCATCGAAAGCGTTAACAAATTCCAAAATCCTTTCCGCCGTCCCGTAGCTACTACAGTATTCTTATTTGGTACTTTAGTAACTATCTGGTTGGGAATTGGTGCAACTTTCCCCATCGATGAATCTTTAACATTAGGCTTGTTTTAAATCTTGGAAAGCTGAGAATAAAACTAGGCTGTAGTTAATGAGCGAGGTATAGTAGTTTATTGCCAGAATTTAGTTCTACTAGACAAGGTAATAGGTTGCTACACCTCGTTTTTAGTTGGATGAAAAAACTTTATCTTTAAGCTTAGAGGTAGGGTGTTGATTTTGTCAAAAATAGCTGGGAGTAATTTCATACACTTTCTCT
>NZ_JADWDC010000081.1 GCF_020640915.1 Waterburya agarophytonicola KI4 | reverse complement strand
TGAGTTTCTTTAATTTTATCTTAAAACATACAAATAATTTTGCTTAGGTACTTATTAGTGCTTATATTTGCCTGATTTTTTCAGAAAGTATAGAAGATAATTGTTTATTATCAACTGTTGGGGTTGTTTTCGATCGCTGTACAAAGATTTGATAAACATTATCATTGATTTGACAAACATTATTATTTTTAATTATGAATATCCAATCAAACAGACAATTAGAAAGAAGTTAATTCTGATTAAACACAATCCATATTTCTTACAATTTTAACATAAACTTCATCTACACTTCACCTAATTAAGTAATTTGCAAGACATACTTAGGTATAAGTTCGTAAGCGAATTCCTCCAACACAAATAATCGATAGTTTAAAAAATTTCTTGGATTTGGAATAGCTAGCCAGTTAGGCAGAAAACACGATTAATTTCTGTTCATCTATATTAAATATCTTTTATCCATGATTCAATCTAATCTTTTAAATCAAATTTCTTACTCTCAATTTCTAGGACAACTTACTATGTTAAACACTGCAACTAGTAGCATCACTTTACCAAAAACTCGTTTATTCGGGACTGATGGTATTCGTGGCAAAGTAGGAGAAAAAGAAGTATTAAATACCGCCTTAGCTGCCAGAGTCGGCTTTTGGACGGGACAGATTTTACAAACATTAGATAATCAATCTGCCCCTGTTATTTTAGGTCAAGATTCTAGAAATTCTAGTAATGCTTTGGCAATGGCAATTTCCGAAGGCTTGGCTGCTGCGGGAGTAGAAGTCTGGAATCTGGGCTTGTGTCCTACTCCTGCGGTGGCTCATCTAACTAGTGTCACCAAAGCTATGGGAGGAGTAATGATTTCTGCCAGTCACAATGCTCCAGAAGACAATGGGATCAAAATATTTGGCGCAAACGGTACTAAATTATCTAATTTGGTTCAAGCTCAAATTGAAGCGGGAATTCGCGGAAAACTAGCCGACCATGAAATCAAACTTTATGCTTCTGATAGCTGGGGACAGCAATACTATCGAGCAGACTTGTTGAGTCAATATGTCGAATCAATGCAAAAACCCTTTAACGGTCAAAACTCATTAGCAGGACTAAAAATTGTCCTAGACTTGGCTTGGGGTGCAGCAGTTAATATTGCTCCTGATGTATTTACTTCAATGGGTGCAGAAGTAATTGCTCTTCACGATCTTCCTAATGGCGATCGCATTAATGTTAATTGCGGTTCGACTCACTTAGCTGTCCTACAACAAGCAGTTGTCGAACATCAGGCGGATATGGGATTTGCTTTTGATGGAGATGCAGATCGACTAATGGCGGTTGATTCTCAAGGGAAAGAAGTTAACGGCGACTATCTTCTTTATCTTTGGGGACAAGCTCTGAGAAACAGCGGTCAATTACCCGATAACACCATTGTCACTACAGTAATGGCAAACTTGGGTTTTGAAAACGCTTGGACAAAGTCGGGCGGAACATTTATCCGTACTGCGGTGGGCGATCGCCACGTCTACGCCAAAATGGCTGAAATTGGCGCAACTCTGGGTGGAGAACAATCTGGACACATCCTTTCTCCCCGCTATAGCGTTTCTGGAGATGGGGTACTAACTGCTTTGCACATTGCTGCATTGGTTAAGGAGTCTGGTATGTCTTTGGATGAGTTACTAGCTCATAGCTTTGTGGCTTATCCTCAAATACTCGAAAATGTCAGGGTTGAAGATCCCCAACGTCGCCAAAACTGGCAAGAATGCGCTCCTCTAGAAAAAGCGATCGCCGAAGCATCAACAGCGATGGGAGATCGAGGCAGAATCTTGGTTCGTCCCTCTGGTACAGAGCCTTTAATTCGCGTCATGGTTGAAGCGGTAGACCTCGACCTCGCTCGTTATTGGACGGACAAGTTAGTAGCTTGTGTTAAACAACACCTTGCAGTTTAAATCGTAAATTGCTGTATCTGTAGGGGCTAACCTCTACAAGATTTAATATCTAATTTTTAGTCTTCTATTTTTAATTTTTATATATGCTAATTAATACTCCAAAATCTTTCTTATATTCTCTAAGTAACCAAATCAAACAGATTCTCTTTTCATCCAGCGATGCTTTAGCCCAACAGGTTAGAAGTTGGTCTAAATGGTTGACTCCTGGAATATCAATCAAGCGTTGGTTGGCAGTGAACGTAGTAGGGATTTTGTTGATTAGCTTGGGATTGAGCAATCTTTGGCAGTTAATACTGCTCAACTATCCCATCACTTCAATCGCTCAAGTATTACTAGAGATCGATCGCTTATTTAATAATTCTCTAGTTGGCATCATCGCAGTCGTAGTTGGCTTATATTTAGCTTGTTGGGGTCAGGCTCGTTCTATTAGTTCTATTACTAAAGCTCTTAACCCCGAAGGTCATCAAAAACTAGTCGACATTCTACTTTGTCACCATCGCTTAAATAGAGGTCACAAAATTGTTGCCTTGGGTGGGGGAACGGGTCTATCTAGCTTGCTTAGAGGTCTGAAACATCACAGTCGTAACCTCACGGCGGTAGTTACCGTAGCTGATGATGGCGGATCTTCAGGAAGGTTGAGAGAAGAATTAGGAGTACTTCCCCCTGGAGATATTCGTAACTGCATTACCGCCTTGGCTAAAGAAGAAAGCCTCTTGACTCAACTATTTCAATATCGTTTTTCCGCAGGTGGCGGACTAGAAGGACATAGTTTTGGTAATTTATTCCTTACTGCCATGAGTGAAGTTACGGGAAACCTGGAAACTGCGATCGCTGCTAGCTCTAAGATCCTAGCAGTACAAGGACAAGTGTTACCTGCAACTCTTAGTAATGTTGACTTGTGGGCAAAATTAGATGGGGGACAAATAGTTCGAGGAGAATCTAAAATTGCTGCTACCAAAGGTAAGATCGACAAAATCGGTTGTCTTCCTGCCAATCCCAAAGCTCTCCCCGCTGCACTAAAAGCGATCGAGTCTGCCGACTGTATTGTTCTTGGGCCTGGTAGTCTTTACACTAGTATTATTCCCAATCTATTAGTTCCAGAAATTCGTCAAGCGATCTCCAAAGCTAAAGTTCCTTGTATCTACGTCTGCAACATCATGACTCAACCAGGGGAAACTGATGGCTATAGTGTTGCCGACCATATCGAAGCGATCGATCGCGCCTGTGGCGAAAAACTCTTTGATGCAGTTTTAGTCAATAAAACAGCTCCTTCAGATGCTGCGGTCGCTCAATACGATCGAGAAAATTCTCACGTAGTTGCCTTAGATTTAGAGAGAATTAAAGCAACAGGTCGTCAGGTTATCTTAGCGGATATTTTAGACGAAAATCCTCAGACTCATCATATCCGCCATCATTCTCCCAAAGTAGCTCAAGAATTGAATAGTTTAGTTAGTCAAATGAATTCCAATAAAAGAAATCAACCTTTGAAACTCAATTTAAACAACAGAGATATCAGCAACTACTTGATTCCCCAATCCGTTGTCAGCACCGCTGGAGAATAAACTAAAACTACCGCTAGTATTGTTTCCCAAAGAATTAGGGTTGAAGGAGAATAGATCGCTGCCACTACCGCTTAATCCTTCAACCTGGAAATTACCTAGGGTAGACAAAACTAGTTCTCCACTATCCAAAACCGATAAACCCTTAACATCTTCGCTATTATCGCTCAAACTAATATCCGAACCATCAACATAGAGGGAAAAACTCCCCGTAGTATTACTCCCCAAGCTGCTAGAAGCAAAAGCTAGTATGTCTTTATCTTCTCCCGAAAGTCCGTTGATATTGTAACTACCGTTAGTACTAATTAAAATATCCCCGTTAGAGGCAATTGAAATACCATCAATATCTTCTGGATTAGAATCTAAGCCTACATCCGAACCATCCAAATATAGTTCTAAACTCCCTGTGGTATTATCCCCCGTCGAAGTAGGATTAAAGCGCAAGATATCCGCATCATCGACATTGCCCAAACCATCTATATTGCTATCTTGGTTTAAACTAAACAACACGCTACCGTCATTATTAACGTGAACTCCATCAATATCGTTCGCTGCTAAACCAAGATCCGAACCATCCAAATATTGCGACCAAGTTTGAGTCGTGGGGTCGTAAACAATCACGTCTTCATCATCAAAGATATTGCCGTTCAAGTTCGCCGAGTCTCTAGTGGTGGCATAAAATACCTCATCTCCTCCTCCACCAGGATTATCGGGATTATCATTACCCTCTAACGAAAATTCATATAATCTGCCATCATTTTCATTGGGATCGTCTCGCTCGTCCACACCGCGATCGACTATATAAATACTACGACCAGAACCGTCGCTACTAGAAGCAATTTCAATTCCCGCAGGTTGTATTGGGTTAACAATACTAATATCTATTGTTTGAACTAGAGTGCCATTTGATGCAACTTCAAAAACTGTAGTTGTGGGTTCGCCAACAATAAATAAGTTGCCACTTTGGGTGTCAAAGCCAATGCCTTCTGGGTCGGATAATCCAAAATTAGTAGTGCTAAAACTACTAATTAAATTGCCATTAGTAGTAACCTCATAAATCGTACTACTTGAGCCATCAGACACAAATAAATTTCCTGAAGAGGTTGAATAAGCCACATCTTCTGCATCATTACTACCAAAAGGAATAGTCCGAAAATTACTGACTTCAATATCGTCGGAAGTACCAAATATACCGTCATTTCCCCCATCTACCTGATAAATTCTTCGAGAATTATCGGTGTCATCAGAAATGAAAAGATTACCATTATTAGGGTTATAGGCTAAACCAGTAGGTTCTGAAGAAATTTCTAAAACGTTGCCTGTATTAAGTAAATCACCATTCAAATTAACCTCATATAGATTGTCTCCCTGAAAAACTGGATTTTCATTTACCTCGGAATCAGAAATTAATAAAATATTGGAATTACCAATCAAGACTATGCCTGATGGATCTGGACTGGGTGAGGAAAAATCAGATGTATTGACTGTTTGAATCAATCTAGCCATAATAATAACTCGGCAATTTAATATATATATAAAAGTGTCTGTTAAAAGTAGCATGCTCTCATGAAAATATGAATTTTGCGAGAATAAGATTGATAGTAAAGCTATTAACTTCGAGAAGAACAGTGACTTCGATCCAGTCTGTTTGCAAAATACTGTCTGTTTTTACTAACAAAAAATAGACCGAGTATTCATTTGAATTGTGAGAATAAATACTCGGTCTATTTCATTTTTTAATCCCTGACTTACATTTTGGTTCTAACGGTAAAAGTATAATCACTACCAGGTTCTAATTGATAATCAGAACGTTCGAGAAATCTTTCTAGGGGTTCTTCGATTAAAGCTCTCCCCAAAGAAGGTTGAACGGAAAGCTGTCTTTGACGAAAACGCCACCTAAATTGCCATTGATATTGACCAGCTTTCACATCTCCCTCTATTTTGCCCATTGACAATGATTGTTGAGTAATGCGGACATAGGCAACAGTTTCTGGTAAATAACGACGGTTCACAGTTTTTCAGAGAAGTATTTAATCGGTAGATGAGAAAATGATTAGTCCAACAAAGCCAGATCGCATCGATCAAAATGCAGCAAAACTATAGTTGGGACTAAATCCGCAACCCCTTTTTAATAAATAATATAGCGACTCTGAATGCAATAATGTATAAATATAGTCTGGTTGGGAAGTTTTAGACTAGAAATAAAGTTAGCTATTTATCTATTATCAAAAACAACAAAATTAATTTTTATTACTCTGGAGGCATTTGATAGTTGTCCCAAAAGAACCAGAATCGGCAAGAATTAGAGGGAACATTGTTAGGTTTTGACGAGATCGTCGCCGAGCTAAATTATCGCAAAGCGCAAAATTCTTTAAGAGATTTAATCAGTAATATCGACCTGACTGCTGAAGAAGAAATTGGATTGGAATCGGAAATAGATCGCCTGACTCAAATGCTCGATAAGTTAGAACATTCTGTGGTTCAAATTGCAGCTTTTGGAATGGTAGGCAGAGGTAAGTCTTCTGTATTAAATGCTCTAGTCGGACAAGAAATCTTCCCCACAGGTGCGTTACACGGGGTAACTCGCGAGATTGACATGGCTAATTGGCAATTAACTCCAGAAAAAATTGCCGATACCCCTGAAAATCTCCAACGTCTTACTATTACAGGAGAACAAGGCAGACAAATTCAATTAATTGATACTCCTGGTATTGATGAGGTTAAGGGAGAAGCGAGAGAAGCCCTGGCTTGCGATCTCGCTAAAAGAGTCGATCTAATTTTATTTATGGTGTCGGGAGATATTACCCAGGTTGAATATCGAGCCTTGTCTAAGCTACGAGAAGCAGGGAAACCAATGCTGTTGGTATTTAATAAAATCGACCAATATCCCGAAGCCGATAGGTTAGCTATATATCAAAAAATCAAAGAAGAAAGAGTTAAAGAATTAATTTCCCCCGACGAGATAATTATGGTGGCTGCATCTCCTATTGAAGTCAGGGGCGTAAAAGATACCACGGGGAAACTAAGGGTACAAAGAATCAAAGGTAAACCCGAAGTAGAATCATTAAAATTAAAGATTTTAGAATTATTAGAACGGGAAGGAAAATCTTTAGTAGCTCTCAATAGTATGTTGTTTGCAGATGAAGTAAACGAACAATTATTAAAACGCAAACTAGTAATTCGCGATCGCGCTGCTAATGAATTGATTAATAAAGGAATGATGGTTAAAGCCATGGCGATCGCTCTCAACCCTGTAACGGCGATCGATCTCTTTTCTGGGGCGATTATCGACGTAGGAATCATTATCTCTCTATCCCGTCTTTATGGCATCACTATGACTCAATCAGGGGCGGTAAAACTACTAAAAAATATCGCTCTGAGTATGGGGGGAATTGGTGCCAGCGAGTTACTAGCAACCTTGGGTTTGGGTTCGTTAAAAAGCCTTTTAGGGCTATCCATTCCTGCTACAGGGGGTTTGTCCCTTGCACCCTATTTATCCGTTGCGATCGCCCAAGGGGGAGTGGCTGGGGTGTCTTCCTATGCGATCGGACAAGCGACTAAAACTTATTTAGCCAATGGCGCATCTTGGGGCGAACAAAGTCCTAAAGTTGTCGTGCAGAAAATCCTTGATTCTCTTGATGAGGAATCTATTTTAAATAGAATTAAATCTGAATTAAAAGCAAAGTTGGTTAGTAATTATTGATTGTTAACGATGGGAAATAATATTATTTTTTTAAATAAAATAAATGATCATTAGTCAATAGTCTTTATCTTATTTTTATATTAAATAATATCTAAACTATCTCTGAAAATTTTGTTTTGAAAGTCTTTTGGGGAATTATTGACCTTGAAGTACTGATTAAGTTTTTAGCCTGTATTTAATTTGCTCTTGTTTTTTAAATTTAGGGAAGTAAGCTGGTGAAATCAGACTAGAAAAGACCAATATTTTCCTTAAGTAACTATATTATTATGAATACCCCTCACCACAAATCTTCTATTGTCTTAATTGATTCTCAAGTAGATAACTATCTAGATTTAATTGCAGGTATAAAAGTAGAAGCTAAAGTAGTTCTTTTAGATTCTTTTAGGGATGGAATTCATCAAATAACCGAGCATTTAAAACAAGATCTATATACAGAAATCCATTTAATTTCTCATGGCTCTCCTGGTTGTTTGTATCTTGGTAATACTCAACTCAGTCTCGATACTTTAGATGTTTATCAACAAGATTTAACCAATTGGTTTTCTCAGTCTCCTCGTCCCCCAGTCTTCTCGTCCCTCAGTCTCTTAATCTATGGTTGTAATGTTGCTGCAGGAGATGCAGGAGAAGAATTTATCAGTAAATTAAAACAGTTTACAGGAGCAGAAATTGCTGCAACAAAAACATTGACTGGTAATTCAGCTTTGGGAGGAGATTGGCAGCTAGAAACCACTACAGCAAAAATAAATGTCGATCTAGCGATCGCAACATCAGCTAGAGAAGCTTATCAAGGAGTATTAGCCGATTTTGTGGTGACTACCGCAGCAGATGAAAATGATGGCGATGTAGATGGTGACGATCTTTCCCTGAGAGAAGCTATTATCGCTGCTAATAATACTGCGGGTGGGGATACAATTACTTTCGATAGCAGTATTGCTCAAATCGATCTGACTCAAGGAACATTAACGATCACAGATTCTTTAATTATTAATGGTAGCGGTGCAGGTAATTTAACCATTAATGGAGGAAATCAAGATTTTGCTGTGATTACTATTGATGATGGAAATTCCACTCCTACATTCAATGTCACGATCGATGGCGTAACTATTACAGGGGGAAATAATGCCGAATCTGGTGGCGGTATTCGCAATCTAGAAAATTTAGCGATCGCTAATAGCGTGGTTTCTGGTAATACTTCAGCTAATGATGGCGGAGGTATCTTTAATGCGATCGGTGCGCTGACTATAGATAACACGCTAATTAGTAATAATGTAGCAGAATACGGTGGCGGTGTTAGTAATTATTTTGGCGCAACCACTCTTACTAACAGCACGATCTCTGGTAATACGGCTCTTAATGGTGGAGGTATCTATAACTATGCTGGGGTATCCGCTGCGGTATACAGTCGGATTGAAAACAATACCGCTCAAACTGGTGGTGGAGTAAGTAACTATAGTGGTGTAATTGCCGTTGTTGCTAGTGTTATCTCTGGTAATGTTGCTAGTGGTAATGGTGGTGGAATATACAACGAAGAGGGCGAAGCTAGTGTAACTCTAAGTTACGTGCGAGATAATGTTGGCGGTGTATTTGGTGGCGGTATTGCTAATCAAGATGAAACCAGTACGACAGTAATCACTAGTAGTATTGTTTCGGGTAATACTGCGGATTTTGGTGGGGGAGTTAGTAATTATGAAGGCAATCTTACCGTCTCTGGTAGTACTATTTCTAGTAATGAGGCTAATACTGAAGGTGGAGGGATAAGTAATTATTTCGGCACGAGTAATATTACTAATAGTACAATTTCGGGTAATACTGCCACGGCTGGCGGTGGTGTAAGTAACTTTAACGGTCAAACCACCATCCTCAGTAGCACGATCGCTCATAACTCCGCTAACTATGGCAGTGGCATCATTAATTACTACGCTCAAACAATCATCGGTAGCACGATCGTGGCAGCAAATAACAATGCTGCGGATGTATCGGGTCAATTCTTTATTAGTGCTGGTAACAACTTAATTGGCGATCGCGGTGATGTTATTACTCTAGTAGATGGCGCAAATAACGACTTGGTTGGTACTAGGGATAATATTATCGATCCTTTATTGGGAGAATTGCAAGATAATGGCGGTTTAACTCCAACCCAAGCATTATTAACAGGAAGTCCCGCGATCGATGCTGGGTCTAATTTTGGCGGAAACATGGATCAACGAGGTGGGGATTTTACTCGTCCTATAGGTGCGAGTAATGACATTGGTGCTTTTGAGGTGCAAGACCCCATAACTACTGCGGGAGATGATATTTTAATTGGTAGTCCCGTTGATAATGTCATTTCAGCCAGAGAAGGTAATGATTTTATTCTTGGTCTAGATGGCAATGATATCCTTAATGGTGATGAGGGTAACGACACTATTCGAGGTGGTAATGGAGGAGATCGCATTACTGGCGGTGCTGGTGATGACTCCCTGGTGGGTAATAGTGGCGATGATGCTATCAATGGAAGTGATGGTAACGATACTATTGATGGTGGTGCTGGGGAAGATCGAATCAATGGCAATGAAGGCAACGATCTAATTCTAGGGGGTGTTGACAAAGATACTCTTAGTGGGAATGAAGGTGACGACACGATTAATGGCGGTCAAAGAGAAGACGTTATTAATGGTAACGAAGGTCGCGACTCATTGTTAGGCGGTATTGGCAACGATACTATTGATGGTGGCACGGATAGCGATACTTTGATTGGTGCGGCTGGTAACGATCTGCTGATTGGCAATGACGGTAATGACAGGATTTTTGGCGGTATTGGCAACGATACTATTGATGGTGGCACGGATAGCGATACTTTAATTGGTGCGGCTGGTAACGATCTGCTGGTTGGTAACGAGGGTAATGATAGGGTTGTTGGGGGTATTGGTAACGATACTATTGATGGCGGTATGGGTAGCGATACTCTCATTGGTGGTGCAGGAGAAGATGTCTTTTTCTTATACTCAGATCCAGGTAGGGACATTATTACTGATTTCACCGACGAAAGCGATCGCTTTCATCTAACTGAGGGACTTAATTATGGTAGTTTGAGCTTCCACGATAATGCCAATAATTCCGCAGTTATTATTCGCGACACTAGCAATCATAATGATGTTATCGCTATTGTTAAAGGAATTGATGCAGCAGATTTAAGTGCTGATGATTTTATTTAATTAAACTCAATAAGCAAAAAGTTATGATTCCAAAAGACAAATAATGAACAGAGTTTTTTAGCCACCTCAAAAAACGAGGATTAAGCGATCGCGATTTAGAAAAACAACTGGGTTTATCAACTCGCGATCGCTACTACCTTAATTGTTTGCAAGTGTTTATTTTTTGCAATCCCCTTAATGAATCAATAATTTCAGTTTTGCTGCCTCTTCAGGACTCAATTCTGGGGATTGACCGAGCATTTCTTTATACATTTTGATATATTCTAAAGCGGATTTAACCCAGCTAAAATCTTGACTCATGGCTCTTTTTTGTAATTCTTGCCACTTGTCTTTATACAAAAAGCCTTCGGAGGCTCGAACCATACAGGTAAATAAATCTAGAGGTTCGTAGCGATCAAAGCAATAACCCGTACCTCCATGATTCATAGGATCGTGATGTACCACCGTATCTACCAAACCGCCAGTACGTCTGACAATGGGAATGCAACCATAGCGCATGGCTAACATTTGGCTGATACCACAAGGTTCAAATTTGGAAGGCATCAAGAATGTATCGCAGCTACTATATATTCTACGGGCAAGGGAATCATTATAGAGCAGTTGTACCGACATTCTCCCAGGAAAACGAGTCGCTAGTTGCCATAATTGAGTCTCAATAGCCCGATCTCCCGTTCCCAATACTACCAGTTGGGAATTACTATATGCCATGAAGCGATCAACGATCTGCAACAACAAATCGATTCCTTTTTGATCGACTAATCGAGAAACAACTCCCATCAAAAAGACTTCTGGATCTACCTTTAAACCCAACTCTTTTTGCAACGCAGCTTTGTTAGTCACTCTTTTTTCAAGACTATCGGCGGTAAAATTCTCGACCAAAGCCTTATCTATAGCAGGATCGTAACTATCGGTATCGATCCCGTTGAGAATTCCTCTGGTTTTACCACTAATAAATGACAGTAAACCTTCTAATTTTTCCCCATATTCTATAGTTTTGATTTGTTCGGCATAGGTAGGAGATACGGTGTTAACGCGATCTGCAAACTGCACCGCAGCAGCCATCACATTATGTCCCTGCATATACCAAGGACACCAAGTAATTTTGTCTAAATACCATCGCCAAGGGCCTTGATAAGCTAAGTTGTGTATAGTAAATACGGTGCTAATATCTGGGGCTTGATTCATCCATACTGGCAACATTCCCGTGTGCCAATCATGACAGTGAATTATTTCTGGTTTCCAATAATTCCAGCAAAATTCCGCAGCACCATTACTAAAAAAAGTAAATCGCCAAAATTCGTCCTCTCCTCCATAGATGCGATTGGGATCGAAGGCAGGATGACCAAATAAATATAGAGGTACATCACTATCTGGTAAAGAAGTTTGGTATACCGCAAAATCATTGAACATGGCATACCCCCACCACATAGGATCGGCAGGGATATCTATTTTGTCTTGCAATCCACCATAATAAGGCATCAAAACGCGGACATCATGACCTAGTTTTTTGAGTATTTTGGGCAATGCACCGACGACATCACCTAATCCACCTACTTTAGCGATGGGTGCTACTTCTGCTGAGACAAATAAAATCCGCATTTAGTTATTATGGTTCTCGATCCCTACTTTTGCTTCCTGTGTGATTATAAGCGCGGGAAGGGTACGGGCGATAGGGGGGATCTTTTAAAAAGATTTTTGCCCGATATTTTTTGCCTTGTCTGTCGATCGCACGTCCTAAGGACTATCGATCTATTAGGGAAATAGCGATCGCACTCTTAAGAAAATCATAATTTAATCTACCAAGACCAAATTATTTACTTCCAACCTAATAACTGCCATAAATTAACTTCATAAGCAGTTGATTGAACTCCCCGATCTTGAAATTTAATCGGACTAGTTTGCAAGTCTCGATCAAGAATTGAAGCTAAAGCTGTATTGGCAAAAAGAGCTGGTTTCAAAGAAGGTCGAAGTGTAAACAAAAGTAAGCTGCATTGTTCGGATTGTTTGGCAACACAAACAGCGGGCAAACCCAGTTGTTCTTGGGCTTTAAAAGTTACCGATGATAAATTATTACCGACCGTTAAATAATTGTTCAGCTTTTGGGATACGGAATCACACAACTGCTGTGGATTAGCCAAAGTAGTCTCTGGATCTAAGTTCCAGTGGAACACAGATTGTTTTATGCCATCATTGTTGGTGGCTACAGTCGTTAAACTACCTTCATTTGATTGACAAGAAAAAATTGGCTTAGATGGAAATGCAGGAGTTTCACCTAGTAAAACCAGGCTGAAAGCTATTGTCACAGTAGTAAGTAATGAGGATAAATATTTACTTTTCATCTCAATACTCCAGTTCAAAAGAACTATAAATATCTACTTTAATTATAGTGCGATTTTCAATTAGTAATTAAGATTGGCTAATTAGAGGTATCAATTTAAAAAAACATCTCGCTCGATCGCTTTGTGCAATAGTCTTTTATATTCTCCAAAACTAATAATATAAGAACCAAAACGTTCTAAATGGGGGTTTTGTAGTTGAGCGTCAAACAACACATATTGCTTGTTGCGTAAATGCTCTACCAGTTTTACCATGGCTACTTTAGAGCCTTCGGTAATATTAAAAAACATCGACTCGCCAATAAACGCACCTTTAATCGTAATACCCAATATCCCCCCTGCCAGGCGATCGCCTTGCCAAGTCTCGAAACTGTGCGCCCAACCTGCTTGGTTTAATGCTAAGTAAATTTCCATCAATTCATCGGAAATCCAGGTATGATCGCGCGCGGCACAGCCTTGACAAACTGCTGGAAAATCCCGATCTATGGCTACTGAAAATCTTTCCTGGTTCAATACCCGTTGTAGTGATTTAGGATAGCGAAAGCGTTCGTCTAGGGGAATTAGAGTACGCTGATTGCTAGAATACCAATCCAACTTGTCATCATCCCCTGCCATTAAAAAGTAACCTTGACTGTATCCTGCAACAATAGAAGCAACATCAATGTCCATCTTATAAATTCGCAAACTAATTATTAGTTGGAAACTTCCGCCATTTCAATGGTGCGGTTGTCAAGATCCTTAACTAAAAAATTCAAAGGGCGATCGCGACGTATCTTATATTTTAAACGTCTAGATTGAATGCGCATCAATAATATCTCCAAACCATCGCGATCAAAACATACATGACGCTGACGATCTTTGTAGCCACCACTAGCACCTGCAATAATGTGTAGTTGGGTATTTTTTTTGAGTTGATACCACAATCCTTCCGAACCATTTAATCCAGTACCAGAAGGAGTAGCCGACATATACAAAGGATCGAGTCCTCCCGCCCCCATTGCCTGTTCGTAATTGTAGTAATAATGCAAAGGAATATCCGCAGCCGAAAGATCTAGTAATCCTTCATAGAATCGCTGGGCAGTCTGCAAATCCGATACCATGATGGTATATACCTTGGGCGCGCTGCTGAGAAACATCCACATTGCCCCTGCATAGGCTACCAGCAGCATTACCATAATTCCCTGGGTAGAGAATAAACTATCTAAAGCGATCGGAGGTAAGAATGCACCTAAATAATTACCGTTCAATATTGCGGAAGAGATTGTATTAGCTATCATTATTTAATCAAATATTTAACCTAACAACTTTTATTGAGTCAAACCGTGTTGTAGAGCAAAGCGTACTAATTCAGTACGACTATTTGTTCCTGTTTTACCAAAAAGACGGCTGACATATTTTTCGACGTTTCTAACGCTAGTACTTAAATCGCGAGCGATTTCTTTGTTCATCAAACCTTGAGCTACTAAATCCAAAACGCTCTGTTCTCTTGGTGTTAGGTCAATTTTAATTGGTGGGGGGGTAACGGTGATACCATTGCTAGTACCCAATTTATCGTCGAGTTTTGCCTTAATTTCTACTAGCTCTTTGGCAATTTTTTCTAGTTCTGCACTACTATTCCCACCCTTTTTCGTATTAACTTTAGTTTTAGATAGCAGATTTTTGACGATCGCTTCTAATTCTTCTGGATCGAAAGGTTTAGAAAGATAAGCATCACAACCAGCCTCATAACCTTGAATGCGATCGCTTGTCATACCTCTAGCGGTCAGAAAAACTACGGGAATCGAACGATAGCGAGGATCTTCTTTCAGTTTGGCTAAGAATTCGTAGCCACTCACCTGAGGCATCATGATATCAGAGACAATTAAATCGGGGACTTTATTTTCAAGACTTTGCCAAGCTTCTTCAGCGTTACTAGCTGCGGTGACAATCCAATTTTCGTTATCCTCTAGGTATGCCTGTACGGATTCTCTAATACCTGGTTCATCGTCTACTAGTAATAGTTGTTGTTTTTCTGACATAGGGATTTTAAATTGTGCTTAATAGCTATACAGACTACGACTAGATACATCATAGAACTTGTACGCTCAATAATTGATAATTAACAATCTAAGTTTGACAGTTGGTCGTTAGACAAAGATTCCTATTTATCGATATTATAAGAGGCTATGTTAAATCAAATAATTTTTTAAAATTTATCAATAATATTTTTAAAATAAAAAAAAAAAAATGACTAGATCTTTTAATCGAAAATCTACATTAATTGCCACTGTAATAGCTTTTAGTAGTTACGGTGTAGTTCAAGCTCAATCAAACACCCAAGAAGTAGCAATTAATTTTGAAGCGTGGGTGGGAGAAGATCGGTTTGCCTGTGGAGAGAGCTATGACAATATAGGCACCGCCGAAAGTACCATTACTCCCACCGACTTCCGCTTATACATATCTAATGTAGCGTTGATTGATGAAGATAATAATGCTGTTCCTCTAGAATTAGAACAAGATGGTAAATGGCAATATGAAAATACTGCTTTGCTAGATTTTGAAGATGGTACTGATGGTTGCGATAATGGTACGACAGAAACGAATTCTACTATAGTTGGCACAATACCCGAAGGAGACTATCAGAGTTTACAGTTTACTTTGGGCGTACCGAAAAACCTCAATCATGACGATGCTGCGATCGCTCCTTCTCCCCTTAATTTGACTTCAATGTGGTGGAATTGGCAAGGGGGTTACAAATTCTTGCGAGTCGATCTAGAAACAGATGATGCGATCGCTAATGTGTCTTCTAGCACCACTACCAGTCAAGGGGATGGTAACGTTCAAATTAATCAGCAACATACTACTACCAATAGGGAAGGTGGCAGTCACACAACAACCCAGACGAATAATCAAACTAGTATTTTCCAAAACGGACAGGGTACTCACACTCAAACTAGCAGCACTAAAACAGAACATGAAGGGATGACTCATGAGGAAGAGAATGCCAGCAGCAATAGTTATCTCATCCATCTTGGTAGCACTGGCTGTAAAGATTCTGCCAAAAGCGATTTGTTTGGTTGCGCTAATCCCAATCGAACTATCGTTACCTTGTCTGATTTTGACCCCGATGACAATGTAGTAGTTGCTGACTTGGCAGAATTGCTATACGAGTCAGACTTAAGCAGCAATCAAGCCAATACCCCCACAGGATGTATTTCTTCTCCAGAAGACAGTGATTGTAGTGCCATTATTCAGCGATTGGGGATGCCTTTTAATGGCGCAACTTCTGAGGAAGGACAAAATTTCTTTTTTGTCGAGTAATTTAAGATGAGCAATCCCCCATTAAATTTAGCTCTTGCCTTTATTTTGTCCATTTGCTTATCTATTGGCTGGAGTAAAACTATGGCAACGAACAATGACTTAGGGGTAGCACCAGCATACGAGTGGAATTTGCCCGATTGGACGCCCAAACCCATAGTCCCCGAAGATAATCCCATGACGATGGAAAAAGTCGAATTGGGCAGACATCTATTTTACGAACCTCGATTATCGATTACGGGAGAATATTCTTGTGCATCTTGTCACCAACAATCTTTGGCTTTTACCGATGGTAAACCCGTTGCAGTGGGTTCGACTAATCAAAAGCACTCCCGCAACTCTATGAGTTTGGCAAATATAGCCTATAACCCTGTATTAACCTGGGCAAACCCCTTGATGACTAGTCTAGAAAATCAGGCACTCATTCCTATTTTTGGCGAACATCCGATTGAAATGGGAATGGTAGGTAAGGAACAAGAGATGATGGGCTGGTTGGAACAAGATCCCAAGTATCAGCAGATGTTCCAATCGGTATTTAAATCAGAAAAAAAGCCCGTAAATGTCAAAAACATGACTAAAGCTTTGGCTAGCTTTCAAAGAAGTTTAGTTTCTTTTAATTCTCCCTACGATCGCTATCGTTATTTAGGAGAAGAAAACGCCATTTCTCCCGCAGCTAAAAGAGGAGAAAAATTATTTAATAGCGAAGAGATGGAATGTTTTCACTGTCACGGTGGCATTAATTTTAGCGATTCAATCCAACACGAAAATCTGGCGTTTACTGAAGTGGCATTTCATAATACTGGCTTGTACAATATCGACGGAAAAGGAGGCTATCCAGTACCCAATACGGGAATTAAGGAAATAACTCAACAAGCCGAGGATATGGGACGTTTCAAAGTACCCACCCTGCGCAATATTGCTTTAACCGCACCCTATATGCACGATGGTAGCGTAGCAACATTACGAGATGCGATCGCTCATTATCAAGCTGGAGGTAGAACAATTTCTCAGGGAGAATTGGCAGGGATAGGTAGCCAAAACCCCTATAAAAGCGGATTTATTCAAGGTTTTGAAATTAAAGAATCGGAGATCGACGATCTGATTGCGTTTTTGCATAGTTTGACTGATGAAGAGTTTGTTAGCAATGCTGACTATAGCGATCCTCATAATTAATTTACGCCAAACTTTATTAATTATCTAAATCTAAAGGTTTAAATTCTCCTCCAAGGGATTCGACAATTGATTTGGTGTTTGCTTCTAGCATCTTCAGATAGCTATCGCCACGGCTTCCTGGCGCGCCAATAGAGTCAGAATATAGTTCTTCTGGTGCGAGTTTGACCCCTGCTTCTTCGGCTACGGTTTTAATTAATTGGGGGTTGATGGTTGTTTCGGCAAAAATTGCTGGTATTTGCATTTGCTCGATACTATTGGCTAAATTTCTCACGGTTTGCGCGCTGGGTTGTTCTTCCGTACTAATCCCAATCAGAGTTCCAGCCATTTCTAAGCCATAGGCACTGGTGTAATATTGAAAGGCATCGTGAGTCGTGACTAACTTGCGTTGGTTTGGGGGAATTGTTTGAATTTGTTCGACGATCCAACTATCTACTCTCTTTAACTCTTCGATCAAGTCATCAGCATTGAGGGTAAATTCTGCTTTATCTTCTGGAGATAATTCGATCAGGCGATCGCGAATTGCTGCTGTCATAGCGATCGCATTTTCCGCATCTCCCCATACGTGAGGATCTGGATCTTTTTGTCCTTGATATTCAAAATCTAATGGATCGACTACTTCCCCCACAGCATATTTATTCGCTTTGACTCCTGTGGAATTAATCATTTTGATAATTCCAGGCTCAAGATTAAAACCATTGTACAAAATCAAGTCAGCCTTTTCTAAAGCTACGCTATCTCTGGGAGTAGGCTCATATACGTGAGGATCTGCCCCAGGCTGCAAGATTCCTTGATGCTGGATTTGCTCACCTCCCACTCGTTGAGTCAGATCGCCAATAATTGTACTAGTAGAGACTACCTGGGGTAAATCCCTATCTGGGATGTTTTTTGTCTCTGGTTGACATCCTCCGATTAACAAAACCAGACAGACTCCCAGAGATATATACCATCTCCCCATCAGTGGTAATTGCCGATCTAACATCGTATTTTCCCTATTGACATTATTATCATATTTCTTTCATAATATTTATCATAATCTTTTCATATTTATTGAACCATGAATTTTCTAGTCGCGGTCGTTAAAAGATGGGAACTAGAAAAATGGGAAGTAACTAATGACTTATAATAATGCAATTAATAGTGCGATCTCCGTAAACAATTTAGGAGTTTGTTACCGTACAGTAGAAGCACTGCGGGATATTTCCCTTAGTTTTGCTCCAGGGAAAGTAACGGGAGTATTTGGCCCCAATGGTGCGGGAAAAAGTACTCTAGTTAAAGCTATGTTGGGTCTAATTCCTGCTCATAGTGGTACGGTATCTTATGATGGTCAACCCATACAACAGCATCTAGAAAAGATTGCCTACGTGCCACAGCGATCGCAAATTGACTGGACTTATCCCGTAACCGTCTGGGATGTGGTGATGATGGGCAGAGTCCGCAAAACTGGCTGGTTTCGCCGTTTTTCTCATGTTAGCCGTCGAGCAGGGATAGCTGCATTAGATCGGGTGGAAATGACAGAGTTTAAAAATCGTCCTATCGGTCAACTTTCAGGAGGACAACAACAAAGAGTATTTTTGGCTAGATCTTTGGCACAACAAGCAGAAGTATTCTTCTTTGACGAGCCTTTTGTGGGAGTAGATCAAAAAACAGAGAATATTATTTTTGATATCTTTCACAAGCTAGCAGACGAAGGCAAGATTGTCGTGGTAGTTAATCACGACTTAGGGGAATCGATTACTAATTTTGATGAGTTGATTTTGTTGAATAAGGAATTGATTGCAGCAGGACAAAGGCAACAGGTTTTACAGGATGAAAACCTACAGCGCGCTTATGGTGGAAAAGTGATGTTCTTTTCTGAAGAGAATAATGAACATTAACGAGCGATCGGGGCAAAATTAACGATCAAAAAGGCGATCTTAACTAATAAACATAAAAAGCTTGAGAGTTGGTTTCGGCTTGGGAGTAAAAGTCTCGTTACACAAGAAGCCGTCAGGCATGCGGATGGCGAGATTCGAACTCTTAGCTTCTGTTTGTGCTAACGCTAAGGCGTTGACTCAAACACTTACTCGCTAACGTTTTGAAGCAAAGTGAGTAAAAAGTGAGTAAAGATTATACATACGAGATAGGTTACGAAACTTTACAAAAAGATTTTGAAGTCTACAAGAAACAAACGCCTAGAGGGGTTGGTTTAGCTAAAAAGAAAAGCGGTATCTATTTACAATTTAAGACTCCTGGTAAGACTAGAGCGCAATACGCCTGTAACTGTACCTTTAGTATTGATGGGATGATAGATGCTGTTAGAAAAGCCCACAGGGTCACAATACTTCTCGGTTAAGCCAAAACAGTCTAAAGTAATTAAGATTAACCATTATC
>NZ_JADWDC010000080.1 GCF_020640915.1 Waterburya agarophytonicola KI4 | reverse complement strand
TTAAAAAATAAAGGTGATTTAGTTAATGCAATGTAAATACGTCTAAGCTTAGAAACTAGATCGCTTTCAAATTTGAGCTGATTTCTTCTGCGCCAGGCGATCGATAGTGCAGCACACCAAAATAATAAGTAGATCGAACTATAACCCACCAAACATAAATTGAAGGCAATTAACAATCCCGCAATGGTAGAGAGCCAAAAACGATGGTCATCAAAACTCAGTTTATTGCCCGAAGGAATCACAGTCATTTTAGTATCCCACTCTCGTCCATGCTGTATATCTCCAAGTCAAAACAAAAAATACACCAGAAATAATCGCACCAATCAACCATTTGGTTGTGCTTTTTATTAAAGCCTTGGTTTGTTGATTAAATGTCGTTTCGAGTTGTGTTTGATTTCTGAGTTGTGTCTGTTTAGCTTGGTTGACCAATGCTATTTTTAATTGCTCTGTTGTCTTTACTTCTGCCCGAGAATTTTGCTGCTGATAGTTTTGCAACAAAGCATTGAGTTGTTCTGGTGTGGCTCCCTCTAGTTTTTGGGTATAGTCTTGAATCTGAGTTTTTTGCAAGTCTACCTGACTAATAACCTGGGTTTGACCAGTACGATAGATGCGAAAGGCATTGCCTAGAATTATGGGAGTAATTAGAAAATAGCTAATGCCAATAATTAAAATAAACCAAGACAAAAAGGATAAAAATTTATACTCTATGGGCTTGATCAAGTCTTGGTCGCGACGATAAAAAATCAAGAGAGTCCCCAATAAAAGACCCCAAACATTATCGACTAAATTACCCGCCGTATTGTATGCCCAATTGGGATCGAAAAACTGGGAGGAAGATAATAAAAATAATCGATCTAATAAGACTAAAAATAAGATTACATACCCAGCCAAATTAATAATGCGGGTAGACTTTTGTTCGACTGCGATGTTTACTCTTTTAGAACTAAGGCTAGTTTGGGAGTTGGACTGAATGCTCTTACGTAGTTGCCACAGACGAAATTTAAGCATAGAAGTTTGAGCATTTAAAAGAGATAGTTCTTGTCTCGTTTATACTCTAGAAAATTGTCTATAGCAATTCGATCATCGCGATCGCTTAACCTTATGCTATTTGAACATTTTCTTGAAAAGAATAAGATGAGCAATTCTCTCGGGATTTATTTCGCTTAGAGTGAGAATTATCTAAAATAGTATTGTGTAAAATTGCTAATTCAAAATCAGTATTTTCTAAATTTGCTTCCATCAGATTGGCATAGCTTAAATCTGCTTGTTTAAAAGAAGCATGGCATAGATCTGCATTGGTCAAATCTGCATTAGTCAAATTCGCATTACTTAAGTTACCTTTTTTTAACCTAGCATCGACCAAATTAGCATTTTTTAAGTTGGCATAACTAAGATCAACTTCTTTGAGTCGAGCATTTCTCAAATTAGCATTGCTCAAGTTTGTATTGCTTAAGTTTGCTCTAGCTAGCTTGGCTTGGCTGAGATTAATACCTGTTAAATCTGCACCACTCAAATCGACATCAATGAGAAATGTTTGACTAAGATTAACATCTGTTAAGGAAGTATTTTGTAGTTGCGCTCCCGATAATCTCCCTTTATGTAAATTTGCCCAATTAAAGTTAACCTTATTCAGATTAGCTTGTCTCAAATTAACTTTTTGTAGTTTAGCTCCACAAATGTTGGCAGCTAGTAAATTAGAACCTCGAAGATTAGTATAAGAAAGATCCGCACCGCTAAGTTTGGCTTCCATTAACTGAGATTTAACCATAAAAGCTCCCTTCAAATTGGCTTTAGTCAAATCTGCTTCCTCTAAGTTGGTTTCGCTCATTTTTGCATAGCTAAGATTTGCCCAATTTAGAGATGCACGGCTGAGGTTTGATTTAGTTAAGAAAGCTCGACTTAAGTTAGCTCCTATCAAATTGACACCCGTTAGATTTACGGAAATTAGCATCACCCCCGAAAGATCTTCTCCCTTGAGATCTACTCCTGTAAAGTCTCGATAACCTTGCTCGTAAAACTTTAATAGTTGACTAGCTTTCATGTATTTAATATTAATTAATTTTACGTAGATACAGCTCGATTAATATTTAACTTATAAGTGTTTCTCATGTTTAATATTATTACTCGTAATTCAACTTGATAGCCACGAAATAATAATTTTTATGTGGATATATTTTTATTTGTAGACTTTATCTGTTTATTCTTGATGTAAGCTGTTAGATATTCAAAAATAATTGTTTTTCTCAACGAATAATGAATCAATATTCCTATGAAACTAATAGGCAACTGCTACAAGATTTGATGAGACAAGTAAATATAACCGATATTTACCAATTAAGTACCATAGCAGGGGTGCCGAGATTGCCCATAATTAGAATCCAAAGGGGTCTAATCTTAAATGTATCAGTAGGTGCGATCGCTCGTATTGCCAAAGCATTAAATGTATCTATGGATAGCTTTATTGAAACCTTTAGCGAACAATCTCCTATTGCCAAAGTCGAGCCACAGGTATCGGAAAATAGCGATGCTTTAGCTGCTTGTCAACAAGAGTATCAAAAACTTCAGCAAGAGATGCTCCAACAACAGGAATTTCTAGAAGCAGAGTTTCAGAAATCTAGCTTGGAAACTATAGAATCTTGGCTGTTACAATGGCCTACGGCTGTCATGGCTGTCCACAAAAATCCTAGCCTACCCGCAGCCAGGCTAGTGGCTTTAGTCGAGCCAGTAGAACAACTATTAAAAAAGTGGGATGTAGAGACTATTGCTAGGGTAGGAGAAAAAATCCCCTACGATCCCCAGTATCATCAATTAATTAAAGGCATTGCCCAAATCGGAGAAGTGGTAGAAGTACGCTATGTCGGCTATAAACAAGAAGATAAATTATTGTATAAAGCTAAAGTAAGTCCAGTTATGAGCTAATGAATCATAAACAATGAGGAGAGATGTATGAATTGGTGGCAAAAACTTAAGAAAAACTCCTTGGCACGTTTTGGAGCGACAATATTAATTATCTTTTATCTTTCGGCTATTTTCGCTGATTTCATTGCCCCCTATTCCCCTTATACCTCTCAGGAAGATGGTTCGTTATTGCCTCCTACCGCCATACATTGGCAAGACTCAACAGGAAAATTAACGACACCTTATGTTTATCCCACAACTCAAGGTGTAACCGATATCAATACAGGCGATCGCCTGTTAATTATCGACCGAGAAAATCCTGCTCCTCTGGGGTTATTTGTCACGGGAAATCCTTATAATTTATTGGAAATTTCCCTACCCTTTCCCCCCAAATTTGAATCAGCTACCATATTTCCTGGTATACCCCTGAAACGTCACTTATTTGGAGCTTCGGGAGACGGTAAAATAAATATCCTTGGCACGGACGAACAAGGCAGGGATTTGTTTAGTCGCCTGTTGTTTGGCGGTAGAATTAGCCTTTTTATTGGACTGGCGGGGATTTCTATATCTTTCCCATTGGGTATGATGGTTGGTGGTATTTCTGGCTATTTTGGGGGTTGGATAGATGCAGTATTGATGCGAATAGTAGAAGTATTGATGACTATCCCTGGTATATATCTTTTAATTGCTTTAGCTTCAGTACTTCCCCCTGGTTTGAGTAGCGCGCAGACATTTTTGTTAATCGTTCTAATTACTTCCTTTATTAGTTGGTCTGGACTAGCAAGGGTAATCAGGGGACAGGTATTATCGATTAAAGAACAAGAATTTGTACAAGCAGCAAATGCGATGGGTGCAAATCCTTTTTATATTATTGCCCGCCACATACTACCTCAAACCGCAACTTATATAATTATTTCTGCCACTTTAGCCGTCCCTGGCTTTATCATCGCAGAATCGGTGTTGAGTTTGATTGGGTTGGGTATTCAATCTAAAGATCCTAGTTGGGGCAATCTTTTATCGAACGCCACTAATGCATCTATTTTAGTGTTGCAACCTTGGTTAATTATTCCTCCTGCTCTATTGATCATTTTGACTGTCTTAGCATTTAATTTATTAGGAGATGGTTTGCGAGATGCTCTAGATCCTCGCAGTCTATATCAAAATAAATAAAAACAAATAAGAACAAATTTTAAAACCTACAGCAACCTTTCTATGAACTCCAATTCCAATCAAATTTATCCCGTTATTTGGCAAAACGATCGCGTATCCTTAATCGATCAAACTCGTTTGCCAGAAGAATATAGTAGAGTTCTAATCAGTCGTAGTGGGGATATGGCAGAAGCGATTAAAACGATGATCGTGCGCGGTGCGCCAGCAATTGGAGTTGCAGCAGCATATGGAATGTATTTGGGGGCGACAGAAATAGATATAAAAGATCTATCTGACGACATAGCTACTCAACGCATTCAATTTCTGAAGCACTTAGAAGGAGTAGCGGACTTGTTACGCCAAACTCGTCCTACCGCAGTTAATTTATTTTGGGCGATCGCCATAATGTTAAGAACAGCATATGAAGAAACTGGCACAGTCGAGGAAATTAAACATACTCTTTTACAAACAGCACAAAATATTCAAGCCCAAGACTTAGCTACCTGTCAGGCGATCGGGGATACTGGTTTAGAAGTTTTACCCCATACTCCAGAAAAGCTGAGAATTCTAACTCATTGCAATGCGGGGGCTTTAGCTACGGCAGGTTATGGCACTGCATTGGGCGTAATTCGTTCTGCCTGGCGAGAAAATCGCCTCGAAAGGGTATATGCCGATGAAACTCGTCCTCGCCTCCAGGGAGCAAAATTAACCGCTTGGGAATGCGTCCAAGAAAAGATTCCCGTGACGGTAATTACCGACAATATGGCAGCCCACTGCATGCAACAAAACATGATTGACATGGTAGTAGTGGGGGCAGATCGCATTGCAGCCAATGGCGACGCTGCCAACAAAATTGGCACATATTCAGTCGCGATCGCAGCCAAAGCCCATGATATTCCCTTTTACGTCGCTGCACCTTTCTCCACAATTGATTTTGACCTTGCTAATGGCAGTCTTATACCTATCGAACAAAGAGATGCCACAGAAATATTCCAAATAAATAATAGTTCTGTCTGTGCCAAAGGCGCAGACTTCTATACTCCTGCTTTTGACGTTACTCCTGCCGAACTTATTACCGCAATTATCACGGAAAAAGGGGCAATTAAGCCTAGAGATCTAATTAATTATCAGATGCAATAATCGATATTCGTAGGGTATTATTGATACTTTGCATTTTTGATTATTACAATTTATGTCAAGCGATCGCCAGTGGCACGGTTCGCGAAGTAAAAAAATACTTCAAGATCATCCTGAAATTAAACAATATTTTGGTAACTATCCTCTATCAATAGTTTTCATTATCGCTTTAGTCATCCTTCAATGGTCTCTTGCTTGGTTAGTTAAAGATTTATCTTGGTGGCAGATCGGTTTGATTGCGCTATTTTTGGGGCAATTTGTCCTACATTCTCTATCGGTTTTCATTCATGAGGCAGCCCACAACCTCGTTTTTAAAGGCAAGTTAGGCAATGCAGTTACTCTGTTTATTATTGAGTTGGGTTCCCTATCTTTTGGCAAGTCTTTAACTTACGTTGGCAAACATGGGAAATCTCATCACAGACATCTCAATGACTACGAACAAGATTATGAGTGGTGGGACAAAAAACAAGCTCACTTCCGTAGTTCTAATGCTTATTTGCGTTGGGGAGAATCCCTATTGCATCTATTTCCTGGGGGAGTAGTTTTGGCGGACTTAATAATCGCTAATATCGCACCTGCGGAGTCGCGTAACATACAGTCTGCTTTTAAATCACCATCCCTCAATATTGCGTTAATTAGCACCAGTATATTTCTTTATACTTGCGCCTGGTATTACATCAGTTGGCAAGCTGCCTTATATTTGTTTTGGAGTTTAACTTTAATGGTAGGCAATTGGGGTATAACTTTTAAAGGTCAATCCATTGCCGAACATAATATTTATCGGGATGGTAAAACCTACTCTACTTATCGGTGGACTAATATTCCTTTTTTTAATACTGGCTATCACGACGAACATCATACCTTTGCCAATATACCTTGGATACATCTACCAAAAGTTAAAAAAATTGCCCCTGAATATTTTACTAACGACAATCCTTATTCCTACTCTGAAATTTGGTGGTTGTGGGCAAAATCTACTTTTAAACCAGTCTATTTTAATCGCTATACACCTGAGTCCAATAATTCTCTTAGTTTCAAACCAAGTAGTCTAAAAGTAGGGAATTAAAATTACTTCTAACGATTGACTCGGTGTAGCGAACTCGCGTCATAATAAGATCGTTTGCAATTCTTTACATATTACTAATTCAACAATTATGGCAACCTCAGAAAATCAATACGAAGTTCAAAAAACCGAACAGGAATGGAAAGAAATTCTTTCTCCCGAAGCTTTTAAAGTCTTGCGGAAACATGGTACAGAAAGAGCAGGAACGAGTCCTTTAGACAAAAACTACGAGACAGGTACTTATGTTTGCGCTGGTTGCGAGCAACCTTTGTTTAATTCTGAAACTAAATTCAATAGTGGTACGGGTTGGCCTAGTTTCTACCAACCTCTAGAAGAAGCTATTGATACCACTGTCGATCGCTCTCTATTTATGACTCGTACTGAAGTACATTGCAACCGCTGTGGCGGACACTTGGGTCATGTATTTGGTGATGGACCCAAACCTACTGGTCAACGCTACTGTATGAATGGAGTATCTCTCAAATTTGTTCCCGAGAAATAGAAGTTTGGGCTTTGGCATCACATCATGACGGGGAGACTTCACAAGGATATTTTTTTACAAAAAATAAGTAAATATAAATAACAATTGTGGGAGTCTCCCTCCTATTAAATAATCTATCCAGGCTGATAAATCAATACTCGTTACTCGTTACTTATTACTCATTACTCATTACTCATTACTCATTACTCATCCACAGCAGTACTAGGGTGTTTTCCAAATACGTTGATGATAATTCTCTAACTTGGCATAAGGATCTTCATTACTGTGATGATGATGTCCGTGTCCGTGTCCGTGTCCGTGTCCGTGCTCTTCCACTGCTGCAAGACGAAACTTACACATCTCACAATTCATGGCTACCTGTCCGAGTTGGGCTTCAATTTCTCTTTCCCGAATTACATTCAACAATTGAGAAGCAATTCCCATTTCGGGTAAAGAAACAAATTCAATCTCAGTATATTGCTCTTGTTGCTGTGCGGTGATGTTATGGATTTTCTCCATTAAAGTACCCGTAAACAAAAAGTAAGGCAAGACAATAACCCGTTTAGCCCGATACAGATATGCCCGACGGAAACCTTCTTCTAAACGGGGATGGGTAATACCAATAAAACAAGTCTCTACAGTTTTATAACCGCTTCCTTCCCAAATAATTCTCGCTAGTTTGCAAACATCTCCATTAGCATCGGGATCGCTCGAACCTCTACCGACAAATAATAGTACCGTATCTTCACGAGAGATATTATTAGGATTGTGTTCGGGTAAGTCTAATTTTGCCAAGCGATCGCGCCACAATTCAATTATCTTAGGGGTAATCCCAAAGTGGCGACCATAATTAAGGTTTAATTGAGGATATGGCAGTCTAGCTCGATCTAGCTCATTGGTAACGTCGAATTTATTGTGTCTGGCTGCAAATAGTAATATAGGCAAGGCAGTAATATCTGTATAACCTTGTTCGATACAGGCTTCTATTCCCTGCTGAATTGTGGGTTTAGTCAGTTCTAAAAAACAAGGTATTACAGGACGAGATGTATCCAAATTCTGATATGTTTCGACAAAATCAATAAAGGTTTGTCTGCCACGTTCGTTTCTCGTACCGTGTCCGATCGCTAGTAATGGTCTAGCATGGGGTAAGGGTGGCAATTGAAGCCTATTTAGACTGGGTTGAAAAGAATTTGCTATAACCATCTGTACCTCGCAGATTTTTTAATGGGTTGTCTCGATCGCTCGGCGGGCATCCTGACTAAAAGATTTATAACATTCTTAATCTGATTACAAACCTCATCACAGTTGCGGGACAGCGTTGGATTTACACCAATCTTTCCCCATTACTTCTAATGGCTGTTTCCCATTAAAACCGACTTAGTAATCATAGTATCCATTTAATTAAAGGGAATTGCTAACGTAACTTAACTTCTAATTTTGATATCAATCGTTATAATCCGCAATCAAATAATGTATAAAAAGTTACAACGATCTGCCCGACGATCGTCGTACGGTAATACTCAATTTTCAAAATCACTAGTGAAACTTTAATCTGTAGATAGAGTTGTTTTACTCAATATCTTGTTACAATCGTTTACAAAGTTGTCAGCGTCAGTCTTAAATCCATGCCTCAACAGACATTATCTACAGTAAACACTATCCAAGTTCCATCCCAGACGATCGATACCTACGAAGATACCGAATTGGCATACGACGAACCAAATGCGGACTGGCGTTACAACCCAGAAACTAATAACGCCAGATATCGTCACCGTCCTTTTGCGGTATTGGTCAGATTAATCGCCATTGTCTTTCCCTTTACGAGTTTTGCTTTAGGAATATGGCTCGACAATCTTACAGGAAATTCTCTTCTCAAACAGAAGAAAAGAGCGCGTCAGTTAATTAAAATTCTGACTAAATTAGGACCTGCTTATATTAAAATTGGTCAGGCTCTTTCTACTAGACCCGATGTCGTTCCTCCATCTTATTTAGAAGAGTTGACCACGTTACAAGATAAAATTCCTTCTTTCTCTAACGAAGTAGCTTTTCGCTTTATTGAAGAGGAATTAGGCAAACGACCAGAAGAAATATATGCCGAACTTTCTCCCGATCCTATTGCAGCAGCATCTTTGGGACAAGTTTATCAAGGTAGATTAAAGACAGGAGAAGAAGTAGCTGTTAAAGTACAGCGTCCTGGTTTGAATCGTCGTATTAGCCTAGATATATATATCATGCGCTTATTAGCTGGTTTTGTGCAGGATAATGTCAAAGTGGTACGTTCTAATCTACGCGCCATCATTGACGAATTAGCCGAACGTATTTTTGAAGAAACCAACTATAACCAAGAAGGGCGCAACGCCGATAAATTTAGAGAACTTTATGGTTATATCGAAGAAATTCACGTACCTAAAATTTATTGGGAATATACAGCTAATCGCGTCCTGACGATGGAGTGGATTACTGGGACTAAGTTAACCGATATAGATGCGGTTCAAGCCCAGGGAATTGATGCAACCCACTTAGTAGAAGTTGGGGTAGAATGTTCCCTCAGACAGTTACTAGAACATGGTTTTTTCCATGCAGATCCTCACCCTGGTAACTTGTTAGCGATGAGAGATGGGAGATTGGCTTACTTAGATTTTGGTATGATGAGCCGAATAAAGCCCTATCAAAGATATGGTTTGATTGAAGCCGTAGTTCATCTGGTAAACCGAGATTTTGAAGCACTTTCAAGAGATTACGTAAAATTAGATTTCCTCACTCCAGATACCAACTTAGAGCCTATTATTCCAGCTTTAGCTAATGTTTTTGGCAATGCTTTAGGTGCGACGGTAGCAGAATTAAACTTTAAAAGTATTACCGATCAAATGTCGGCGATGATGTATGAGTTTCCTTTTACAGTACCTGCTTACTATGCTTTGATTATTCGTTCGATGGTCACTCTAGAAGGTATTGCTATTGGTGTAGATCCAGAATTTAAGGTACTCAGTAAAGCCTACCCTTATATAGCCAAACGTTTGTTAACCGACCCCGCACCAGAATTGAGAGCGTCTCTCAAAGATTTGTTATTTAAAGAAGAAGGCTTTCGTTGGCATCGTCTAGAAAACCTGCTCAATAATGCCACAGACTCTAGAGATTATGATTTTGATGGGTTGGTAGATCAAGCAATTGATTACTTATATAGCGATCGCGGGATTTTTATTCGCGAGAAAATTGCGGATGAATTAGTTAACGTAATTGATAGTTTTGGACGCAAGACTATATTTAATCTTTCTACTGCTTTCCGCCAACAAGTTGGTTTGGCGGTGCGAGAAACTCCCGTAGAATTTAGAGAAGACTCTTATACTATGACCCATCTACGGAATATTATTGGTATCCTTCAGCAGACTCCTGGATTCGATCCGACTCGTTTGATTTCTGTAGTTGGAAAAATAATTAGCAAGCAAGAAACTCAGCAAATGGGACAACAGGTAGCTGAAAGATTAGCACAAAAAATGGCAGCTAGATTAATTAGACATTTGCTCTTGGAAAAAGCTACTCCCAAACAGCAAGTTGCTCTACCAGCTAGTTAAGATTTGAATTGATAAGAAGCGACCCTAGTCGCTTCGAGGCTATCCATAGTAGAGCTTTAGGCTTTTAAGATTCTATCTTCGATACATTTGTTTCTCTCTTTCTCTAGAACCCACGCGCTCTCTTGTCGCCTGATTTTTCCCTGTCATCATCGAGACAATAATAAATGCTGCCAATCCTACCAAGGGGCTGATCAGAGTGGGAAAGCCATCAAAATCCGTAGACAGGATATTGTTAGGAATATATAGCAAAGTATTATCAATGCCAAAAGCGGTAGGCATTAGCACAAAGAAAATCAATCGCGTTAAAGAACCTAAAATAATGCAAGATAGCGCGCCCTGCCAAGTCGCTTTAGGCCAATAAAGTCCTCCAGCCAAAGGTACAACTAAACCTGCAAAACTAAGATCGAAAGCAAGTAATAATAAAACACCTGTTGCAGGAACTTTTAGGGCGAAAAAGACTCCCATAATCGTAATGACAAAAGCCATCACACGGGTAATTAAGAGCAATCTGTCCCCTGCTGCATTGTGGTCGTCAGAACGAATACCAATAATATTATGAGCAATTACTGAAGAAGTCCCGAGAATTGCCCCATCAGCAGTAGAAAGAGAGGCAGAAAGAATTGCCACGATAACTAGCAATCCCAACAGGGGTGGTGCAATATCAGTTAGTAAAGCAAAAAGAACTGGCCCTTCTGGGGTAATTCCTGCATCAGCCAGAATTTGAGAGGCAGATAAAGCGATTAAAGAAAAAGGAACACCAATAATTAAAGTGCCAGCACTGCCAATAAAACAGGCTCTCTGAGCAGTTTCAGGACTTTTGGCGGCGAAAATACGTGCCATAAAATCGATCGCCACCAGGTTGCCCAAACCTAAAGCTAATAAAGTTGCCCAATTAATTACAGCCCCCGCACTAGGATCGCTCAATTGTGCCATAGCGAATGGCCCAGTATCGGTAGCAAGATCGATCCCAAAATTGCTCACAATAAAAGCCAATAAAGCCAAAGAACCAATAAAAGCAATGCCGACTTGAATGGCATCGGTATAGGCTACAGCAAATAATCCTCCACTAGCAGTGTAGATAAAAACTACGATCGCCAGTAGCATTACTCCTGCTGTATAAGTTGTGCCGAGAAAAGTTTCAAACATATACCCCCCTGCCACTAAGTTACCAGCTAGCAAGAAGGAGAAGCTCAATACCATCAATAGAGATGCTATTACTTCGGTTAAGCGATTGTATTTAATTCGATAAAAATCTGGAATGGTGATTAATCCCATACGGTTCATTGGTTTAGCGAAAAATAATCCCGCTAATAACAAACATAGTGCTAATCCAATGGGTAGAGATGCCCCAGCCCAGAAACCAAACTCGGCAACCAAGTCTGTATTACCTAAGGTAGCATTAGAGTCTACCGACTGTGCCATCAAGGTTGCTGCTGCCAATGGTAAGACCAATCCTCGTCCAGCAACTAGATAGTTTTCACTATCTCCCTTGACTTGTTTTGCTGCCCACATACCAATGGCTAGGGTAGCAACTAAAAATAGTATAATTCCCCAGAAAAGAAGCTTTTCTGTCATAATAACTCCTGGTCTATTTTGACCTTTTTACATTTAATATTTGTGGGGGTGAACTGGAACTTCTGCCCCACTTTTTTAAACTTAGACTTTTAAACTTAAACTTTTAAACTTAAACTCTTAAACTGGAACTGCAAATTGGTTAGCTTGATTGGTAGTAACGAGATCGCCTAACCAATCGAACCACTCTTGTAAACCCTCCCCTGTTTTGCCTGAAAGATAAATAATAGTTACATCTTTGTTCATTTGCCGTACGTTATTAGCAATGCGATCGAGGTCGATATCTAAATAGGGTGCGAGGTCGGTTTTGGTAATCAACAAGCAATCTGCTTCTTGAAACATTACAGGATACTTCAAGGGTTTATCTTCTCCCTCGGTAACGCTAAGTAACGCAACCTTAGCGTGTTCTCCTACTTCAAATTCCGCAGGACAAACTAAGTTACCAACGTTCTCTACCAAAGCCAAATCAAAATCTTGCGGATTATATTGATGTTCTAGGGTATGAATCGCTCCTGCTACCATTTTGGAATCCAAATGACAAGAACGTCCCGTATTAATGGGAATCACTGGAACGTCGTATTTACGCAAGCGATCGGCATCTAGTTCCGTGGTCATGTCTCCTTCAATAACTACAATCCCGAATTTATCTTTTAATGCAGCTAAAGTTTGTTCAAGAAGAACAGTTTTACCAGCCCCAGGACTACTCATAATATTGAGACAGGTAATTCCCCAGCGATCAAAGTGTTCTCGGTTATGGTTTGCCCCTTCTTGATTAGCGTGGAGCAAATTTAGTTCAATAGCAGCGTCAAATGTTTGGTGCATGATTTTTTAAATGAATAATTAACAATTAATAATGGAATCTTGGGCTGAATATTCAATGCGATCTATTTTTAGTTCTCTGCCCGAACGAATATCTTCCATCGGAGATTTACAATCGGGACAGCTATATTGCAGACCTATTTCGGGTTTGTATTCTTGTTGGCAACCATGACAAAAAGCAATTAGAGGAATATCTCGGATCGCTAGTTCGACACCTTCTAAAAAAGTGTTACGAGTTTGGACTTCAAAAGCAAACTGCAAACTAACGGGTTCGACACAGGTAAACTGCCCAACCACAAGATGAATTTTGTCTATTTTTGGCTGTTCGGATTGAGATTCGTACCAATCTTTAACCGTTAAGATTAAAGCTTTAGTCATATCAGTTTCGTGCATAGTTAGCCATCATTTATCTGTTTTTTTGATAGTGGGATGCTCTCAATTTAAAGAATTTTTCCGTTAGGATTCATGGTTAAAAAATCAGGCGATCGCGTTTCTCCCTTTAAAATATTTAGTTCGATTAATTCCCAAGGAATCTCTAACTGATTCAACAACAACTGAACTTTATAACCATTTCCAGAAGGAAGAAAATTGTATAATTTGTACATTACATTTAGATCCCTTGTTAGCTCCAAGGTTGATCGACTACTTGGGCTTCTTCGTGAATGTAGGTCGGCTTTTCTCTTCTTGGTAATTGTCCCGATACAACTAGGTGCGCCATAGTGTCACAAATTACGCGGGTTGCCATGAGTGAAGTCATATCGCTAACGTCATAGGGAGGAGAAACTTCAACTACTTCAATTCCGCACACAGTAGTATTTTGCACAATTTTTTTAAGTAAATATAAAGCTTCGCGAGGTAATAATCCTCCAGGTTCAGGCCAACCAGTGCCAGGAACAAAGCCTGCATCGATGCAATCAATATCAAAGCTGATCCAAACGCAATCTGTACCGTCTGTAGCTCTTTCTATAGCAAAATCAGCAGCAGCATCCAAACCCATTTCGCAAATATCGGTAACGGTCAAAATGTTGGTCGCTCTTTCCCGACATACCTTGACTCCTGGGCGCGGTACTTGCCAACCACCAATGCCCATTTGCACCAAATTTTTAGCGGGGGCGTTTGCCATATTGGTCGCGTGAAACCAAGGGCAAGTATGCATCCTCTCATCTAGGTCTGTTTCTTGAGTATCTGCATGGCGATCGAAGTGGATAATACCGACTTTTTTATCCCCTAAATGACGACACACTGCCCTGACAGTTGGAAAACCGATAGAATGATCTCCCCCTAAAATAATCGGAAAAGCTCCAGATTTGAAGACATGAGCAACACCCTTAGAGATTTGATCGAAAGACTTTTCATTGTTAGCAGGAATGGTAAAGATATCTCCCACATCACACAGAGTAATTTGTTCTCGTAAATCTACTCCCAATTCAAAGTTGTAGGGTGTATATAAAGCGGAAATTCGCCGAATACCTTGAGGTCCAAAACGAGTACCAGGACGATAGGTAGTACCAGAATCGTGGGGAACACCAACAATTGCTACGTCGTAATTGCCTACTTGATTGACATCTTCTAAGTAGGGGGCTTTCATGAAGGTATTAATCCCTGCATAATGGGGTAATTCCCCTCGGGAAAAAGTAGAAATAGTTCTGTCATTAATACTTTCGGCTGCTTCTAAACCATACTCCAAGCCTTTATCTACTTCCTGTTGCCAGCCTGTGAGGGGTAGCTGACGTTCCTTTTCTAAAGCTCGTTGTGCTTCGCTATCTGGTGGCTGAAATGGAGATTGTTCGCTCATTAGATCATTCCTCTGGAAATTTAGCTCAAATGCAAAAACCCAAGAATATCGCCACTCTATTTCAAGTGCCGAATCCTCCCGGGCTTTTGTCCCTCCGTGGAGCTACTTAATAATTACCGTTCTAAGTAGCCTGCTTCTCTCGGACCAGCATTTATTAGCATTGCTATAAATCGGAACCCTAGAAGCCATCTCGAATTTCTTATGCGTTTTAACTTATCTGGTTGACGATCAAAAAAATGTATATTTTGTTACTTAAATTACAGATTAACATTACTAATATCTATGTAGGTAATGTGCGGATGCAGTTTAGACTGTAGTTTCTGTTTATTCTCTATTGCCAAAAATGTTACGGGCAATCGTTCCCAATTCATTGGCTTGCAATCCATCACTGAGATCTATGTTAGAAAAATTAGCCGATGTTTGAGTTGAGCCTGATGAGACTACTTTGTTAATAACATTTTCGGGATGGGTTTGTAATATTACTATACCAGGGCCGTTTAGTTTAGCTAAAACAAGACCTTCTCCGCCGAATATAGAGGTAAATATACCTCCTGCCAATTTGACCTCGTATTTGATCGATTCTGCAAAACCAACAATACATCCAGTATCAACATTTAAAGTTTCACCTCTTTCGAGATTAATTGCTTTTAGATCTCCTCCTGCGGTGATAAATACCCTCCCGCTTCCCGTAAACTTCTGAAAAATGATACCTTCTCCGCCAAGAAAGCCACTCATTCCTAAATTCATGGTGACATCTAGCTTTACCGTAGGATCGGAGGCTAGCCAAGCACCTCTTTGGGCTATCAAACTATAGTTTGGAGACACTTCGACTTCTTCAATAGTGCTTAAATATGGACTGGCGAACCCAATTCTTCCAGGTTTATCCCCTTTATTTGTCCACAAAACTTGAAATAACTTTTCTTTGGTTACTAGTTTTTTAACTGCTGACATAATTCCACCCGTAGTGGTTTTAGCTGTAATAAATCCGTCACTATAGCAAAATGCACTAGGTTCGGCAGAAATAGATTCACCTGGTTCAAGAGTTATTTCAACACCTTTGTTATTGTCGGTATAGATAGCCACTTTTTATCTAAATTTTTTTATTTCCATGTGTAAGCTTCCATTTTAATTATTTTTGCTGAATTTCCGCTCTAGGATATTTGTAAACCGACAGGGTTGGTTAAAATTTTACACCCCTTCCAGATAAATAGCGATCGCCAAGCCTGAATTAAATATCGATCTGAATATGTGCGATCGCTATTTCAACTACGAGAACAGTTATTTCTTTGAATAGTATCTTTAAGCACAAAATGCGCTTCCAGACTGAGATTAGATAACCTTTAACAGCAATAATTATCAATTTCTCAATCATGTCCTGAATAGAATGCACAATTCCTTTATTAAAGTTGCGATCGGAACGGCATTTTTTATTCTGACTATTATTATTGCGGTTGTTGGCTATATTTTTTTTGGCTGGACATTATTAGAATCTGTCTACATGGTGGTAATCACCATCTTTGGGGTGGGCTATGGAGAAGTAAAGCCTTTAGACAGCGCACCAGAGAAAATTTTTACGATTTTTGTGATTTTAGCTGGCACTTCATCAGCGTTATATATTGTAGGAGGCTTTGTACAGATGGTTGCAGAAGGAGAAATTACCCGTGCTTTTGATGCCCAACGCAAGCAAAATACGATCGCCAATCTGTCAAATCATGTGATAATTTGCGGCTTTGGCAGAATTGCTCAGGTAATGGCAAAGCAGTTAGCCCAGGCATCTCGGACATTTCTAATTATAGATAGCGACCAAAAAAGAATTGCCTTAGCTGAAGATCTGGGGTTTTTAGTCAAAGAAGGAGATGCTACCAACGAAGATGTTCTGCAAGCGGTTGGTATTGATCGCGCTCAAATTTTGGCAACGGTACTACCCGATGATGCGATCAATGTTTTTATTACCCTCACTGCGCGGGAGTTAAACCCAACTTTATCGATTATAGCCAGGGGCGAATTACCCAGTACGGAGAAGAAACTACGCCTTGCTGGTGCTAATCATGTCGTATTACCTGCAACAGTTAGTGGTGTACAAATGGCAAATCTAGTTACTCGCCCCACTAGTACAGATTTTCTGCAACAAAAAGATCGGCAAAATTCCTTAAACGATTTGCTAGCCCAAATTGAAGTACAGATTGACGAGTTCACTCTTGGTGCTAACTCATCTTTAGTTGGAAGGACTATTCGAGAACTAAAAATCAGGGGAAAAGGAGCATTTATTGTCGTGGCGTTGAGGCGAGAAAATGGAGAATTAATCAGTCATCCCCATTCAGCTTTAGTTTTGAATTGCCAAGACACTTTAATCGTCATCGGGCATCAAGAAGAATTGCCTAAGTTTGCTCGTTACTATCAATTGAATCATTCTCTACATCAAAAAATTAGGCAGGAAAGAATACTAAACTAATGACGATTAACCAACTTTGGGTATTGCTTTGTACGGGTTTAGTATTTCTAATGCAGGCAGGGTTTATGTGCCTGGAGTCGGGCTTAACTCGCGCTAAAAATAGTATCAACGTCGCAGTCAAGAATATTGCCGATTTTGGCATATCTGTGGCGTTGTTTTGGGTATCTGGCTATGGCATGATGTTTGGTATTTCTCGCTTTGGCTGGTTTGGTACTAGCGATTTTTTTCCGTCAGCCCAAGTAGAACAATCTTTTGCTACAGTATTTTTCCTTTATCAAGCAATGTTTTGCGGTACGGCTACCACGATTATCTCTGGTGCAGTAGCAGAACGGCTTAAGTTTAGTGCCTATATAGTTATTGCCATCTTAGTATCAGGTATTATTTATCCCTTATTTGGTCATTGGGCTTGGAATGATGGAGGCTGGCTCAAACAATTGGGCTTTATTGATTTTGCTGGCAGCACTGTAGTTCATAGTGTAGGGGCGTTAGTTAGCTTGGCTACTTTAATTATTATTGGTTCCCGTCAGGGTAGGTTTGATTCATCGGGAAAAGCCCGTAAAATTCAAGGGACAAATTTGCCTTTTGCCGTCTTGGGTGCATTATTACTTTGGGTAGGCTGGCTCGGTTTTAATGGGGGCAGTACCTTGGAACTGAACGAACAAGTTCCTGGCATCATTTTGAATACGGTAATGGCTGGAGTAGGGGGAATGATTACCGCCATTTTATACAGTCAGTGGCGATACCGTCGTATTGAAGCCGAAGAGTTAATTAATGGTTCGATCGCTGGTTTAGTGGCAATTACTGCCTGCTGCAATATAGTAGCTACGCCTTTAGCTGTAATTATTGGGGCAACAGGGGCAATGGTAGCGCAATTAGTTTCTCAAACATTAAGACGCTGGAGGATTGATGATGCGGTGGATGCGGTGGCAATTCATGGCGGGGCGGGAATATGGGGAACGCTTTGTGTGGCTTTGTTTGGTCAATTGGAATTGATTAACACAGGCTTAAATCGCCTTAGTCAGCTTGGAATTCAGTTATTAGGGGTTACAGTTGCTTGCATCTGGGCTTTTGGTTTTAGCTGGTTGTTGCTCAAACTGCTTAATTCATTTTTTGTCTTACGAGTATCTCTTGAAGATGAAGAGTTGGGCTTAAATGTCTCGGAACATGATGCCAAAACCGATACCTACGAATTATTTCAGGTGATGGATCTCCAAGCGAGAACCCACGACTTGAGTTTGCGTGTTCCTGTAGAATCTTTTACCGAAAACGGACACATTGCCACTCGCTACAATCAGATGATGGATGCCCTGCAAAAAAATCATCAACAAACTACCGAATCTTTAGAAGAACTATACGCTGTAACCGCTACGGTTATCTCTGCGGTGGAGAATAGTAAGTTTTCTGCTGCGGATTTTGATAGTTTTGCCTCGCGTTCGGATGAATTAGGTATTTTGGCACGGGTTTTACAACAAATTGTCGAGACGATTAATAGTCAACAGGGTGAAATAGCTAAGATTGAACAGAAATTAGAGATATCTGTAGAAAAACAGCAAAGCTCGATCGTTAAAACTTTAGAGACACGTTTTGGCGATCTTCCCCAAACAGAGCGCGATCGCATTCTCTCTATTCAAGATTTAGAACAATTGAATCAATTATTCCAAAAAGCGATCGCCATTGACAGTTTAGAAGATCTCGATCCATAGAAAACAGTTTTTTCATGGATCGACGTCTGATATTAATCAATAATGACTGCCCGATTTACGATGTTGAATTGCTGTAATTCCATTATTTTGTAGTACTTTCCCTCGCTCTACTACGGCATATATTAAAATGCGATCGCCCGATGGCATATAACTTTGAACGGTACATTCTAAATAAGCCAAAGCGTCTTCAATAATTAAACAGTCATTGCTGGCAGTTTTAATATTCAAATTACATAGCTAAAGCGACTGAGACTATATTTAACTAACGAACCATGGGCAGGAGCATATATTTTGCTATCAAAGTCCTTAATTTTATCTAAAATAGATTCTAACTGTTTAGTTTGGGTAGCATGGAGACAGTCAAAATAGAAACGGCGGTCTAAGTTTAATTGCTTCCAGTTATTGTCAAAGATGTGTTCGTTGCACAAATGCGCCCCAAAGAACTTATCGGTATAGAGAATTTTGCTTTGGGGATCGTAGGTGCATAATCCATCTACCCAACGGGGAGTTGTGGCACTAATAAACTTTAGTTGGTGTCCCTGTCCTAAATCCAGACTATCGTTGTCTCTAACTACTTTAATTCGCGATTTCCACGCAGGAAACATTAAAGCACTCTTTAGGGCTTTCACTGCTGGTTTAGAACAAATTATGGTTGCCTGGGGTGCGTATCCTGCTAGTACTTTGATAGTTGCTAATCGATTGGGATTAACGTGTTGCAAGATTATGTAGTCTAATTTTCGCAAGTCAAGATGTGTTAATGTCTCCAGGTAAATTTGTGTAAAAGATTTTCCTGGTGGATCGATTAATGCGCTTTTATCGGCTTGAATTAAATATGAATTAGAAGTCGTACCCTTTTGACGAGAATATTCAACTTCAAACTTTAATCTATCCCAAGTCTCTGTACGGGACAAAAAAGAAAAGTAAGACTTGCGAAAGTAGAGAGGAAAAGG
>NZ_JADWDC010000079.1 GCF_020640915.1 Waterburya agarophytonicola KI4 | reverse complement strand
GTGTGGCTTTTGGCAGAAAAAGGAAAATGACGACTCAGCAGATTGAGGAGCTTCGAGAGCGAAGAAAGTCGGGGGTGCTGATTAAAACTTTGATGGCTGATTACAACCTATCTAAAGCTAGCGTATACAGATATTTAGATGCAGATGATAATTAATTAAAAACTTTTGTATTACGCCACTTAACTCTAAAGATTTTACGCCACTTATTGGGTCTTGCACAGTTTTGGTGATCCAAGAATCGGGAACGCTAATCAAAAGCCTAATACTGGCGAACTATCCCATTTTTTTTCGCTCTCCCGCTTCACCTAATTTTTTATGAAGTTGCGCCAAATCATGGAGGGTTTGAGCTTCACCAAAGCGATAACCTATTTGTTGAAAAATTATTAATGCTTCTTGTAAATATTTTTCTGCTTCAATATCCCTATCTAGTTGTAGAAAAATATTCCCCAAACCATATAGTGATGTTCCTTGTCCAATCTTATACTGAATTTTATATCCAATAGCCAAGCTTTTTTGATGATACTCAATTGCTTTATAATAATCTTTAAAAGTAGAGTAAACATTTCCTAAGTTGTTCAAAGCTACTAGTGATTGAGAGAGATCGCCAGTTTTACGAGCTATATTCAAAGACTCCTCATTGTAGCTAGTTGCCTCTTCATACTTTCCCTGTAAATTGAAAATATTTCCTATCCTACCTAATAAAATTCCCTTTGCAGGAAAATTATCAATTTCTTGTGCAATAGTTAGAGATTTTCTATAGTATTCTAAAGCTTGTTGATGGTTGCCAATATATAAATATGTATCACCTAGAAACATAAGTGCTTTAATTTGAATTTTAATAAAACCAATTTTTTGTGCAATATTCAGCGATTTTTGAGAACATTCAATTGCTTGTTGATATTTTCCATGAATATTGTGAATATCAGATAAACAAACTAAGACAGTTGCTTCTAATTTACAATTATTTAGTTTTTCAGATATATTTATTGCCTGTTGATAGTAATCTATTGATCGCTCTACATTTCCTAAATAATAACAAGTAAGACCAAGATTATTTAAGGCAATAGCTTGTTCTAATTGGTTATTAATCTTTTGAGCAATTTCTAAATGTTGCTGTTGACAATTTAATGCTTGACGATAGTTTGCTAGAAAAAAATAAGCTTCTCCTATATCTTTTAAACAAATTACATCTAAAGAATTATCCAGTTTATTTAACAGTCTGCTGCATAACTCTAACTGTTGACGGTAATAACCCCAAGTTTTAAGTTGGGCGTGTAATTCTTCTTGAGTAGGTGTGTTAAGACGAAATAAAATAATTTTGCTAGCTTTTTCCCAATCTTTTGCTTCACAAAGATGGTGAAATGCTTCGAGATATCGATTTACTTTTTCTAAATTAGTAGCATCAGAATCAGGTTCATCTTCAACAGTCAAGAAATATTCTACTGCTGCGTAATTAGAAAGATGTTCAATAGGAACTTCATCTAAGTTAATTTCTAACTGAACAAAAAGTGATTGACTTGGTGTTGTAGAATTATCTGTCATGCTGATTGCTTCTCAGCTTGCAACTTTTGAATTAAATTTATATAATTTTCTAGTGCAACACTACGAACTAAATTATGTTGTCCTAAAACTCGCTTATTATTATGATTAATTGATTCTTCGACTAGAAAACGATTTAATAATTCTTCTAAAGCTTGTTCTTGTCTCTCTAGACTACAAACTTGTTTTTCTACACGCCTTACTAATGCTGCTAACTGCATTAACCAACCTTCTTTTTTTACTGGAATACGATATACAGAAGCAGCACAAATTAAGATATAAGCATCTGGTACTTGAGTTTCTAGACGCTGAAATGTAGCTTGGAGACGTTTTCTGTTTACTTCATTTCTAACTTCGCGAGTGAGTTTGTGTAATTCCCACTCATCATAACCTTCTGTTTTTCCCGCTTCAGCTTCGGTTAAATCTTTCTCTACTTCTTTTATTTTTTTATTAACATCATTCCAATAAGCTTGTACATTTCCATTAAAAGGATGGCTGTTAATTTCTCCAATAATTACTCGTAAAACTAAAGGATGACCTTTATAGGCTTTACCCAGGCGTAATAAAATTGCTCTATCTTCAGACTCTTGGCTAATATCTAATCCTTCTATTTCAAATAGTGCTTCTTGTTCCAATTCATTTAATCCATAGAGAATATGGCGTTGATAGAAATTGTTGTAACGAGAAGCTTTGCTATGAAAATCAACAGATAAGTCTTGAGAAGTAACAATTAATTTACTCTGACAAGATTCGGCTGATAATAATGCGAGAAAGAAATTTTCCCAGTATTCATCATCATTTTCTGTTAACAGTCTTTCCATCGAATCAATTAGTACCAGAAACTGATTATCTTGTAAGCGTCTAACTAATCTATTTAAGATTAATTCTGGCTTTTTCTCGGCTGGTGATATGTTCTCTCCTAAACTCTCTAACCATCTGGCAGCAACACTAGTAAAGTCAGTAATTTTGTCTTCATTGTCAAAATTGACTCTTAGCAGTTTATTATCCCAATCACCTTGGATTAAATCTTGTAATCCTACTACTAATCTTTCTGCTAAAGCTGTTTTTCCAATTCCTGTTAAACCTAGAATCAGCAAGAAACGATAGGAGTTATGCAAATTTTGGCTTAATTCTGTTATCAGCTTGTCTCTACCTACCCAAGAAGAATCGTAAGAAAAGAAATTGTTTGGAATAGTAGCTTGTTGCTTTACCTCGTTTATTTGAGAAATTTCTTGCCAATCTAAGCCTAATTTCTCGGCAATTTCTACAAAATTAAGATAATCGACAGGTCTACCGTTGAGGAAGCTTTTGACAGTAGATAGACTCAATCCTAATTCTATCGCGAGAGCTTTTTGGCTGGGAAAGCCATTGCGTTTAACAGCTTGTTTGATTGGAGCAATGTATTGAGGAGAAACTTTAAGAGATCGCGCCATACATAAAATTTTGAGTTGAATAGCGTCTTTATTTACATCGTATACTCAATTTTTTGTCAACCTAGAAATGTTTATCTTGCTTCTATCTTAACCACAAGTCAACCATAAATCACCTATTTTTCGTCCTAAAACTAAACCTACCCCCAGAGATCATGAAGATACAGTTTACCAAGTATTAAAAGTAGTCTTTGAAAACTTGGTAAATAAAACAATTTATTTTTTGGATAATTATCATGAATGCTAATACATTAGAAAGGGGGGTTGCTAAAGCTTCAAAATCAACTCAAAGAACAATTGGAAAAGTAATTGAAGTTAGTGATAAAGAACCTTTGAAGGCAGCCTTCTTAACTCGTGTGATTGAAGGGCTGATCGAAATTGCTAATTCGAGCGATTTGGCTGACGTTATTTCTGCTGATTCTAATTACGAAGTCTTGTTGGCAGCATTAGAAACACCAGAAGCACTATCTTTGCTAACTAAGCGCGATCCTCTAGCAAGAGCTAAACTTAGAGGTTTGAAAATCAAGCAACAGTTGATAGAAGCAGAAGGAGGATGTACTAATAGTGAAGAAATCGCAGAAATATTAGGCATTTCCCGTCAAGCGGTCAATCAACGCCGTCAAAGAGGAACATTAATTGGCTTGTCAAGGGGGAAAGGAAAGTATGTATATCCCTTGTGGCAATTTACTGATAAAGGTAAAACTCTTGCAGGATTAGAAACTGTATTAGAACAACTTTCAGAAGCCGATCCTTGGACACAAGTTACTTTCTTTCTTAATCCTAATCTTCGCTTAGAAAATAAAACTCCTTTAGAAGTATTACGAATGGGAGAAATTAAACCTGTAGTTATGAGTGCTGCTGCTTTTGCCAATGACGAACCAGACTAACGATAATCAAGATAAACCTGGGTTGCATCCACCTCCACCATTGGATTTAGACCGAAGAGAATTACCGTTAAAGAGTTTTGCAGCAGCAACTATTTTTTATCGAGTACACAAATCCAAAAACGATCCAATTTATTTCAATAATTCTGGTGGAGGTAGATTAGATACATCAGAAGGAGTTCTCTATTTAGGAATAGATGAGTATGTTGCCTTTCGAGAAACTATCGGTCGTTTCAATAAGTATCGCTTAATTAGTAGTGAAGAATTAGAAAAACGGCGTATGACTGAAGTAAAAAGCAGTCATGCTTTATCTTTGGTGGATTTAACAGCAGAGGGATTAACCTTATTAGATGCTGATAACAGATTGTTCACTGGAAACTATAAGATTGCTCAACAATGGTCTAAAGCTATACAAGATCATCCTAGCAAACCTGACGGAATTTATTATCGTTCTCGACACGATCCATCGCGATTCTGTATTGCACTATATCATCAAGTACAAATTGACTCTCCACTGCAAGTAGTTAAGACCAATAATTTTTTCAGCACTCAATATTCAAATAAGCTGGATAATATTTTAAATAAATATAGATATGGTTTGAATATGATTTGAAATAGGTAGGAATAAAATTTGCAATTTTATTCAAATTCATAATGATATTAATTAGCTTATAGAGATAGAAGTATCAGAATAATAATCGCAGATTGAATTAATTGTTTTAATGTAGGCATCACCCGCTGCTTGAAAAATGTTTTGATTCTCAGAACTTTTCTCAAAGCTTAAATTTCCACATTCAGTTCTAATTACAACTTCTACAATTCCATCTGCTCCTTGTAAAATGGTTGCTGGGATATGGAAATAACTAAGATGGCGTTCAGGTATTAATACATATTTATTAATGCCTCGATCTATTGCTTTTTGTAGGGCATCAATAGGACTATTACCTTCAGCGGTTTCTTGAGTAGAATCCTCTTCAAAATTTCTAATTATTATTGTAGCGGTTATTTTTTCTCCGATAATGACTTCCACTTTCTCTAAAACAAATTTTGTCAATTGCTGTTTATCTTTCAATAGATCACCATTAGAAAAATCATCTAAACACAGTAAAAACCGACTGACTCCAAAAACCCAAATTCTTTCATATGTTAGTTGATTATCTTCATCATGAACGGCTCTGGTTTTTATTAGTCCGTGATTTTCCTTTTGTATTTGCTGAGAATCTTCTAGATTTTGTGAAAACAATTCAGGTTCCCAAGTTACAATTCCATCAAGATTTCTATCAATAGCACAAGCTAATCTTATAGAGTCAAAAAAGTTAAGGTTATAAAACCTAGCTTCTTCAAGAATTTCTTGGTCTACAGGGCAAATTTTAAGCTTTTCACGTATGTTTAAACATGCTTTTTGACATGTTTTATCTCCTAATAAACCTAATCTTTCAGGTATTTCAAATGCCAAAATAAAATCTAGCTCTGATATATACCAATTAATTCCTTCAATACCTATAAGCTTTAGAAATTGTTCTGCATAATAACTCCATGGAACATTGTGCTTTCCCAGTCCATTATGAAAAACATTAGAAGTTATAAGAAAATTTTTAAAGTTAGGTTGTTGACACATAATTTAGAGATCTAAATTAGGTTGGATTTTTTCAAAGAGCGAAAATTATAAGCACGATAATAAAAAAGGACTTTGAGTACTATTAATTTATGAGATCGTCTTTTTAATAGCAAAAGAAGAAATTAATCAGCTTCCAAGTCCATATTACTTTTTGATATACTTTGCTTTATTGCTAACAATACTTCGTCCATTTTTATTTCTAAATTACTAATACGTTGCTCTGTTTTAAAATTATTTGACTGTTCTAATAAGTCTTGTGAAGGTATAGCAGCAACCCATTGGGTATAAGAACTATTATTCTTGATCGCTTCTTTCGATTTTTTTAGTTCTCGAATTTCTGACTCTAATGTAGCTATACGCTCACTTTCATTACTTTCTAGTGCTTTACGCAACAATCTATTAACCAATTCTGTTACTGAAATAGCATCAAGATCCGCTCTTTTCCTTAGATTTTCAATTATATCCTCCGCAATTCTATAGCTAACTAGCTTTCTACCCATGTTACCGTTTTGATTGTTAATTGACATATAAAATTTAATCAGAAGAAGTATCCAACGTCAAAAAATTCACTGTTGACAATTCCCTATCAAGAATATTTATCAATTATATAAACAGTAATAAATTATCAAAACTATTCATATAATTGACTTATAGAACTTTATAAATCAAATGTTCTCCTAATTAGACCATAATAGCTTTTTTTTATATGTGAAGATTAACTTTATATAAACTAGCTTTAGTGATATACATATGCTATACATATGATATAAGTCTCTGGAGAGAGGAAAGCGTTTATGCAAAATAGTACTCGTACCCGACGTTGGTTCTTTCTGGGGACTGTTATAGCAGGAATTGTAGCGGGATTAGGATATGTAAACAAAAACAAACTAGGAGACATCATAATTCAGGTTTGTAACCAAGTAGAAACTTGCAATATTAATCAAAATCCCGAAGCACAACCAAAAATTTCAACTCCAAGTCCAGAAGCTTCACCTGAAGGACTTAGCAAGCAAGATTATCTTAAATATGTTGTAAGTGCTATGGAAGTTTTATCCATCATGCCTAAAGATGTGTCAGTTAGTTTTCCCATAGGAACTACTAAACCACTAGGAAAGCAAGTAAGTACTCAGGAGTTTAGTAGTAATTCAAGTCAATTACTTTATGTAATCGGATACATAGATCAATCAAAAAAAGTTATGGAAATTACATCTGAGGACTTAATTTCCATAATCAACCAACAAGCTAATGAGCTTTATGTAGAAATTTATGAATCGAATATTCATGAAATTGCTACCTTTGTTAGCGTTGGCAATCTTCCGCAAAGTAGTCAGCAACTAGCCGTTAGCTTACTTGTTTATAATCCACAAACTCAGCAGATAAGTAGTTCCACCTAAATAAAAGTAAAATAGAAAATGATGTATTTGAGATAGTGATTAAACAGTGCCAGCAGGACTTAAAATAACCCTGACTCTTAATGAAGATCGAACCTTAAAGGAATTAGAGCTAGCCAAAGAAGTTTCTCGAAGAACAAAACACAGAGCAAGTGTATTACGGCTCAATAGCAGGGGGTGGACAGTGAAAGCGATCGCTGACTACTTAGGATGGGCAGAATCAACAGTAAGACAAACAATTCACCGTTGGAATAAATCAGGATTATTGGGTTTGTGGGATGCTTCGGGCAGAGGAAAAAAAGCAACATGGTGTAGCGAGGATTGGCAAGTTCTAGAGAAATGGCTGAATGAGCCTCGTAGCATTAGTGCCAGACAATTAAGCCAAAGATTAGCAAGAGAAAGACAAGTATTTTTAGGAGCAGAACAAGTTCGTCGTATACTCAAAAAAAAAAGCTGGTGTTGGAAAAGATTAAGAAGAAAACCCCCAATAGCCAAAAATCAAGAGTATAAAAAAGCCAAAAAACGGGATCTTGAAACTCTAGAATTATGGGCAAAACAAGATTTGATTACTCTACTTTATTTAGATGAATCGGGATGTTGTCCTGAAAGTCCATTGAGCTATGGCTACGGTAAAATCGGTCAACAGAAAATAGTTACTCAAAAAACTAGAAAAGGAAGAAGAGTAAATATAATGGGAGTTTGGGAGGATAAACAGAGATTTGAATACACATTAAAAGTTGGAACTTATAAAGCAAAAAGTTACCTTCGTTTTATGAATTGGCAGGCTGAACGAGCAATGAAACGACTATTTGAGACAGGAAAACCAACAATAATAGTCCACGATAATGCTTCAATACATCGTTCAAAACTAGTGAAAAAGCATCATCAAAATTGGCTCAAACAAGGTCTAAGCGTATTTTTTCTTCCACCTTATTCTCCAGAAATGAATCGTATTGAAGGACAGTGGCTACATCTCAAACGACAAGAATTAGGTGGTTATGTATTTGAAGATGAATACGATCTAGCTCTGGCAATTATTGAAGGGCTTGAAAACCGAGGTCAACAAGGAAATTATTCAGTTGAACGTTTGCTGTTTAATTAGGTGGAGCTACTTAGAAATTGTTCCATATGCTAGTATTAATGATTTTTGTAGAGATGCTCTTAATAGCGTTTTAAATGGCGATATTAAGGAAAATATGTACGATTTATCAAGCTTAAATTTGAATTATTAATTTTTAATGAAAATGCTAAAATTGTTTAAAAATTTAGGAATTGCGCTCTTATTCATTAGCACAATTTTTATTTCAATTATCTGGAATCACTCTTCTGATATTACAAGAGCAACAACTTTCAACGCAGTAAATCCTAATACAGTTAGTGTTATTGATACAATCAACAACAGACCAGCACGGCTGAGAACAAATCCACAATTAAGAGCCGCCCTTGTTGATTCGATAATTCCAATGGCGCGAGATAAAGTTCAGAGAACTGAGAATATTGAAGTAACGATCCCTATTCCCAGTAGGGGATCTGCTGGCGAAGGAGTTAATTTGGAAAGTGGAACTAGACCAGGTAGATATGAAGTTATAGCAAATCGAAATACTTCAGGAGAAGCCGAACCAATTACGCCCACTAGTTTGGATGGAATGTTTGCAGAGGAAGAAAGAAATAATGGAACACTTAGTCGTAATTATAAAGTATTTCCTCAAGCAAATAATTTTCTAGTAGCAGATGCGAGAGGCTTGTTTGTTCAAGAACAACATGTAAATGCATTTCAATTAATAGCTTTAGATAGAGATAACAATAATAAGGTTGTTTTGATTAATACTCATGCTAATGACTTTTGTATAGATGCATTAAATGCAGTCAATAATAATACTTGGAAGAAAAATTATTATGACATAGATAATTATGACATAGATAATTTGAATAATTAGCTTTTATTGTTTGCTTTTTATACATAAAAGTTTGTTGAAATAGCTAGTGTTAAATGCTCATTAGCTGCGAGTGATTGATTTACTTGTAGCTAATGAATGGAGCATAAATACTGTTGAATAAGATTATGAAGTTAATTTTTATGTCTTTGACAAAATTCAGAAAAAGTCAGCTATTACATACAATTAAATTGTATTTCATCGCTTTAATACTAATATTTACAATTGAGATATGTATTAATATCAAAGCAGTTCAAGCCAATGTACTCATATCTCAAGATTTTCTTACTACCAAGAATAGTATAAGTAGAGAATTATCATTACAGATACCCACCCAAAAAACTCTAGGGGTAGAAAAGATTAGTTTAGGACATCCAAAATTTTATTCAATTCAAAATCAAAAAAAGCAACTAATAAAAACTAGCATTTATCTTAGAGATATTGCTAGATTATTTGGCTCTGATTTTCCTATTTTTTTTATTTTAAATCAAAAAATCGAAGAAAATAAAAATGAATATGTATTTGTTAGATTTAAAAATCATGAGGGTAAATGGACTAATTTAACTACTGGATATGCCTTGAACTTAGTTACGCAAGAATTAGATACTTTAGCTATAAACCAAAGCCAGCCTTTAATTGACTTTATAGTAAAAGATAAAAGAGATAATAGTTACAAACCTATTTTGAAAGTACCATTAAATATCTATTGCAGTGAACTAGCAAATTTTTTACAATTAAATTAGATTTAATATGAAAAAAAATAGATTTAATTTTTATGATTTGATAATCAATCGAATATTTGCTATAGCTATCAATGTATTTTTAGCTAGTCTACTCGTTAATTGTTTCATAGTAGAAAGCGCACAAGCATTAAATACAGTAACTACTGGAAATAATATTAATCAACATAGTCCTTATCTTAGCCTAAAATTAAAACAGCTAGTAAAAGCAGCTTCTCCTAATAATAAAGTAGAGAGTTTTATCTTACCAGAAGAACAAAATTTTTCTGCTATTCCTACCGATATTCAAAATCCTTTAACGCCAGAAAAGATTAGATTAGGTAAATTGTTATTTCATGAAACTGCTATGACAATTAATCCTCCTAATCAAAAATATTGGCAACAAGGAAGTTGTGCAACCTGCCATTTTGCTGAAGCAGGATTCAAGTCTAATTTACCATTAGCATTTGGTGTTGGTGGTATGGGATGGAATCAAGATAGAAAGCCTGATTCAGAAGTTTCTTATACTAATATTGATAAGCAAAAGATTACTGCTCCTTCTATACTGAATAGTGCTTACCAAGATGTAATGCTCTGGGATGGCAGAGCTGGTACATACGGAATGAATAGTCAAGAACCATTCATTCAAAAAACTTATATAAATCGATATGGATTACAAGGTTTAGAAACTCAAGCTATAGACGGTATTAAAACTCATAAAATGGGAACGGCAGCTATTGCTACTATTCCTGAATATCAAAAATTATTTGCTGAAGCTTTTCCAGATCGACCTTATCTTAAAGCAGAGATAAAAGATGTCAAAAATGCAGGTTTAGCAATTGCTGCATATGAACGAACTATTCTTGCTAATCAAGCTCCCTTTCAAAAATGGTTAAAAGGCGACCGAGATGCTATGTCTTCTAAAGAGTTAAAAGGTGGTATAGTCTTTTTTTCCTCTTCTTGTATTCACTGTCATACGGGACCCAATTTAGCTATTTCAAATTTTAGAGCGGTTGGATTTGCAGATCATTTCCAAGAAATAAGTGGGTTGAACTTAGGAAGAGGAAAAATTACTAGAAAAGCTAAAGATGATTTTAAATTTAAAGTTCCCCAACTATACAATCTAATAGATAGCTCTCCTTATGGGCATGGAGCTTCTTTTAAAACTCTTCGAGAAGTTGTTGAGTATTTTAATGATGCAGAACCACAAAAGAAAGAAGCTTTATATTCAGGTAATCTCAGTGTTTGGTTTAAGCCATTAAATTTAAGTGAAGAACAACTCGACGATCTCACAGCTTTTTTAGAAACAGGATTACGCGATCCTAATTTAACTCGCTATGTTCCAGACCGCATACCTAGTGGTTTATGTTTTCCAAACAACGATCCTTTGTCACAGAAGCAATTAAACTGTGATTCAAATTAACTAGAATCTGAGCGTTCTTTCTCTTCCCAATCATTAATATGTAGGTTACTGTTGCTGAAGTAAGTCAGCAAATCAGCACTTTAATTAATGAGCAAGCATCAAGAGATGATTACTGCCTTCATCAATTTAAAGGGAGGCTCGACTAAGAGTAGTAGTGCGGTTCACCTATGTCGTTATCTATTGAATAAAGATAAAACTGTCGCTTTAGTTGATGCCGACTCCCAAGCCACTAGTTCCACCTGGATTAATAATTTAGAAGACCATATACCCCGTCCCCAGATTTATCGACTGACCGAACCAGATCCTCTACTAGACCAAATACCAGAAATCGCATCATCGGCAGATTATGTGGTTATTGATGGTGCTGGGGGATTGGCAGAGGTACAGAGAACGATTCTGTTACTAGCGGATTTAGTATTCATTCCGATTCAGCCTAGTGCGCCCGATATTTCAGCAAGTCATCAAGCAATCAAGGCAGTAAGTAGAGCCAGACAAATTAGAAGTGGCAAACCATCTGCCTATACATTTCTCTCCCGTGTAGTGCCAAAAACCTTACTGCTAGCAGAAGCCAGAGAGGTGTTATCGGCATATAAAGATGTTCCCCTACTCAAAGCAGAGATACCACAGCGTCAGGTAGCAGCGGATGTTATGGGACAAGGGGCGACATTATTCGATCTCAAAACTCGTTCTGCTAAAGAAGTAGCTAACTTTTACCGTCAATTATTCGATGAGGCTTTCAACTATGGCTCGTAAAAAATTATCCGATGCCCAAAAACAGTTTATCGCTGGTGATGACATGAATACTCAAGCAAGTCAGCAAGTACTTGCTGAAGCAAATACTCAAGTCAGTACTGAAATATCCGATCGCATCGGAGCGGATTTAAAACAGGAGTTATTTAGCGATCGCAAAACTAAAGAGTCTAGCATTAGATTTACAGTGGACATACCCGAATCGTTAAATAAAAGACTGGCTCAGTTGAGCGTAGATACGGGCAAACCTAAAACCGAATTGGTTAGAACCATAATAGATCGCGCCTTAACCAGTCTTGATTACTGACTTGCTGAAGTAATTCAGCAAGTATTTACTGTGTTCTAGATAAACAATCCCACATCAACCGAGAAAAATTCAGCTAGAGCTTTTGCCTGGGCTTTGCTGATACTGCGTTTACCGTTAACTACTTCTGAGACAACTCCTCTCGAACCAATTACACCAACTAAGTTTTCTTGTTTGATACCACCTGCATCCATTAGATGTAGCAGCATCGAATGAGGCGTACCTTGGGGAATGGGATATTGTTCGTCCTCAAATTTTTCAATCAGAGTAACCAACAATTCAAGGATCGTATCCTCTCCAGGAGTGCGATTGGCATTGAGCCGAGATGGATGTAAAATCCTGCAAGATGGTCTGGAAACCATTGATATATCTAGGCTTGGCGATTTTTACTATTAATCCATCCAGAACTCTTGAAACCGATTTGGAGATAATTCTGTATAGCGAACAGTATGCTGAATATTCTTATGACCCAGGTAAGCCTGAATTGCTCGGGTGTCATGACCTCGACTAGCCAAATAAAATCCACAGGCGTGACGTAACATATGAGGATGAACGCTCAAAGATAATCCCGCTTCAACTCCTGCACGTTCAATAATTCCTCTGGCTGTAGCAGCAGCTATTACCGCACCTCTTTCAGAAACAAAGAGATAATTTGAATCAGGATACTCTCTCTGTAAATGTCGTAAAGCCCTCAGTTCAACGCCACGTAATGGATGAGTTGAACTTACTCCTTGTTTAAGTCGATTAATATAAATTGTGCCATCAGTAAAATCTATCTGCTCCCACCTCAAAGCCACCAGCTCAGATACCCTCAACCCATGACGATACGCCATTAAAATTAGAGTTGAATCTCTTACCCCGTGCCTTCCAACTTTTTTGGCAGCTTTCACCATCGCAGCTACTTCAGTCGGAAAAAGATGCTCGCGAGAACGTTTGTCTTTGTTAGGAATTTTCGGAGGAGGAGCAGTACGAGCCATAATGATCGACTTGTTAGAGTCGAGGGAGGCTATTATGCCTCGCCCCTCTCTGTGAAATCCGAGCGTGCAGGTTTCCCAGCACTCGGCTTCCGAAACTCTTAGCTGTCGCTTTTTGCTCATGTGTTCATAGTCGTGACAAGACTCGTGTATTGCTACTAAATTGTCTCGTCTCCAGTTATCATGGTTGCCGTCTACATGGTGTAGATGCACCCTTTCTTTGCTCGTGAATCTTAGTCCGCAAGCAGCACATGAATGGTTCTGTCTTTTGAGAGCAGAAGAGGTGTAATTGTCATAGAGTTTGCTGTTGCGCTTACTCCAATAGATTAAATCCCCATCGTAAGGTGACTTGTCTCCTTTGACGTTTACAAATTTGTTTTCGGAGTATGGGATAGATGGAAACGCTTGCTTAGCGAGTTCTTTCGCTGAGTGGCGATTCTGTTTCTTTTCCTTATTGAATACCTTGAACGCTCTGTTATTGATGAGCCAGAGGCTGTTTCTGGCACTGTCCATATTACAGTAGCGGTGGTAGTTCCTCCATCCTCTGACGATAGGGGCTAATTTCTTAGCTTTGACTATCGCACCATAGTTAGAGTTATTGATGATGGCTTTAATCTTTTGACGAAAAGCTTTGAAGTTATCCTCTGAGGGGTAACTTCTGAACTTTCCGTTTTCCTGGACTAGAAATCTCCACCCCAGGAAGTCAAATCCATTTGTCGCAGCCGTTATCTTAGTCTTACGTTGACTAATTTCCATTCCTCGTTCGGCTAGAAATTCTTTGATTTTTTCAAGTATTTGTGTTGCGTCATCTTTGGGTTTGAGGAAGAAAAGCATATCATCAGCGTATCTGACGCATTTTGACGTGATTTCTCCGTTGGTGTTTTTGAATTCACCAATTCTCTCAATCTCATTGAGTGCAACGTTGGCAAGTAGTGGGCTAACCACTCCACCTTGGCAAGTCCCTTGTTCGGGGAATTCTGGATTTACCCCAGCCTTTAGGCATCGAAAAATGCCTAGTTTGATCGCTTTGGGGGCAATGAGCCGTTTCATGATGGAAGTGTGGCTAATCCTATCGAAGCATTTGGATATATCGAGTTCTATGACTCGTTTTTGGTATCCTTTAGCTTGGGAATTTAAGTTGTGAAACAGTTTTTTCTGTGCGTCATGTGCGCTTCTTCCCGTTCTGAACCCATAACTCCGAGCATGAAAAGTCGCTTCGTGTGATGGTTCGAGTGCGTATTTGGCTAAACATTGCCACGCTCTGTCGCTGATGGTAGGGATTTTTAATTCCCTGGTTGAGCCGTCTTTCTTGGGGATAGGAATAGAGCGTAATCCTTGATGCTTCCAATTTGAAGCCTCGATTTTTAACTTTTGTTCTAATTCAAATCTATCCTTAAAGTTAAGGGCTAGCTTTCCATCAATACCAGCAGTTTTCTTGCCATTATTCAATTGTGTTACTTGACGTATTGCCAGAAATCTAGCTGCGCGGGAACGCATAATTAGTTTCTGTAATGACTGAGCTTTAGCCGTATCGCCTTCTCTAACTGCTTTGTACGTGCGCTTCTGTAGACGGAATAAATCTTTACAGAATTGCTTCCAGGGTAGATTCATCCAAGATTCACTATTAAATTTATTAATGTGTCCAATCATGTTCTGCATTAGTTTACGTATTCTGAGTTCCTTTCAGCAATTACGCCTCATCCTACCCTCTGCTTGGTTTTCCGCTACTCGTCTAGCCTATCTGGGTTCCGACGATACCCAGAACCAAGTATCAGAGTTTTTGTTCGTTCCATCCGTAAGATTGACCGAGGAAGCGCGTCGAGGTTTCCTCGACAAGCGCAGGTCTCGGTGTTGACTGACATTTTAGGGTGATTCAATTTGCCTACATACCTTCTCAGAGAAGCAGCTATTATGAGCGAAACGCTGCGAGAATGGGCGGTAGTGAAGTCCACATTTGTTGTTCAGATTGTGGCTTTCATTTAAGACACTTTTCTAGAATCTGTTTACCCGTGATGTCTCCCTGTTAACGCCAGTGTTGCTATCTGCTTTGGTTTCAACTGATTGCGTCCTGTTCCCAGCTTCAGCCTCCCGAATTCCGAGTCGAGTCACTGTGGGCAGATAAGGAGTCACCAATCTCCTTGGTGGTGGGACTTTAACCCACATCCTACAGGCAGTTCACAGTACATACGGTTTTCTCTCCGTCATCCTGTGGATACCTTATGTTCTCTAGTTTCTAGAGGATTCGGGTATCAACGAATCGCACGCCCATAAATGATAGTTGGGCAGAGAAATGTAGAGTACGAAAAATCAACTCCTCACACCTCTAATAATAAACAACATCCCCATAAATAGCCCTTTTTGGTGATGTTTTGTGCTTGTCCGATTGAATCTCTGCCAACTCCAAATAGGTTTTGTTACTATAACTTCGGAGTATCACTTATCCAGTCTCATTCGTGACCTCAATTGAACGTACTGCATATCCCAGATTTAAACAGTATCCACACCCCTCTGAACTAGCTGAACTTTATACCCCAACAGAAGCAGAGCTTGAGTTAATCGAGACTCGTACCAAAAGTTACGAGGGTAAATTGCGATTGATGGTGATGTTAAAAAGCTTTCAAAGGCTGGGTTATTTTCCCCATCCCGAATGTATTCCAGTCCCAGTAATTAAACATTTGCGGTCCTGTTTACAATTACAAGATTGGGTCAAAGCAATTCCTTCGGAACGACAACGCTACACCTATCAAAATATCATTCGAGAATATTTAGGAGTTAAGCCTTACGACAAAAAGGCTCAAAAAGTCATAGCTATCTTCGTAGCAGCAGAAGCTGAAATCAAAGACCATCCCGCAGATTTAATTAACATCGCCATTGAGAAATTGGTTCAGGAAAAATACGAATTACCAGCTTTTAGCACCCTCGATCGCTTAGTAAGTCATGTTCGTCATCTGACCAATAATCGTTTATTCCAACTCGTTTCCGATCATCTCACATCAGCCGAAAAAGATTATTTAGACCAATTATTAAGCTCAGAAACGGAAGAATCTACTACTAATCTCAATTTACTCAAATCTCCACCCCGTAGTGCCACCTTGGGCGGAATGAAACAATTGATTGCCAAGTTTGATGCCATGATGACTTTTGGTGATGCCCAACGTTTATTGGCTCAACTTGCTCTCACCAAAGTCAGATATTTTGCTGCCCATGCGCGGGCTTTGGATATCTCCGAATTTCAAGATATTAATCTAAACAAAAGAAGAACATTACTCTTATGTTTGCTTTATGTAGCCCAGGTCAAAACGAGAGATCATTTGGTTTCAATGTATCTCAAGCGGATCTTAAAAATCCATAACAATGCCAAAAAGCGACTGAGTGAATTAAGAGAAAAGCATTTAACGCAAACTTCAGAGTTACTGGGAACTTTAGCTCAAGTTCTAACAGCATCAAAAGAAACCAATAATCATACTGCTTTAGGAGAACAAGTATCTTCTATTTTTGAGCAACAGGGCGGGACAGAGTTATTACTGCAAAAATATGAGGAAATTGCTGCCTATAACACTAATAATCATTTACCTTTAGTCTGGCGGTTTTACTCTCCCCATCGCAAGGCTCTATTTGATTTAGTTCGTTCTCTCGATATTCATTCCACTTCTGCCGACTCTTCAGTAATTGAGGCACTCCATTTTGTTCTAGAGCATCAACATAAGCGTAGCAAGCATTTATCCTGGGATGGAGATTTGAGTTTTATGAGTCAAAATTGGCGTTCTTTAGTAATCAAAGAGGTCAATGGTAGCAAGGTTTTGAGCCGACAGCAGTTAGAAATTTGCCTTTTTTCCTACTTAGCTACGGAGTTTAAAACTGGGGATGCCTGTGTTGTTGGTTCGGAAAGTTATGCAGATTTCCGCGAGCAACTTCTGAGCAGGAGCGAATGCGAACCTTTACTTGAAGATTATTGTCGTCAGTTAAATTTTCCCGACAATGGGGCAGGGTTTGTTGAATATTTACGAGAGCAATTAACCAAAGTAGCCAATGAAGTAGATGCTTTTTGTGCCGATGGAAAACAATTTACTATTAATGATCGAGGTGAACCTGTATTAAAAAGACTAAAATCACCTCCTCCATCGACAGAGGTAGAAAAATTAGAAGCTAAAATTCGTAAACTAATGCCAGAGCGGAGTGTTTTAGATGTCCTCTGTAACGTCGAACATTGGTTGAATTGGACGAGACATTTTGGTCCAGTCTCAGGTAATGAACCAAGATTAAAACAACCAACAGAGCGTTATATTTTCACCACCTTTGGTTATGGATGTAATATAGGTCCAAATGAAACAGCACGACATTCTAGGGATGTGGTGACATCTCATATGATTTCCTATACTAATCGTCGCCATATCACTACTCCTAAAATTGAAGCAGCGATTCGAGATATTATCAATGCTTTCAATCGTTTCAGTTTACCCTCACTCTGGGGGACAGGTAAAAAAGTCGCAGCAGATGGCAGCAAATTTGAGATTTATGAGCATAATCTCCATAGTGAATATCACATTCGTTATAACGGTTATGGTGGTATTGCCTACCATCACGTTTCTGACAAATATATTGCTTTGTTTACTCACTTCATCACCTGTGGTGTGTGGGAAGCGGTGTATCTCCTTGATGGCTTATTAAAGAACGTTTCTGATATTCAACCAGATACAGTATATGGCGATACTCAGAGTCAATCTGCTCCTGTATTTGCTCTTTCCTATCTTCTGGGGATTAAATTAATGCCCCGCATCCGTAACTGGAAAGATTTGAGTTTTTTACGTCCTACTGAGGATGCTCAATACAAATATATTGAACCTTTATTTAAGGGAACAGTTAATTGGAATCTCATCCAAACTCACTGGTTTGACATGATGCGGGTGGTGCTATCAATTAAAGCAGGAAAGGTCATGCCTTCTACTTTGTTACGTAAATTAAGTAGCTATAGTAAGAAAAACCGTCTCTATCAAGCATTTTGTGAGTTAGGAAAAGTAGTTAGAACCATGTTTCTGCTGGAATATATCTCCAATATGAAAATGAGGAGAGAGATCAATGCAGTCACTAATATTGTGGAAAAATATCATCATTTTCTCGATTGGATATTTTTTGGCAAGCAAGGAGCGATTACAGATAACGATCCTATCGAGCAGGAAAAAAGGCTGAAATATCTTGATTTGGTCGCCAGTTCGTTGATTTTACAAAATACGGTAGATATTTCTCTAGCCATTCAAACTTTAACGGCACGAGGAGAAATAGTTAATCGTCGAGAGATTGAAGCTTTGAGTCCTTATCCTACTAGACATCTCAAGCGTTATGGTGACTTCATTGTCAATCTAAATCATATCCCTCAACCGTTAGAAACAGCGATCAATCTTCCGCCTGAAATACTTGAAAGCTAGATATAGCAATGATTTTCAGACCATCTTGCAGGATTTTACATCCATCTCGGCTCAATGCCCGATTAGCCCTGTGTTCTAATTCAGTAGCACTCGCTATGGCGCGATCGTTTTCTGCTTCAGTTTCGATCACTTTAGGTTGATATTTGGCTAGTAATTGAGCGTAGTCTAAGGAATTAGTAGTAAGGGTCATTTTTCCATTTATTTAAACTTTAAATGCCTAACGGCACGACGTTTTCTACTTTCCCCCCGCTTGTCATATTTGGCGGTGGTTGCGGGGGAACAATGTCCTGCTAATTCTTGAACTGTCAACACATCTTCTCCCGATTCGAGGAGGTCGGTGCAAAAGGTACGTCGAAAATCATGGGGAGAAAAGTGTTTTATCCCCGCCTTTTTTGCTCTGGCTAATATCAGCTTGTAAATACCATCGCCGTTACTAGCAAAGTGGCGGAGGGTAATCTTTCCCCCTCGATGGACGGGACAAATTAACGCACCTGGGGTAATTCCTCTAACTTCTAACCAATCTTCAACCAAGGCGATCGCATCGGGGGTGAGATAGACCAGTCGATGTTTGTTACCCTTGCCCTTGAGGATGGTTAATTCCCCAGTCTCCAGACATAAATCCTGGCACTTTAATCGCACCATCTCCTGTCGGCGAATACCACCACAACGAAGAATTGCGATCGCCGCCGCATCTCTATAGCCAAGGGCATCTCCTTGTTGGTAACAGCTAGCAATCAAATTTTCTATTTCACTAACACTCAAGGCTCTACCCCTAAGCTTTCCCGTTCCTTTGACGTTGGGTAGATCGATGGCTTTGTGATAGTCATTGGCATCCATCAAATCGAGACGGTAGGCTTCGGTTAATACCCGACGCAGTGCCACGAGCATTTTATTGGTGGTTGTGGGGGCGAGTCGTTCTTTAAAAGCAGTTCTAACGGCGGCGGTGTGATGGTAGCGCAATTTTGACCAATCCAAAGAAAAAGCGTCGCATTCACCATCCGTTAGTAGTTCCGCGATCGCATTGAGGGAATACAGCATGGTGCGACGCGAACCCTCACTTAAAGAACTAAGGTAAACGGCTGCGGGATGTAGAGTTACTGGTACGGGTTCGTGTAGCTTTAATTGTTCTGCTTGAGAATAAAGCAGGTAGCTCATTATAGGCTTTTAATCTTTACCTATTAATTCTCCCATTACAGGAACATTTTTCAACTTTCTAAGCTTAGACGTATTTACATTGCATTAACTAAATCACCTTTATTTTTTAATTTTTTACTCCAATTGATAGTTAAACCTCCTTCATTTAGAAGATTGTTGACTACT
>NZ_JADWDC010000078.1 GCF_020640915.1 Waterburya agarophytonicola KI4 | reverse complement strand
TGACTGATTTTATGAAACTCTAAATAATACATTTTGACGTGCGGAAGGTGGGTTTAAATAAATTAGCCCAAAACTATTATCAATAACTATTAAAAGTGTGGAACAACAACTAAAAGAAGCAGATGCGAAGCTAATAGAAAGTATCGCTCAATGTCGCCAGTCAACTGACACAACTCAAAAACAAAAATGTCTCAATCGGTTATTATTTTTAATTCAACAATTACCAGGAATTTATTCCGCATCCCATCAAGACTATCCCGAAGCTTATAACCGTACCCTTGAATGGGCGTGCAAAAACATCGATCGCTTTGAACCTACTACTGATTCTATATCGAGAAGTATGGTTATTTGGATCAATGGTTATCTCAAATGGCGCATCCGCGATTTATATATTTCCGATAATAGTTACGATCCTCACCGCGTCTATCCTTCTTCCAGAGAAGACAATGAAGCAGACTTAATTGAAACCATTGCCGATCCGCAAATATCTCTAAGTTTGTTAGATACTCAAATTGCCCAAATGCAAGCAGAGAAAGAAGCAAGAATTGGCAATGCGATCGCAAATTATATCAAACAAGATTCGGGGAAGAATGACTCGCAGTTTAGCTACTGCCAACCCCACCATCACTAGAGGTAAAACAATTCAATGGCAATTAAACAGTTTAGAACGAGAAATCATTCTGGTTTTAAAAATGATACAGCAATCGGATAAAGCGATCGCTTTATGTTTGCAAATATACCCAGGAAAAATAAATAATAACTTACCTGAAGGTTTATCCGTATCAATTTTAGATCGAACCAACCAAACCTGTCTATCCGCCCAAGCCAAAGATAGTAATGATTGGATGCAACTAGAATTTAGCTGTCAGCCAGGAGAACAATTCAAGATCGAAATGAACTTGGCTGGAGTAAGTATGCTAGAACAATTTATAGTTTAAATGCGATCGCTTTGATTATTACTATTACAAAACATTTTTTTAGCTATTAACCTCCAAATATCAAAATTTAAAAGTTAATAGCTAAAAGTCTCAGTGTTTTTATAAATACAAATTAGAATTGATTGCGATATGGGATTTTTCCTTTTTTCTTCTTCCCTTTATTTTTCTCGTAATCGATTTCTTTGAGTTTTTTCATGATGCGGGTAAAGTACTCCTGCATATATTCTTCAAGAGTAGTTGTTTCCTTGACATCTAAACCAAAGGTTTGATAAACATCATCCATAGGCGCATCCAAAGGTTTACCGCTAGCTAATACTTCAGCAAACGTGAGGCGATCTGCGGTGTTTTGTCCCCACTCGCAAAAACGAGTAATACGGCGCATCAAACCCAATACTGTTAGGGATACGCGAGATATTCGAGTCCGCTTATCAGTTAAATTTTCACAGAGATTAATAATTTCATACGCACCCCAGGGTTTTGTCCCCACCACAGGAAAAGTTTTCTTTTCTGTCTCAGACACACTCAACGCGCGAATGGCAAATTTAGCTATATCTTGAGTATTCATGTAGGCAATAGGAGTGCTTTCTCCTGATACCCAAACAATTTGATCTTCCAGAATAGGAATAGCATATTGACCGATTAAACCTTGCATAAAACCAGCCAGTTGTAAAGTCGTATAGTTTAAACCAGATTCGGCTAAAAATATTTCCGTACAACGCTTGATATCCATTAAAGGAACTTCAGGATATTTTTCACAATTGAGAATAGAGAAGAAAATATATCTATCTACTCCCGCAGCTTTAGTTGCCTTAATTAAATTAACCTTACCCTGCCAGTCTACTTGTCCAGCACTGAGATTATCGGTAATTCTGGCGGTAGCAGCATCAATAACGGCATCAACCCCTGACAAAGCTGCGGGAAGTGTCGATTCATCACATAGATCTCCCTTAACTAATTCTGCGCCCCATTCCTTAAGAAAAATTGCTTTGTTCGGGTTGCGTACCAAACATCTTACTTCATGATCTTCATCCAAAGCCTGACGAGCAACTTGTCTGCCCAAAGTGCCAGTTGCGCCAACTACCAATAATTTCATTTAAGGTTTTTTGTAATATTTTTTAACTTTTCTCTAATTATTTTATCAAATAGTCCTATATTTGTTTATTTTCTTATCAGAAACATTAAATTGATGCCAATTTACATCAGACTTTCGAGTACTGCACCGACTACTTGATGGTTCTCATCTGTCTTGAGTTTGTTCAAAGCAGCAGTAGCTTGTTCTGCGTCATATTTACCTAAAGACTTGGCTACCTGGATGCGAATACGCCAAGATTCATCTTCGACAAAAGATAATAATAGTCTTAATGCAGGTTCTTGTTGTTCGGTATCGGGAAATAAACCCAAACAACCAATGCAAGATTCCATTACAGCCTCGTCATCTCCTGATAAACCAATGACACAAATTTCTAATAATTCTTGGAGTGCATTTAGATCTGCTAAGGCTGCAATAATGCTACGACGTATTAACCAGTGAGAATCCACTTCATACATTTGCCTGAGATGGGAAACGGCGGAATCGCCATAGTAGGATAGTGAATTTGCTGCTTCAGAACGTACATTAGGATCGCTATCTGACTTCATCATTTCTAGCAATGCAGCGAAAGCCTCCGCGCTTCTTTTTTTACCCAAACCCATCGCGACAAAAGAACGTACCAAAAATTCGCTATCTTTAACTTTATTTAATAACAAGGGGGCTGCAACATCTGCTTCGTAGTTACGCAACTCTCTAATCCCCCGCATTCTTTGTTGAGGATCGGAGTTCTCTAAAGCATCTTTAATTTCTTGGAGATCCATGATTTGATAAATTTCAAGTTCAACTTTAATTTACTTTACATTGACACTCATAATTAAGCGTCGTGAGAAAGATGTATATTAGGTAAATCATCATTTGTTAGAGAACAATGCTCAGTGACAAAGTAAAAGAACTCATCAAAAAGTCTCGTATTGTTAGCTTTGAGAGTTGGCAGAATTATCCTCCAGAAGTAATCGCCATCTTTCAACAGGCAGATGATGCAGGAAAGTATTTAACAGATGAAGAAATCGCTAAAATTAAGACTCTCGTTCCTAGCCTGTCTGGAGGTTTGTCACAGGGAAAGGTGTTGCGAGATAATGTAAATGAAATTGTTTTTCAAGCTAGAGCAGTGGTTTTAGATGCTAACCCAAATATTCTCGAACCAGGGGGTGGTTTGTATCCTCCCCCGCGAGCTGAAGCCTGTTGGCGAGATTTTTGGCACTTTTTGCGCTGTATTAGTTATGGAGTGGGCGGTCAATCTATTAACTATACCAGCGATCGCGGTTTGGGCTATATGGAACAACTGTATCGAGAATTACAAGTTCCCCTAGATGCGATGGTTTTGGGTTTAGAGCAACTCAAAGTTTTTAGTCTTAGAGAATTTGCCAGCGATCGACAAGAGGATCTCAAACCTTATTTCGATCGCCTGATTGAATCGATGCGAAACTTTTCTCCTGTCTCTTAGATTCGCGAAATCAGATCTCTAGGGCGATCGATCTCGGTTAAGCAAAACTTTAATTTATACTCTTGTCTGATGGCAATCAACATACAATAGAAACAGGTAATATTTGAGCTATTCGGAACAAGATGATGAACGAACGGTGCATGATTCCTGTAATTAAAACCCTCAATGATTATCAAGCCTATCGAATTAGTTCTGATGATACTAATCGTTTAGCCATCGTCTTCGATCCTCATAGTGCAGATAATTCCTTAACTGTCTGCGTCGAAATTTTTGAAGTGGGTAGCGAAACTCCTCCCCATCGTCATAATTTTGCGGTAGAAATGTTTTTTATCCTCAAGGGGGAAGGAATAGCCGTATGTGACGGAAAAGAAACTCCTTTACATAGTGGCGATAGTGTATTGATGCCAAAAACAGGGACTCACTATCTCAAAAATACGGGCAACGAGCGTTTATATGCCTTATGTATGATGGTGCCTAATGAAGATTTTTCTGAGTTAATTCGTAATGGAATACCTGCTACTCTAGACGAACAAGACTTAAAAGTGTTGTCTCGTGTGAATTGAAAAATTTTTCGCAAAAAAAAGAGTGGAGAATTGATTTATTTTCCACTCTTTCATCTTGTTCTTATACTAGAAATGGTTAATAATTATTAGACTTCTTCTCCTTCCCCTACTTCTGCTTCCAATTCATCCTCTTCTAAAGGAGGTACGGGAGCGACAGCGGCGATCGCATCATCTTTATCGAGTCTTTGAACTCTAACCCCAGTGGCATTACGCGATTGGAGAGAGATAGCCTTTACTGCTTGGCGAATCATAATACCGCGATTGGTAACAATCATTAGTTCGTCTTCAGGATTAACAATGTCAATGCCCACCAGACAATCATCGTCGGTTTTAAATTTGATCGCTCTTACTCCCATTCCCGCACGATTTTGGAGACGGAATTTGGAAATAGGCACTCGTTTGCCATAGCCATTGCTAGTAATTGCCAGCAACCAAGGACCTAGATCGGTTTCTTCTGCCACTAACTCTTCGTTGTTGTCTTCTTCGACCTCTTCTTCTTCTGTCTCGGCAATAGTGGCTACAATCTGAGAGGGAATAATATCCATACTAATTAGTTCGTCATCTCCTCTCAACTTCATAGACTTGACCCCTTTAGTAGACCTCCCCAAAGGACGTAGTTGCTGTCGATTAGTTTTAAAGTGAATTGCTTTTCCTTTCCGCGTACCGATAATTACGCTATCTTCTTCTGTTGCCAAACGCACCCAACGCAATTCGTCTTCTTCCTGTAGGGAAATAGCGATTAAACCATTCGAGCGAATGTTAGCAAAAGCGGAGAGAGCAGTTTTTTTGATATTACCCTTACGAGTTAGCATTACTAGATATTCATCTTCGGTAAACTCGCTCACCGCAATCAAGGATGTTACCTTTTCTGCTTGAGAAATCGGCAACATCTGTATCAGAGGTATACCCCTTGCAGTACGACTCGTTGCAGGAATCTGATAGGCGTAGAAGGAATAGACAACGCCGCGATCGCTAAAGAACATGACTGTATCGTGGTCGCAACAGGTCATAAAGTGTTCTACACCATCATTTTCCTTCATTTTGGCTGCTGCTTTCCCCCTAGTAGCTCTACTTTGAGCTTCAAAGGTGCTGACAGGCATCCGTTTGATATAGCCTTGTTCGGTAATTAAAATGACCGACTGTTCGTTGGCAATTAAGTCTTTGTCGAGAAGCTCTCCTTCTCCCTGGACAATTTCGGTACGTCTAGGGGTGGCATGAACATTTTTAATCGTGGTCAGTTCGGATTCGATAATCTCTTCAATCCGTTCTTTTCGCGCCAGAATATCGTTTAGATCGGAAATTTGAGTCTGTAGATCTTCATGTTCCGCCTGAATTTTTTCAGCTTCTAGGGCAGTTAAACGACGCAGTTGCATTTGTAGAATAGCATCTGCTTGGGTGTTAGATAAGCCATAGCTTTCTACTAATTCGTTTTTGGCAGTGGCGGTATCGGCTGCACCTCTAATTAAACCAATAATTGCGTCAATATTTTCTAAAGCAATTAACAAACCTTGCAATAGATGGTCTCTTTCTTCAGCTTTACGTAACTGGTATTGAGTCCGTCTGGTGATTGCTTCGACGCGGAATTCTAAGAATACTTCTAAGAAACGGCGAATAGTTAGTAGTTGGGGGTCATTATTGACCAAAGCCAACATATTTGCCCCAAAGTTTGCTTGGACGGCAGTTTGCTTATAGAGGTTATTCAACACCACCCGAGGATAAGCATCTCGCTTGAGTTCGATTACGACTCGCATTCCCGTGCGATCGCTTTCATCTCGAATATCGGAAATACCGTCAATTCTTTTATCATTAACTAGGTCGGCAATCTTTTCGATTAGGGATGCTTTGTTAGTTTGATAGGGTAGTTGGGTAATGATAATTGCTTCTTTATCTGCCCTACCGCGCTGTTGTAGGGTTTCAATATCTGCTACCCCACGCATGGTAATCGAACCTCGTCCTGTAGTGTAGGCTTCTTTGATACCCGCCCGACCGATAATTTGTCCCCCTGTCGGGAAGTCTGGTCCTTTAATATACTGCATCAAGTCCAGATCGGTGATTTCTGGATTGTGAATTAAAGCGATCGCTCCCTCAATCACTTCTCCTAGATTATGAGGCGGAATATTTGTCGCCATCCCCACTGCGATACCCGACGAGCCATTAATCAATAGCTGCGGTATTCTGGCAGGGAGGACAATTGGCTCTTGCTGAGATCCGTCAAAGTTATCGGCAAAATCTACTGTTTCTGCTTCAATATCTCTTAGTAGAGAATCCGTTGCCAAAGCTTGTAAGCGACACTCTGTATAACGCATTGCTGCGGGAGGATCGTTGTCAATCGAGCCAAAGTTACCGTGTCCGTTAATTAAAGGATTTCTCATGGAGAAATCCTGCGCCATTCTAACTAGGGCATCGTAAACGGCAGTATCTCCGTGAGGATGATATTTACCCAATACTTCCCCTACAACACGGGCGCACTTACGAAACGGACGGTCTGGGGTTAGTCCTAGCTCGTACATGGCGTACAAGATGCGCCGATGGACTGGTTTTAGACCATCCCTAGCGTCTGGCAATGCCCTGCCAACAATCACGCTCATAGCGTACTCCAAATAGGAGCGAGACATTTCGTTACTCAGATCGGTGGGGATAATCCTTTCCTGGGAAGTGGTCATACTGTGAAAAACTCCAAATATATGCAATAATTTGGATTAATGGTCGATAAACTCTACTTAGTTCTCTTTTATCGCCAATCAAGCCCAATATAGTAGCATTTTATAAATGAATTCTAGCACATTTTGCCCTCTTATTGTGGCAGAAAACGCTTGGTATATCTATCGTTGAAGTGCTTCAAATCGGCGTATTAAAAGCAAGCCAGATCGTTTCTTAATATCCCACCTTTATTTTGGGTTTTTAGCTTTAATTTAGATTTTTATTTTTTGCTTAATTTTAGAGTAAATACGCTTTATTTTTAGTTTATTGAGACGTTTTTGAGTCATTTTGGGAAGATTATCCGAATATTGTGGCAGATAGTCAAAAAAACTATTTATTTCTGCCAAAATTACTTTTAATCGGGTGATTAAGTTTTCACTGCGATATTCTGCCAGTAGGGATTCAGATAATCGATCGGATGGGGATGGCGATCGCTCTAAAACCGAAGCAATTCTTTGGAGATCGTATTCTAAGCTATAACCCGCAATTTTATGACAGTTGAAACCAGGATCGAGAAAATCACTCAATCCATGATTGACGCTAGAAAATACTTCGCATCCACAAGCTAATGCCTCCAAAGGTGGCAAGCCGAATCCTTCGGTAACTCCATTAACCGCCCAATATTCGGCAGAGTCATAAAGATATATTTTGCTACGATTAAATAAACCCGCCAGATCTTCAACATAGCTATTAATTATTTCTACTCGATAGCGAGACTGCAAAGCAGGAATCAAGGAGTCTAGTAAATATTCTGAAGATTTGCGCGTCTGCACCAAAATATCGATAGATCGCTGGCGATCTAAATGGCGAAATTCATCGCCAATTTGATTGGGCAAATAATAAATTAGATTATTGGTTGCTTGTTGCCCCCAATATCCCATGGTGTTGCGCGATACTGTAATGATGGGTATTTGAGGAGGCAAGCTAAAACCATAACCCGCACTATGGGCGTGATAAATAATATTTTGTCCTTGAAGTTGGGGAATTAACTTTGGTACGTCAAAACCCCAGCCGATGACAAAAATTGCCGACTCTGGCTGACATTCTGGTAAGAGATCGGCGAGAAAAAGATGTTCTGATTCTCGTTGACGATAGGTAACTACTTCGGCTTCAGAAAACTGTTTGGCTAAATTATAGGTATTCAACTCTGCCCACAATCCACCACCACCAAACTTTCCCTTTGTCCCTGGTAACAGAAAATATAACTTTCTCATTAACTAATAAATTATTAATTACTCATTGTTAATTGAAACAGGTAACCAAACAATAAAAGTAGTACCAGGGCTATTTTTTGATAAATGGTTCGGACTAATCAACTCAATTTCTCCCTGCATTTTAATTACTAACTCGCTAGCGATCGCTAGCCCCAAACCAGTACCAGGGATATCGCTTTGGGCTTGAATGCCTCGATAGTGTCGTTCAAAAATACGTTCTCTATCTGCTTCGGGGATACCATAACCAGTGTCGCTAATTGCTATACCCAACATTTCAACTTCGGTCGTGATATATTTTGTTTCGATATCCAATTGTACTTTACCCCTGGCAGGAGTGTATTTTAGGGCATTATCAATTAAGTTATTAAAAATCTCTCTTAAAGCTGATAAATCACCTTTGATTAAAGGTATCGACGGGGGAATATTATTTTCTAATTTAATCGCTCTTTCTGTTGCGATCGCTTCCGCTGTATTCAATAACGGATCTAAAATTTCTGTTAAATTAACAGCATCCAATTGGGTATTTAAACTAGGTAATAAAAAGTTACTCGGCAACTCAGTGTTATCTCGGACATCTAACAATGGAGTAGGAGCATTAATTGCAGTTTCTTTGATTGATTCTGCTTCAAATTGCTCTAATAATTGCTGAAAGCGATCGCTTTGTTCCAAGAGACTTTTTGCTACTTTGTGATTGCGATCTCCTGGTAAAATACGCTTGATCAGCAACTTACTAAAGGTTTTAAATGCTGTTAGAGGATTGCGTAATTGATGAATTAAATTATCCAGTCGATCTCGCTCGATTCTTCTTAAATTCTCTTGAATAGTTAGCTCTTGTTGAGTCCAATGATACTGTAGTTCTAAAAAACGGGCGATCGCCAAAGTTCTAGCAATTTCTTCTACTTGCTTTAATTCTGTTTGCATCCATTCTCGATCTTCTCGTCCCGTCACTAGTAAGCCAATAAAAGTTTCTTGGTGTACTAAAGGTAAAATTAGCTGTTTTCTTTCTGCCGAATCTGTCTGCCAGTCTGATTTGGCTGGATTTTCTGCGGTGACAAAATTAGCAGGTAATAATTGGGCGGAAGAATGAGACTGTAACTGCTGCCAAACTTCCTCTAATTTAATACTAGGAAGCTCTAGCAAACTTTGATTTTGAGTCTGGGGATAAATAGCTAAGGGAAATAGTTGTGTTTCTCCATCTTCAATCACTTCTTCTGCCAGATATACAATACTCCAAACTGCCCCCAAGCTTTCAGCCAATAGGTTTATTTGAGACTGACACAAAGTAGTAAATTCAATACTGGAAATATGATTATTTGACATTAATGTTCTCAAGACAGAAATTTCCAGACAGTTCGAAAGAACTAAATTCTTTTACTCCATATAATTCTTTTGCTCCATATAAAATTTTCTACTTAACATTTTAAAGCAATTTTTAAAGCAATTTCTTTTGACAATGCTTTTAAGAAAACACTTGATTTTTTTTGTTCATTACGATACAATTATTGACAAATTAGTAACTTTCAGTACAGTGTTCTTTAAGTAAATTTTAGGAGGTCAAGGGGTTGGCAAGAAAACGCAAACGTAAAAGCCGTCGTCGCCAAGAAGGACGTAAGATTTTAGAACTCGTCTCTCAGTATCATATCGAAAGTGGTGAAGATAAGCCAGTAACTGCTGCTCGCAACTATATATCAGCTCAAGGTATATTACCTCCAGCACTGTTGGTAGTAAAGAGAAACGAACATACTACTGATCGCTATTTTTGGGCAGAAAAAGGCTTGTTTGGCGCGCAATACGTAGAAGAGAATCATTTTCTTTTTCCTAGTTTGCAGTCTATAGATATTCAAGAATGGGATAGTAGTAAGACCGTTGCTACTGCTGCTACTCTTTAAAATTCTGAGTAGAGATAGAGAACAAAAAACAAAGTATATAAGAAAATAAGTTTTATCAGGGGGGATTGTCGCGAGTTAATCCCTTCTGAGCTTATGGAAAAGATATATGTGCATCAAATTCCCGCACCTGCAATTAAATTGGTTGCTACTATTTCTAGATTTCTCAAACTTGATTTAGCTCTGTCCAAATCATAAGGAAAAGGTCTTGCCATGGGCTGATAATCTTTTGGCTTGGCTTCACCGTGGCGCAGCACTGCATTAACTAACAAACAATCTCGATCCTTGAAATTAATTGCACCGTGCAAAATTCCTTTGGGAATGGTGGCAACTTGAGGAAAGTCTTCGCTCAGAGGAATATATTGATATTGTTTGTTATATAAAACTACCAAGACAAAGCTACCTTTTACTACTAATAATTGATCTGTTTGATGCTTGTGAACGAAGAGATCGTCTATGGTATTGGCGGGTACTTTTACCACCATTGTTTCATCACTAGACTGGGGGGTGTAAAATTCTGCCATTCCTCCTTGAATAGATTCGATCGCTTGTAAAGTGACGCCTTTTATTAGTCCCATAATTTATAAAAATTAATAAGTAATGGTTAACCGATGTTTATATGTAAACAAAAGTTACGTATATAGATCGTTATAGCAAAAAAAGATTGACAAAATAAGTTTATTAGTATCTAAATACACAGTTAGAGATGTTTTTTTAGTAAAGATAGAGGCTGCACGTAGCTGATCGGCAATTATCATTAAAAAAAAAGTAATATGCCTGGGAAATAATGTCCTCTCTAAAACCTTATGTTGCTCGTCTGTTTGTATATCCCATCAAATCTTTAGATAGAGTAGAGTGCGATCGCGTTGCTATTTTAAAATCAGGAGCAATTAAAGGCGATCGCACTTGGGCGATATTCGATGAAAATGATAACTTTGTTAATGGAAAAGGCAATAAAAAAATCCATGCTCTGCGTTCTGAATTAAATTTAGAAACGAAAACCCTTATATTGCAAATACAGGGAACAAACCAAACGAAAACATTCAATTTAGTTAAACAACAAGAAGCTATTTGTAATTGGCTGAGTGCATACTTTGATTTTCCTGTAGAGATCCGACAAAACTTAGATTTGGGCTTTCCCGACGATACAGTTTCCCCTGGACCAACTATAGTTAGTACGGCAACTCTTGAGGAAATCTCTTCTTGGTATCCCCAATTAAATACTGAAGATATACGTCGTCGTTTTCGAGCCAATATTGAAATTGCTGGCGTACCTGCTTTTTGGGAAGATCGATTATTTGATAACGCAGATATGACGGTTAAATTTCAAGTGAAAGAAGTTGAATTTATGGGGGTTAATCCCTGTCAACGCTGTATTGTGGTGGCACGGGATTCTCAAACAGGAGAAGTATATCCCCAATTTCAAAAAACTTTTGTCCAAAAAAGAAAAGAAACATTGCCAGAATGGACAAAGCGATCGCGTTTTAATCATTTTTTTCGTTTGGCGGTAAACACCAAACTATCTCTCACCGAAGCAGGAAAGGTAATTGAGATCGGCGATCAACTAGATCTAATCAATTAAAGTGCCGATTGAGACTCAAACTAACTCATGCTTCAAAATTCTCTTCATTACTTGCAAAATTACATTGCACTCTAGATCTCAATGCTGTATGATATATTAGTCTTGGTTAAAAGAGAGTTTTCAACATCCATACCTGGGGGTGTGGCGGAATCGGTAGACGCTGCAGATTTAAAATCTGTTTCTTGCAAGAGAGTGAGAGTTCAAGTCTCTCCATCCCCATGACTGTAGGCTTTTTAGGTATAGAGCTTTTTGTGAGTTTACCCGTAACTTTGCCGCAACGGTAAGCTTATGCTTCCGAAACAACACGGCAACTTTATGCTTCTAGTCACAAAATATAGTTTCATTAAAAAAAGGGCGAAAACTTTCACCCTAAATCAGTTAATTATTGTTTCCTCAAGCCCAATTTAAACTATACGGGAGTAGTTTCGGGAGATTTTACACCATTACTTTGGGATGTTGCTTCTTTTTTCTGAATCCAGAGGGAAGTACAGGGAATCTTACTCTTATCGCAACGATCTGCATATTTTTCTGCTACCTCAGTTACTTCTTTAAGCAATCCTTGACTTAAAGTAGTAGGTTCTAACCCTAAATCCAAGAAGCGTTGATTTTTGACGAATAGTTCGTTTTCAATAGCTTCGTTACGAGGATTTTTCAAATAAGCAATTTCTCCCCCAGTCATATCTGCAACCATTTTAGCCAGATCCTTGACTCGGTGAGTTTCCGTCATTTGGTTCAAGATTCTTACTCTTTCCCCTGTCTCGGGAGGATTTTCGATCGCTAATTGAACGCAGCGTACGGTATCTTTAATATGAATAAAGGCTCTAGTTTGTCCCCCCGTACCGTGTACTGTTAGAGGATAGCCAATAGCAGCCTGCATTAAGAAACGATTTAAGACTGTACCGTAATCGCCATCGTAGTCAAAACGATTAACTAACTTAGGGTGCATTAAGGTTTCGGGGGTGTTTGTTCCCCAAACAATGCCCTGGTGCAAGTCTGTAACACGAATACCGTCGTTTTTATTGTAATAATAGAAGAATAGTTGATCCTGGGTTTTAGTCATGTGATAGACGCTTCCAGGGTTGGCAGGATAAAGAATTTCTTGCTGAATGCGATCGCCGCTATCGGTAACAACTTCTACATCTAGATAGCCTTCAGGAATCTTCATTCCCGCAGTACCATAGCCGTAAACGCCCATTGTACCCAAGTGTACGAGGTGAATATCCAAACAAGATTCAACAATGGCACAGAGCAAATTATTGGTCGCATTCAGGTTATTATTAACCGTATAGCGTTTGTGCTTAGAAGACTTCATCGAATAGGGAGCAGCCCTTTGTTCGGCAAAGTGAACGATCGCATCGGGTTGTTCTGCCAAAATAAGATTTAACAGGCGATCGTATTCTTCGGCAATATCAATATTGTGAAATTTAATTTCTTTCCCTGAAACGTTCTTCCAGGTACCCAATCTTTGTCCGATAGGTGCAATAGGAGTTAGAGAACTAACTTCCAATTCGTTGTCTATGTTGCGTCTGGATAAATTATCGACAATAACTACTTCATGGTCGAGATTGGATAAGTGTAATGAGGTTGGCCAGCCACAAAAACCGTCTCCCCCAAGAATGATAACTTTCATATTTTACTCCCAACTATAAAATTCATGTATTAACGACTCTGTTTTAAAGTGATCGTTACAATAGCAACTTCAATATATTTAACCAAACTTTATGCCCCTATTTTCGTTTTTTAGGGTTAATTGTGTCTTGGTATACTAATTATTCCTTATTTACGATTCATTTTTGAATTTTTACCAATCAGAAATCTTCAAAAACTTGTTTCTAAAAAGTTGATAAGCATAGCCAGAAAAATGAGCTACAGGCAAAGTCATAATTACAATACCGCACATCAACCAACGACTGAAAAGGGATGGGGGAGACTTACCATTGCCACGCCAAACCTCTTTGGCAAAATTACCATTTAGTTTCAAATTTACTCTCAAACTTTCAGTAAAAACAGCGACTAATCCTAAAAGAAATAGCTCTTTTGCGTATAAGTTAATTTGAAATAAAAATAAATCCAAACCAAACCAAATTATCATACAAGAAACAAATAAAAAGGGTAACTTTCCCCTAAGTTGAATATTTTTAGTATGTTTAATCGTAGTTAAAAATCTACCTCTACCATATTTAAAATATTGAATCCATAAAGATAACCAAGTTCTGCGGGGATAGTACCATACTTTTATATCCGAGCTTACATAAATAGCTTCAGAATCTTTTTCCAATAATCGTTGATTCAATTCTGCATCTTCATTGGTAATTTGATTCGAGTAACCGCGAAGATTTATTAAAGTTTTTGACCACATACAGCCCAGAAATACTGTATCTACGTAGCCATTGTATTGAGGGTTGCGATATTTTGCACCACCATTTCCCAAAAGGCTATTAGCAGCAAGAGCAACTCCCGCCTGAAATTTGTCTTCGGCAACAAAACGTTGCGCGCCCCCCACATTTATTGCTTTAGTTGTTAATAAAGTATGAATGCATTTTTCTACGTAGTCTGGAGCATAGTGACAGTGAGCATCCGCACGTAAAAAAATATCTCCCTGGCAAGCTTCCAACCCAATATTAAGTGCTGCTGATTGAATTCTGAAAGGATTATGCAGTAGTTTTACTTTAGAATACAGACAAGACAAATCTGCTACTTTTGCAGCTGTGCTATCGGTACTGTTACCATCTACGACTAATATCTCTAAAATATTAGAGTATCCAGAAGCTAAAAAACCACCTATCACAGTTTCAATGTTTTTTTCTTCATTATAAGCTGGTATTATAATTGAAACAGAAGGCTCTACACTCACACTCATACTAATTCTCTTTTTATTTGATAGGCTGTTCTAGCTCAATGTGAAACTGTTTTTCTCGCTCTTTCCTGTCGTTGTTGCTCATATTTTGCGTTTGCTTTCGGAATAAATTTGTTTTACAACCAAAGTTTTGCTGGTACCATAGCTAATCTAAAAATAGATTTGAGCAAGCAGTAAGTATCTACTTTGAGTCGATTGGGCTTGGATAAACTAAAATAGCGATCGCGGATGCGTCGATGATTGTTAAACTGCCTGAAAACTCTTACTGAAGATACTCCAGTAGTATCATAATAAGCAATAGGAAAATATAGCAGAGTAGGACTCGATAATAAATTTGCCCTGACATTATATTCATAATCCATCTCGATGGACAATGATTCGTTATATTTACCTACTAAATCGATTAAATTGCGGGAATAAAATGTTGATTGGTGACATACAGGATTGCCGTAGAGAAAAAGATTACTATCCCAAGTTTTATGTTGAGGACGATGATTTTGTAGGTATCTATTTTTGCTCACAGATATAGTTTCTCCCGTCGCCCACAACCATTTTTCCCCAGCATAAGATTCCATGACGCGGTGAATTACATTATTATTTACTAATGTATCTCCTGCATTCAGAAATAAAATTATTTCCCCTTTGCTGTGATCGATACCATTATTAAAAGCTGAAGCTATTCCTTTTCCTTTTTGGGAATAATATGAAAGATTCTTTTGGCTATCAAAGTTTTGGAGTCGCTCAATTTCGTTGTCAGCAGCTTGACGATAAATAATAATATGATTTATGGCTTTGTAAGACTGTTTACTTACATTATTCAGAGTAGTAAACAAAGCATTATCTATTTTATTAGAGATAGTTATTACGTCTATATAAATGGTATTTGGCATTATTCATTGCTATAAATTATCAATTATGAGTTATTTATAGAGACAGCTTACTACATAAATCATGAAAAACTCGCAAGTATTTCTGGCTTTGTCGATCCAAGGCAAATTCAGATATTGCTTTGTCTCTACTTTTGGCAGCTAGCTCTTGATATCTTGCAGGATCTTTTAAAATCCAATGAATTCCCCTGGCTAAGTCTTCAGGTAAAAAAGGTTGAGCCAAATAACCATTGTGTTGATGTTGAACCATGTCAGGTATTCCCCCAATATTAAAAGCTGCACAGGGAGTACCACAAAATATAGCTTCTAAAATAGTATTTGGTAAGTTGTCTTGTATGGAAGGTGCAACAAAAACATCTGCTGCTCCATATAATAAAGACAATGAAATATCATCATTTAGTTTGCCGACATAACGAGCTTGAAAACCAAAATCTATCGGCACTGATGGAGCAGAAGCACCGAAGATAACTAGTTCGATTACTTCGGAGGATTCTAAACTTTGAAGCTCTTGCAACGCAGACAGTAATAAAGAAAAACCTTTGCGTCTATCTTGAGTACTATCCAATGCACCAAAAAGAATGATTTTCCGATCCAGTGGAAGGTTGAGAATCTTGCGGGCTAATTCTTGAGGATGGGGTTGATAAATCTGAGGATCTATTCCATTGCCAATTACTTTCGTAGAAATATTGCTAAATAATGAGCTAGATTTGGCAGCTTCCGCCAGCCATTGACTAGGAGTAATTATGGTCAGGTTTAAGTCTTGCCAAGCTTTGGCTTTGCGTTGCCAAATCCAACGGGATAAGTCCCAATTGCGACTACTACCTAATTGAGGACAAGCACCACAAGAATCTTGATAGCGATCGCATTTTCCACTATAGTGACATCCTCCTGTAAATGCCCACATATCGTGTAATGTCCAGACTAAAGGCTTGTTTATTTTTTTCAAAGCCTCAATAGGCACAAATCCTCCACATACCCAATGAAGATTAATAATATCGGGGTTAATTTGGTTTATTCGATCGACAATTTTATTGGGCAACCATTGAGCAGAATAAATATTAATCGTCGGATCGCGATCGCGATGTAGCGCAAAAGGTATTCCATCTAATGCTGGCTTAATAGCAGCAATGCCTCTATTTACTTTGCTTTTAGGGGCAATAACAGTACTATCTCCGCTTACTTTATTTTGGACTAACATTTGGGAATCAACACCCGCAGCCAATAAGCCTTGATGCAGACGATATGCAGCACGCGCTGCACCGCCACCAAGATCGCTGATACTTAGAATCAGAACTTTCAAATTAATTATTAATTATCAATGATCGATATATAGTAAATATTACTTGCTTCTTAGTTTAAGAGCTTAGTTATTTATTCATGACTTATTCCAACAAACCGAGCAAGTCCTGAATTAGGAAGTTATCATGGTGTACTCAATCTATGAAATAGAGAAGTATTTTTATTTATTCTTTCCTAAATTTTGATGAGCGCAAATAATAAGCTAGGAGAACAACTTATTTCTCTGAGTCGACAGAAATTTACAGGAATCTTGACCATAACATCTCAAGATAGCAACCTAGAATGGAAGATATTTTTTTACCAGGGTCAGTATCTGTGGACAGAAGGTGGTTTGCATGTAAACCGCTCTTGGCAAAGAAATTTTAATTATTACTGTCCCAACGTAAATACTGATGTTCTTGTTTTAAGGCATCAGCCTGAAATTCAATCTTATAACTATTCTCTATTAAACGTTTTACTACAAAGAAAAATAGTCGAACGCAAACAAGTAAAAGCTTTAATTCAAAATCGTAGTCAAGAAGTATTTTTCGACTTGCTACAACAAGAATATAACAACTCATTGAATTATGATACTCAGATAACTTCTGCTCATCACCTACTTAAAGCTGGTTTTAACTTATCTCTGAATTTTATTAATCTGGAGCAAGCACTTTTTCAAGCCCAAACATCTTGGTCAACCTGGGGCGCAAAAGGTTTAGCATCCTGTTCACCCCATCATGCTCCTTTTCTCAAAAGTGATGGAGAATTGAAAAAGCAATTACCAGATGTTGTATTTAGTAACATGTCTCGACTACTTAATGGCAAAAATACCTTGAGAGACTTGGCATTTAAAATGGAAAAAAGTGTTTTAGATATTACTTGTGGCATAGTACCTTACTTTTTCAAGGGGTATTTAAGATTTTTAGAGATTCCCGATTTACCAGAAATTAAAATCAAGTGATTTTCAACTATAAGAGATAGTTATCGAAGAAACTGAATATCAATCAAGATACCGTATTTGTTCGCTTCTTAAAGAAGAGTACGTAATATTTTACTGGTATCTACCGATGCCAAATACTGTTGAAAAAATTATAGTTTTATGTAAATAGATAAAAATATACATAACCTACAATATGATTTTTGCTTTACTTAATAATCTTAAAAAGCAATCTTTTACAGGTATTGCTCACATCAGAACAAAAGAAGAAAGCGATCGCATCCACTGGAAAGTATACTTCAACCGAGGTAAATTGATTTGGGCGAATGGTGGCTTACATAATAATCGCTCTTGGCAAAGACACCTAAATAAATATTGCTCTGAAGTTGATTTAAAGCAAATTAATTTTCGCAATAGCCAACAGTATAGATGCGCAGATTATCATACTTTAGGTATTTTCTTGCAACGTAATATGACAACCCAAAATTCAATAACTCAACTAGTTGCCAGTAAAGTTACTGAATCATTTTTCGATATTTTTCAACAAGAAAAATCTACTCCTCTAGAATTAGAAGAAGAAGCATTGTCTTTGTCCGATTTAATAGGAGATAGTTCTGATTATCCTGTAATTAGTATTGATATAGAAGTCGCTTTCAAACAAATGCAGCAGCAATGGTCTGCCTGGATTAAGGATGGTTTTACGTCAGTTTTTCCTGACTATGCTCCTAGAATTAAGAGTAAAGAAAAACTCAAATTATCAGTTCCTTCTGTAGTTTATCAAAATTTCACCCAGCTATTAGATGGACATCGAAGCTTGAGAGATTTAGCAATAGGTATGAATAAAGATCTATTACTGCTAACCAAATCTATTTATCCCTATATTCATAAAGAATTATTAGAGTTGGTCAAAGTACCCGATCTCAACTTAAGTCAGACTACATCCAATAATGTAGTAAAAACACCGATAAATTCCAATGAAAGCTCATTGATCGCTTGTATTGATGATAGTCCTCAAATTTGCCAAATCATGAATCAAATCATTACTAGAGCAAATTATAGTTTTTTGGGTATTCAACAACCAATACAAGCTGTTCCCAAATTAATTAGCGTCAATCCCAAGATGGTTTTTTTGGATATTGGTATGCCAATTTTAAATGGTTACGAAGTTTGCACTCAGATTAGAAGAGTTTCCAAGCTACAAAAAGTTCCGATAATCATGCTAACAGGAAATGATGGGGTATTTGATAGAGTAAAAGCAAAAGTTTGTGGGGCATCAGATTTTCTTTCTAAACCAATTGAAGTAGATAAAATTTTACAAACTATTGATAAATTCTCCGCTCCCAATGCACCTTCTGTGATGAAGTCTAGTAGTTAATTTTAGCAAGAAATAAAATAATATTCTACAGTTAATAACTAAATTTTGTTACTATTATTAATCATTTTTTACTATCTATCATCAAAATTATTTGATTTATGAAATTGCAAATTATTTTTGATAATCAACTTTGAAAATATAGCAAAAAATTGATTTTATTATTATAATTTTCACGAATTTAAAAATACTAAGGTCATGAACGACAACACCCAAAATAAATTATTAAGTAACTTAATATATTTCAAGCACAAGCAGTTTACTGGTCAAATTAATATTCAAGGAAGTAGTCAAACTGTTTGGAGAATATATCTTTGCTTAGGTAGATTAGTTTGGGCAGACGGTGGTATTCATCCACATCGTTCTTGGAAAAGACTGATAGATAAATATTGTCCTCAGGTTGATTGGTATGCCTTAGATATAAATTTTGTCAGACAGTCTGATTGTGGTGATTACAATGTTTTAAATATTTTATTAGAACGTAACTTGATCGATCGCAAACAAGCTATTGAATTAATCAAAACTAGAGCTACAGAAATTTTATTCGATCTTTTACAACTCGAACTAAGGCAACAGTTAAGAGTTACCGCAGAAACAGCATCTACCTCTTCATTCTTGACTTCTGGTCTACAAATGTCTATTTCATTGGTAAATGTAGAGCAAGTCTTACACGACGCCAATCGAGCTTGGTCAATTTGGCAGCAAAAAGGACTGGCAAAATGGTCGCCTAATTTAGCCCCACAAATGAGAAAACAAGACCGCTTAAGAGAAGAAGTATCTGGAATTGTCTACCAAAACTTCTTACGTTTATTAGACGGTCAACGCACTTTAAGAGATTTGAGTTCGAGAATGGGAAAAGATGTCCGCAAGTTAACATCATCTTTAATCCCTTATGTTCAGCAAGACTTATTAGATATTGTTGAAGTTCGAGATATCAAAGCACCCAAATATAGTCAAAATATTTCTATGGATGAAGATGCTGTAGATTTGAGTAAACCCTTGATTGCTTGTATTGATGATAGTGCGCAAATTTGTAAAATCATGGAACAAATTATTACTCAGTGCGGATATCGTTGTATTAGTATCCAAGAATCTTTGCAAGCACTGCCATCCGTAATTAAAAATAATCCAGATTTTATCTTTTTAGATATTGGTATGCCTATTGTCAATGGTTATGAAATTTGTACTCAGGTAAGAAGAGTTAATAAATTTAAAGATATTCCGATTGTTTTTTTAACTGGTAATGATGGAATTATAGATCGCATGAGAGCTAAAGTTTGTGGAGCAAATGCCTTCCTCCCAAAGCCTATCGAAATAGATAAAATTATCGATACTATAGAAAGATATAAGTACCTAAGCAAAATTAATTACATAGCGATCGCCAAAATGCCGCAAAAT
>NZ_JADWDC010000077.1 GCF_020640915.1 Waterburya agarophytonicola KI4 | reverse complement strand
GATCGCTCTTTTTTTTCCCTGATTATAACCTAAACTAGGTGCGTCTAAGCTTATTTAGTTCCTTATTTATATTACTGTTGCGATCGTTAAGCAAATTATCAAGGCGATCGCAATTAGATTTATTTAGAGGATTAATTTCGAGACTTTTCAAGATTGAACTCTCTAAACTAAATTTCTCTCTTATATAAACCCAAAAATATGTAAATCCTGTGACAGAAATATCTCAGTTCTGTCATATTTCTATAAATTACCCCTTAAATATATCGATCAAATCACTCAAAAGCTAATTTTTTTAATAGTTCTGAGCTTTGTCACAAAGTTTGAATCAAATTGACACTCGTGCGACATACAGACGGCTTAAAATAGTAAATGTTGGTCATAAAATCGGGAAATATCCAGGTTTTTATTCAATTTCCAACATTAAATTATTATCTATTATTATCTATTTTTTGAAATGAAAAATTAGATAACTTATTTTATCTAAAGCAGAAGCATGGAATCTATACTTACCAATGCCTTTGACGCATTTAATAAATATAGCGGTTGGATTGTTTGGAACTTATTTTTAGCTTTTATTCCATTAGCTTTGAGCTTTTGGCTATTTATTAGATCGAGCAAAAGGCGATCGCCTTTGTGGTGGCTTGGCTTGCTGGTTTTTATCGCTTTTTTACCAAATGCTGCCTATTTATTGACAGATATAATTCATTTAATTGAGGCAATTCGTGCGGGTTATTCTATTTGGATTACTACATTAATTTTTATTCCTCTACATTTATTTGCCATTCTCATCGGTTGGGAAGCCTATGTAATTTCCTTAATTAATCAAAGCTATTATCTAGAACAACAGGGTGCAAAGAAGTTTGTTTTTACAGGAGAAATTCTGGTTCATGCTTTATGTGCGGTGGGCATTTATTTGGGTAGATTTCTACGTTTTAATAGTTGGGATTTTGTTACCCAACCCCATGTTATTTTGACTTCCACTGTCAACGATCTAACCGCTAAAAAACCCTTGCTAGTGATACTTATCACCTTTTTTGTTTTGACTGTCTTTTATGGGCTGATGAAACAAATTACATTAGGTGTATTCTGGCGCATCCGCTCTGGGAAGTAAACTTTCAATTCATTCTTTTACATCTCTAAAGTATGATAGTTATTGAGATAAATTATTAATTATTGTTCCTAATGACCTTAGCAGAATTAGAATCGGGAAAATTAGCCGTGGTTAAACATTTAAAGCTCAACCACCAGGAAAAAGAGTTAGGGAAACGACTTCTGGCGATCGGAATTACTCCTGATAAACAAATTCAAGTCATACGCAAAGCCAGTTTTGGAGGACCTCTGCATATTAGGTTAGGTTCGACGACTGAAATTGCCATCCGCCGTCAAGAAGCGAAGATGGTTCAAGTTCACTGCTTAAATTCTCTTTGAGAAGGTAAGTCATTAAAAATGAATCAGGCAAACAAAAATAATCTAAATAATCTAAATAAATTTACTAGCTGTCACAACGATACCTCAACTTTAAATAGCGCAACACAGTCACGTCATCTCAAACGAGTCGTGTTGGTGGGAATGCCCAATACAGGGAAATCTACCTTCTTTAATCGCCTCACGGGTGCTGCTGCTGCCGTAGGTAATTGGCCAGGAATGACCGTAAGTTTTCTTCAGGCTCAGGTCAAAATTGGCGGTAAACTTACGGAATTAGTAGACCTACCAGGAATATATGATTTTAATGGTTTCTCCGACGATGAGAAAGTAGCGAGAAAATTTATCGCCAAATATCCCCTCGATTTGGTAATTGTCATCCTCAATGCTTCTCAAATAGACCGTCAAATCGCTTTACCTCTGCAAATAAAGGCTTTAGGTTTACCCGCAGTAGTTATACTGAATATGGCAGACGAGGCAGAGCAATACGGCGTAAAAATTGACACCGATGAATTAGCTCAACGTCTAGATATGCCTACAGTATTGATTAGTGCTAAGTATGGCAAAGGCTATGGCCGGGTTTATCGAGAAATTTCCTCTGCTCTGGGACAACAGTCTCAAACAATACAAGAGAGTCCAACCTGTTTAAACAACTGTGCTGAGATTACGCCTCAACAAATAGAGTCGGTTTTGAGCGGAGTTGTAACCATGCCCGACAGGATAGGGGTTAATTTAACCACCAGGCTCGATCGCATTTTATTAGATCCAGTGTGGGGACTGCCTTTATTTTTCTTAGGGATGTATTTAGTTTTCTCTCTGATCTGGAATATTGGCTTACCCGCTCAAGGCTTAGTTGGAGATTTAACCGCATGGATGCAAACTAGCTTAATTGAGCCCATTCTTAGCCCTTTCCCTGAAATTATCCAGAATTTTCTGATTGACGGTATCTGGAATGGATTAGCTACGGTAACGGGCTTTGTGCCTTTAATCGTCCTGTTCTTTATTTTGATGGCTATTTTAGAAGATAGTGGCTATCTTTCTCGTTCGGCTTACTTGATGGATGCGTTGATGGGTCGAATTGGTTTGGATGGTCGCAGTTTTGTGATGCAGATGATGGGCTTTGGCTGTAATGTTCCTGCTTTGATGGGAACTAGAGTCATGCGCTCTCAGGCACTACGCTTGCTGACCATGCTGACTATTCCTTTTTCCTTGTGTTCGGCTCGCTTACAGGTATTTGTCTTTATCATTGCTGCGGTTTTTCCGAATCGAAATGGGGCAATTGTTTTATTCTCTTTGTATTTACTCAGTTTTGTCGCTGCGATCGCCACTGCTGCTATATTTCAAGGAGTGTTTAAAAATGACGAACCGTTTGTATTAGAGCTACCTCCCTATCGCTTTCCCACCTGGAAACAGGTGATTATCAGGGGTTGGGGAGAAGTCAAGCATTTTCTCACTAGGGCAACAGGCTTTATTACCTTTGGCTGTATTGCTGCTTGGGGAGTAACTAATTTACCTCTAAATGCTACGGGACTTGATACTATTGGTGGGCAGATCGGTCAGTTTCTTACGCCGATTATGTCTCCTCTTGGCATCGATCCTTATTTAACTCTGGCGTTAATTTTTGGCTTTGTGGCAAAAGAAATTGTCGTGGGTTCGCTGGCGGTTATCTATGGCTTAAATGCGATCGCTGTAAGTGGTCATATTTCCGATACCGTTACCTTTGCTCAAGGGTATAGTTTTTGCATCTTCTGCTTACTTTATACTCCTTGTCTAACTACAGTCGCAACGCTTTTGAATGAGTCAAAATCTTGGCAGTTTACCCTGTTTTCTTTGGCGTTTTCTTTGACGTTGGCATGGGTGGCTAGCTTTTGTTTTTATCAAACCGTTTTGTTATTTGGGTTTCAATAGTTAGATTGGAAAAGGGCAATCGCACCAAAGACAAATTTCAACTATGATGGCGGCTCAAATCTAGCCGTTTCCGCTAGACTTGCTTTGGCAGTAAACTCATCGAACAAACTCATGATTACTACCGCAGCAGGAATCGCAAAAATTAGACCAACAATTCCTAATAGTTCGCTCATGATGAGAACTGTAATCACTACGCCTACAGGGTTTAAGTTGACCTGATGCCCAACCACTATCGGTTGAAAAATATGAGAATCAATTTGATTGAGTATTAAAAATAGAACTACAACTAAAACTAGCTTTAGTGGTGAAATAGTTAAAGCGACTAGCGCGGGTAAAAAGCCTCCAACAAAACTACCAAAGAAAGGAATTATTTCAAATAACCCTGCAATAATAGCAAAGGGCAAAACTAATGGAATGCCCAAAATCCAGAGTCCTATGCCCACACCAATACCCAGAAACAGCATTGCCAAAAATGTACCGCTCATCCAGCCTTGAAGTCGCACTCGCATAGTTTTCAAAATGCGCTTGACTGAAGAATGATGACGACGAGGGGTCAATCGTAATAATCCCTCTGCTAAAAAGCCAGGATCGTAGGTAATATAGAGGGCTAAAATCAGGATCGCAAAAGCTTCAACAGTAATTCCCAAGGCTTTTTCTAATAACAATGGTAATGATTTAACCAGACCATAGAGAAAATCATTTAATTTAGTAATTTCTGTTGAAATATCGGGAATAAAGCTGTAGTGGGCATGAAGATTTTGAGACTGCTGAGTCAAGCTACTCAGATATTCGGGCAATTTTGAGGTAAGTTTTTGAAACTCAACTACAAGATCGGGAAGAATAACGATGGGCAACAGTACTGTCAATCCAACTATGCCAATAACTAGAGATATAATCGCTAGCCAACGTTGCTTGAGCAGTTTTTCTAGCTGACTTAGCAGGGTTTGTAATACCAGGGAAACTAGAATAGCGATCGCAATTAACTGTAAAATCGACCGCAGTTGATAGAGGATCGAAAGGGACAATACCATCAATACTGCTAGGGGCGCACCTTGAGTTAGCTGATCTCCTAATGTGGGCGATTTTCCTTCGGGAACGCTATGGGATCGCTGTCTTGATGCCCTAAAGGATTCGCTTCGCATCATGCGCTTCCATCGCTTTGGAGTCATAAGCTAATTATCTCATCAACTAATAATGACCATCATTATCTGTGAGTATTCAGAATTAATGAAACCTTATCTAACAAACTTATTAAATTCTGATTTGGAAGAAGATGAAGATGTGCGATCGCTAATTAAGACTAATTAGAAGCAATTTCTTGTTCTCTGCCAATTGTGAGTATCCACCCATGTATTCTCTTGCACAACGCTAAACACTTACTGTCAGGTTTGCAGTAAATAAAGGGCGGACGACGGGAGTTGAACCCGCGAATGGTGGTACCACAAACCACTGCCTTAACCACTTGGCTACGCCCGCCATACTTGTTCGGTTTATCATTATAGCACCATAATTGGTATTAATATCTAAATAATCTAAAATTAGAAAAAATAAAATATAGTTTTAAAATACATGACAAGGTTGAGAAATACAAGTATTTTCGGAATTGTAGCGATCGCTCTAGGTGCGATCGCTATCTTTACCAATCCTCAAGAAGAAAATTATCAAAAATACGCCAATATCACCCTCAAAACTCAACTAAAAGATAAAGTATGTACCCAAGTTACAGAGGAATTGGGTGCATTGCTAGAAAGCCAATGCCATATCATAGTTGATACTGCGAGTCCTTATTTAGCCGAGGTTATCGATCGACAAACAACCAAGCAAAATTTTTTGCTCTTTAGTATTTATCAAGCAGATTTGTCTTTCCCCAGCCCTTTATCTGACTATCATATTGAGACTATCGGAATTTTAGGTAATTTTTATACTTATCAAGTCAAAAAACTATAGTTGTTCGAGAGGGTTATATTTAATTAAAATTAAACTTATAGATAAAGCTATAAAAACCTGGAGTTGACCGTGAGTGAAGATAATGGAAAGCAAAGTGATGTTGAAACTATATCCATCACTAATAAAGAAATAACCCGTACCCCGCCTTATGGCAAAGTCGAATCTCTAGATAAAGGAGAAAGATACTGTATTAACCGTATCGAAATCAAACCTGGAGAACACATGAGTACCCAAATGCACTATCATCGTAGCGAGCATTGGATCGTGGTTTCTGGTACAGCAAAAGTAGTTTGTAATGGTCAAGAAACTTTGGTGATGCAAAATCAATCTACTTATGTACCAATGAATACTGCTCATCGCGTAGAAAATCCTGGAGTCATTCCTTTAGTAATGATTGAAGTGCAAAATGGAGAATATTTGGGTGATGATGATATCATCCGTTTTGATGATTGATTGTAACCAACTAATCTTGCAAGCAGGAATTTAGGTCTAGCAATGATTTCTAACACTTCAAAATCATGAAGTGTTTTTATTCTGTGTTTTAATAACCTAAGCTGATTTGTCCTGGTGCAAAAGTTATGGTGCTAGATGCTCCAGGGGATCTCAGTTGAATTTTTATTTTTCCATCTTGTGTCACTCCTATTACTTCTCCCAAACTATTATTAATGATTACTTGTTTGCCAATACTATTTAAAATTGCTAAATAATTTGCTAATAATTGTTCGATTCCTACGGATAGATAATATTGATATCCAAAGCTAATGCCATAACTGGCAATCGCAGTTAATTCTTCTAACGAATTAATAGATTTTATTGCTTTGTTTTGGTAATAAGATTTAAGATTTATACCCACATTAGGAATGGGATTATGCCAATTTATTCCCACACCAATAACAGCTTTAATCAATTTCTTTTTATGATTGCGAGTTTCTATTTTTATTCCCCCTAACTTACGATTATCTAAAATCAAATCGTTAGACCATTTAATAGTTACAGGTAGTTGATAGTATCTTAAGACGGTGGCAATTCCCCAAGCCGTTGCCATTACCAAATGAGAACTATGATTAATATCTAAGTCTATATCCAAAGCCACAGAAAGATATAATCCCCCACCAGAGGAAACCCAACTATTGCCCCACTGTCCTTTACCTGCGGTTTGCTGTAGTGCAATTACCGCCGTAGGTGTTGGTGTACCGCGATCAATTAATTCCCATAGTTTAGTATTGCTTGAAGTAAGACTATCGAATACCCGTAAAGGAATTGTTTGAATATTATTGGATAAAGTATTGATTATGGCAATGCGAGCGATTTTGAGCCAAGTTTCTTGATATAGCTGTAAATTAAAACTCACAATTTTTTGTTTGTTTCTATTTCCTAGTTATTAATCAAACTATTAATTGTTTGCAACAGTAAATAACTATCTACTTACTTCTTACTGATCATGCAGCAGAAGAAAGATCGTAGCTAGGACTTAAAACACCTCGATAATAACCTTGCAATTGACGAGTTGCAGCAGCCCAACCCCACTGTTCGGCTTCATTTCTAGCATTGGTGCGTAATTCTTCTCTAATTTCTTTTGCTTCTAGTAAAGCTTTCGTTGCAGTAATTGCACCTTCGGGATCGTCTGGTTCAAATAAATAACCATTAACGCCATCAGTTACGATATCGGGAATACCGCCAGATCTGGCTGCAACCACAGGGCAACCCGCAGCCATTGCTTCGAGTAAGACTAAGCCCAGAGTTTCGGTACGGGAAGGAAAGACAAAGGCATCAGCCGAGGCAAATGCCGACGCTAGTTCTAATCCTTGGAGATAACCGACAAAGTTGGTATTTGTCCCTGCAAAATGGGCTTCTAAAGCTTCCCTGTTTGGCCCATCACCGACGATCGCTAGTCTAGAATTAGGTATGGCTTCTAATACTGGTTTGATTTCATCGATTTGTTTTTCTGCCGAGACTCGACCAACATAGAGTAATAGAGGATCTTGAGGATTTCCTTGAGATAAACGCGATCGCATTTGAACCGAGGCTAAATGGGGTTGGAACATTTCGGTATCCACGCCTCGCTGCCATAAGTCTACTCGTTCGATGCCATGATTTTCTAGTTCTTGAACCATCGCGCTAGAAGTACAGAGATTTAGTCTGGCTTGGTTGTGGGCAGCTTTTAATAGTTCCCATAATAATCCTTCCAATACTCCTAAGCCATAATGCTGAAGATATTGAGGCAAATGAGTATGATAAGAAGCCACTAAGGGTATATTCATCGTTTTGGCATAATAAATGCCTCCTACTCCCAAAAAAGCGGGATTAACAACGTGAATTAAATCTGGCTGAAATTCTTCGATCGCATTTTTTGTACCAATAGGAGGCAATGCTAATTTTAGTTCGGGATATAACGGCAAAGGCATTCCAGGTACGCCATATACTTTTGCTCCTTTATACTCTGTCAAACCACCTTCGGGAGCAACTACCAAAACGCGATCGCCATTTCGTTCTAGATGTTCGATAGTATGGCGCAAGCGGGTAACAATGCCATCAACTTTGGGTAGAAATGTTTCAGTAAAAAGAGCAATACGCATAGTTGGCTTTTAGATTATTAATTTAATTTTTATTAGTAATATTAGCTATTAGCTTAAAATTTCATACAAGTAAGATTTTACTGCTATTTATGGCAGATTTCGCTCATAATCATCTCTTAAATTTGGTTTAACTTTATTCATTAGTCCATATTCAAGGCTGCGATCGCCAAACAAATCCAGCCAGTAATAAATGCCACCCCACCCAAAGGAGTAACTGCGCCTAATATTTTAATTCCGCTTAAACTGAGGGCATACAAACTGCCAGAAAAGAGAATTATTCCCACAATAAAAGCAGATCCAGCAATCACTAAAAATAAAGATGTCGAACCAACAGCCATACGTTCTAGAAGTAATGCTACTAAAATCAAAGCTAGGGCATGATACATCTGATATTTTGTTCCAGTTTCCCAAATTTCCAAAGCGCGATCGCTCAATCTATCTTTGAGGGCGTGACTAGCAAAAGCTCCTAAAATTACCGAAATTCCTCCCAAGGAAGCAGCGATCGCTAAAAATATTCGACTCACAGTTTTATTTCCATTAGTTATTCACAAATAATAATATCTTTTAGAATTTTGTTAAATAATAGTTAGAAAACTGGTCAATCTGTTTTTTTTGGCGTACTACAGTAACGAACCTTAGATAAGAACAGGAATTATATATGTTGCAGTACTTGTGGGCAAAAACGACGGCTATCTCAGTTTTAAGTTTTGGTTTCTTGATTTTGCCTAGCCCTAGTGCGATCGCCGAAACTGTCTTAGAAAAGATCGAGCGCACGGGAAAATTTACCGCAGGTACGAGTAAAGATGCTCTGCCTTTCGCCTATCGTAACGAAGCAGGGGAATTAGTTGGTTATTCGATTGATATCTTAAATTTAATTACCGAACAGTTAGAAATAGAATTAGATCGAGACATTGAATTAGAATTAGTAGCACTACAGCCGAAAGAACGTATTCCAGAATTGATAGATGGAGATGTAGATATTGTCTGCGATGCCAGTAGCTTTACTTGGAAACGCGATCGCCTAGTGGATTTTTCCTTTAGTTATAGCTCCACTGGGACAAGATTACTCGCCAAAAAAGGTAACGATTTTTGGGATCCTGCATCTTTGGCGGGGAAACGGGTAGGCGCGATCGCCAAAACTACTAATGAAAGAAGTATTAGACTCGCCCAACCTGAAGCTGAGATGGTTATATTTAAGGATAGAGCTGCGGGTTATGAGGCATTAGAGAATGGAAAAATAGACGCTTTTGCTTCTGATGGTATTTTATTAGAAAGTTGGCTGAATAATAGTCCTAACCCACAAAACTATCAAATTATGGGCGACTATTCCCACGAAGGTATCGCTTGTATGGTGGCGGAAAATAATTCTCCCCTACTCAATGTTGTTAACTACAGCTTAGTTGACTTTATGCAAGGCTTTCTAGACGATAAACCCGAATATGTAGCAATTTTTGAGCGATGGTTTGGCGCACAAGGAATATTACCCCTAACTCAAGATTTAAAAAGCCTTATGATCGATAACATGCAGTTATTAATTGACTTTAAGGATCGAATTAAATAAATAAATAAATAAATAAATAGCACGATAGTATGAAAATCAATTTAAAAATTTGGCGACAAAAGGATGCTGAAAGTAAAGGAAAGCTAGAAGAATATACCGTGGCAAATGCTCATCCCAGTATGTCATTTATTGAATTATTAGACGTGCTTAACGAGCAGCTAATCAAGGATAACCGAGAACCCGTAGCCTTTGATAGCGACTGCGGGGAAGGAATTTGTGGTTCTTGTGGCATGATGATTAATGGTGTGGCTCATGGAGAGCAAAAACAAACTGCGGTATGTCAGCTACATCTTAGAAGTTTCAATGATGGCGATACTATTACTGTCGAACCTTGGCGAGCAAAAGCGTTTCCTCTAATTAAAGATTTAGTAGTCGATCGCTCTGCCCTCGATCGCATTGTGGCTGCGGGGGGCTATATCTCAGTAAATACGGGGGCTGCCCCCGATGCTAATTCTTTACCCGTGGCAAAAGATAATAGCGATCGCGCTTTTGATTATGCTGCTTGTATTGGTTGTGGTGCTTGTGTTGCAGCTTGTCCCAATGCTTCTGCTTCGTTGTTTACCGCAGCTAAAGTCTCTCATCTGGCTTTACTACCTCAAGGAGATCCCGAACGCAAACAACGAGTATCCAACATGACAGCCCAAATGGCAACAGAAGGTTTTGGAGATTGTTCCAATCATGGAGAATGTACCGCCGTATGTCCCAAAGGTATTTCTTTGGATACTATCTCTACTATGCGTCGCGAATATATTAAGGCGATGTTTTAATTTTTGATTCCTATTTATATTTATTGATTGTTGCTAACGGTTGCTAAGACATCTCCACTATTGAGGGGATAAGCAAACAGATATCCTTGTCCGTATTCACAACCCAATTCTTTAAGAATATCTCTTTGAGTTTCAGTCTCAATACCTTCGGCGATTACATCCAAACCCAAACTATGAGCCAAATTAACGATCGCTTTAATGATGTCGTAGTTGGTGCTGTTGATTTCAGGACCAATAAAAGAACGATCTATTTTAACCGTATCCACGGGTAAATAACGCAGGTAGCTTAAAGAAGAATAACCAGTGCCAAAATCATCCAAACAAAGTTTGATATCTCGTTCTTTGAGCTTTTCTAAAACTTTGGTGACAGCGGTGGTATTCTCCATCAGAGTACTTTCGGTAATTTCCAATTTCAAGTCTTTTCCTGCTAAATTTAGAGTTTCCAAGAGACAATCTATTTGAGGGATCAATTCGGGATGATATATTTGAATTCGCGATAAATTGATGCTCATAGTCAGAGAAATATCCCTGGCAAAAGATTTTTGCCAAGCTACTAATTGATAGCACGCTTCTGATAGTACCCATTGACCCAGAGCAATTATTTGACCAGTTTCTTCAGAAATAGGAATAAATTTATCTGGAGAAATCGTCCCTAAAGAATTGTGCTGCCATCGAACTAAAGCTTCTAAGCAATTTATTTTGCCTGTTCGCAGCGAAACTATCGGTTGATATTTTAAAAATAATTGCTTCTCGTTGATTGCTTGTTGGAGATCGCTTTCTAGCTGTAGCTTTTCTACCGCATTACTCTGCATTTTTTCGTCGAACAAGACTGAGGTTTTGACGAAATTAACTTTGGCATATTGCATGGCAGTATCTGCCGACTGTAAAAGTTTTTCTGGTTGTTGTTGGTTATGTTTATTTAAAGCAATACCAATACTAACGGTAGAACAAACAGTGCTGTTACCGATTTTGAAAGGTTTAATTAGCTGACGATAAATATTTTCTGCTCGATTGAGAATATCTCCCTCGTCCTGAATATTGTTTACTAATACCGCAAATTCATCTTCGCTGACTCTGGCGATAATATTAGAATTTTCCTGTTGGATATATTCTTCTAAACGACGAGCCACTCCTGTTAGTAGCTGTTCGCTAATTTGATATCCCAAACTTTGTTTAATACTGCGAAAGCGATCGATACTCAACAATAAGACAGCCAATAAATTAGAGGATTCTGAAGCAACTAAACTGCCCTTAAATTCTCGACAATAGGCTATTTCTCGGTTCAAATGCTCGATAAATAAAGTGCGGTTGGGTAGGTTGGTGAGCTTGTCGTAAAAAGCTAAATACCTCAATCTTTGTTGAGCAGCACGATATTCTTCTCGTAATACCGCTTCTCTCAATTCTCTCTCTACTGCGGGAATGAGCCGAGCGAGTTTTCCTTTAACTAAATAGTCATGGGCTCCTGCTTTCATCGCTGCTACGGCAGTATCTTCGCCGATTTTGCCCGAAACAATCACAAAAGGTAAATCCAACTCCCATTCTTTAAGTAAATTAAGAGCAGCGATCGCGCTAAATTTGGGCATGGAATAATCAGCCAAAACGATATCCCAAGGGAGAGACTTTTTGAGAGCAGACTCCATATCTCCTTTGGTATCAACTCTCTGGTGAATAATTTCGTAACCGCCGCGTTCTAATTCTATAGCTAATAGTTCCGCATCATCTTCTGAATCTTCGACAATTAAGACTCGCAGAAGTTTATTCATTTAGGACTCCAAAAACAGGTGGAAGCTGATTAACAGTTAACCAATAGGTACTTATCTCTTTAACAAATTTTTGTAGTTGAGTAAAGTGAATTGGTTTGCGAATATAACTGTTGCAACCATTAATATAACTGTCTATGATGTCCTGTGGCTCATTTGAGGAGCTAATTATTACGACAGGTAATAATCTCGTTTTAGGATGAGCGCGAAGGCGACGCAAAACTTCAATTCCATCAATCTTAGGTAAATTAAGATCGAGCAGGATCAAGGCTGGCATACTAAACTTTGGTTGGTTGTTCCCCGTCGTCTGGGTAAAATTATCCTGAAAGTGTTCTTGTCCGATTAAGTAATTTAAAGCCTCTATGCCATCAGAGAGAACAATTAAGTTGTGAGGAATCTCTTCCCGAGCAAAAGCCAGTTTCATTAACTCGCGATCGTCAGGATTATCTTCTACTAATAATATATTTTTAGCTGACATATAATATTTTTTATATCGCTCTAACCTAACTAAGTTATAAGTTGGCTGAGATAATAATAATTTGGGATTAATGATAATATTTATTAATTTTAAATTTGCTTTGTAGTTGCTAGATACAAATAAAGTAATTAAAGCTTTTTCTTTTTACCATTTTATACTATGTTTTTTAGTGTCTTATAATACATCAAAATAGAATAACAAATAATTATAATCACAACTAAAAATGAGCGAATATCCCAATTTGAACAAATACGGATACCAGATTGATGCACAATTGGGATGCAATAGAGAGGGTGGACGCATTACTTGGAAAGGAAAACATTTAACCAGTCAAAAAATTGTAGCAATCAAACAGTTTTGCTTTGCTAAAAAGGATTCGAGCTGGTCGGGATATAAAGCTTATGAACAAGAAATCAAACTATTACAACAACTAAATCATCCTGGTATACCTCAATATTTAGATAGTATTGAAACCGAAAATGGTTTTTGTCTAATTCAAGAATATATACCAGCTTCAAGTCTTAATAATTATAATCAATTAACATTACTTGAACTTCAGCAAATTATCTTAAAATTTCTAGAAATTTTAATTTATCTACAACAGCAGAATCCTCCAATATTACACCGCGACATTAAGCCAGAAAATATCTTATTAGATGAAAAATTGCGAGTATATCTAATCGATTTTGGATTTGCTAGTCTGGGTAACAAAGAAGCATCTGGGAGTAGTGTTTTTAAAGGAACACCAGGATTTATTGCCCCAGAACAAATTGTCAAACCTGGTCTTGCTTCGGATATATACAGCTTAGGAGTTACTATTGTCTGTCTGCTGTCGAACAAAAGTATTGTAGAAATTAGGGATTCAGTATCAACTGATGACCCCTATCAGCTAGATTTAAAGTCTCTTTTTCCCGAATTAAATCGACAATTTTTGAGTTGGCTAGAAAAAATGACTAATGCCAAAGCGAGCAAACGTTTTAGTAATGCTTTAGCTGCTAGAGAGGCTTTATTATCAGTTGATTTAGAGGATATTACCAGTGGTAAAATCTTGAGGGCGTATGATTTGAATATCAATTATACAGCCAAGGCACAAGTTATTTCAGGAACATTCGCGATCGCCAGTTTAACCACGATAGCAATGGGAAGCGTGGGCTATATCAACAACCATCTGGAGTCGAGTATTGTCGATATAGCGATCGCCATTTTAGCAGGGATCGTGATTGGCATTACCCAATTAGGGGCAGTAGAAATTGCTAAAACAGACAATTCAGCAAGAATACAAGGAGGGATTTTAGCAGTAGGAGTGCCTATTGTACTAGTAGCAGCTAGTGGTGTTATTTGGGGCAGAGGAGAAGCAGTAGATATTGCGGGAACAATTATCATAGCTGAAATTTTAATTTTGGCTTATTTTTGGTGGCAGATCCCTTGGGTAGCACAAAGAAGTTTGCCTCTAAAGTCTAGTTTTTTGTTCGTTGCGATCGCTTTGGGTATTACTTTTGGTTTACAGTTAATTTAAGGCTAATGTGAGAAAAAATAAATATCAATAAATATCAATAAATATCAAAATCAATCGAAAATGTTGAACACTTTGAAGTGTTCGTTATAATCCAAAAATGTATGATGATAAATTAAGCAACGATCGCGCTTTAAAAGTGTTGTAGAGGAGGCGAAATTGGATGAATTAAGGGCAGGGCTAGGTTTAGCAACCGAAGAAGAATTACAACAAATCACGCAAATATTATTCCGTCGTCGTTTCAATCCTTTAGACTACTGGCAAACTCCAGAGCCATTATACGTTCAAAGTCAAGACTGGGATATATGGATCGACGACTTAGATCGAAGAATTCGTTATTTAGCAGCAGATGGAATCACTGTTTTGCGGGGACGCACTCAAGAAATATCCTATCGAGAAATATTAATTAAAGTTTGTCACTATCTCAAGATTCCCTATTCTGGCAAAATGAAAGCTATCGATATCGAAGCAGAAATTTTTTTACATTTAGTTACAAAAGCCTGGGATAAACTACCGCCTCAAGAACAATATTTCCTTCAAACACAGATCGGCACGGCACTAGCAGGAGCGAATCCTCCCGAACCTTTGCCTCTTGGGTTACAGCACAACCCCCTCAAAATCTTGCTCCAAGGTACTGGTATTGTGGCAGTCAGTAGCATCTTAAAATCGTGGCTACTCAAACATATTGCCAAACAGTTTGCCCTTCATTTTGCCACCTATCAAGCAGCAAAAACAGCCTTAATCAAAGGTGGCACAACGGCGGTAGCTGGTTTGGGGAACCAATTGGCATTACAAGCAGCTAAAAAGGGAATGGCGGTCAATGCAGCCCGTTATGGGGCGACTAGGGGCATATTCAGCCTATTAGGGCCAATTGTGTGGAGTTATTTTGTGGCTGACTTAGGCTGGAAAGCGATCGCGACTAATTATGCTAGAGTTATCCCGATTGTCTTTACTCTGGCACAAATCCGCCTAATTCGCGGAGATTACTTAGCAATTAGCTGATTTTATGCTTCGATCCCCAGTTACCAAAAAAACCAGGCTATAAACAATTTGTTAAGAATGGGGCGGTTTGGCTTAATTACCTTAGAACATGTAGATAAAGACAGGAAATCTATAACTAGAATTTCTAAAAAGATTTTTGCTCTTAAATATATATGACACACTTCCCTTGGTTAACCACCTGTATTTTATTTCCCATTGCTGCGTCTTTATTTTTGCCGATAATTCCAGATAAGGAAGGCAAGACTGTACGTTGGTATGCCCTGGTTGTGGGCTTGATTGATTTTGCGGTGATGGTCTATGGTTTTTATCAAGATTATGACTTTAGCAACCCCGATTTACAGTTAGTAGAAAGCTACTCTTGGATACCTCAACTAGACCTTAATTGGTCTGTGGGGGCTGATGGCTTATCAATGCCTTTGATCTTACTAACTGGCTTCATTACCACTCTGGCAATGATGGCAGCTTGGCCTGTAACCTATAAACCCAAGCTATTCTATTTCTTGATGCTGGCAATGTATGGCGGACAAATTGCTGTCTTTGCCGTACAAGATATGTTGCTATTTTTTCTAGTGTGGGAATTAGAATTAGTCCCTGTGTACCTCATTTTATCTATCTGGGGTGGCAAGAAACGCCTTTATGCAGCAACTAAGTTCATTCTCTATACTGCGGGAGGATCGCTGTTCATTCTGGTTGGGGCTTTAACGATGGCATTCTATGGCGACACCGTCACCTTTAACATGAGTGCGATCGCAGCGAAGGATTATGCTTTTAATCTGCAATTATTCTTATATGCTGGCTTTTTGATTGCTTACGGGGTGAAGCTGCCTATTTTTCCCCTCCATACTTGGCTGCCAGATGCCCACGGAGAGGCAACCGCCCCTGCCCATATGCTACTAGCAGGTATTCTCTTGAAAATGGGGGGATATGCCCTATTAAGGATGAATGCGGGAATGTTACCCGACGCTCATGCTTTCTTTGCGCCAATGTTGGTAATTTTGGGTGTAGTTAATATTGTTTATGCTGCTTTAACTTCTTTTGCCCAACGCAACCTGAAACGAAAAATTGCCTACTCATCGATTTCCCACATGGGCTTTGTCCTGATTGGGATAGCATCCTTTACCGACTTGGGGACAAGTGGCGCAATGCTACAGATGATTTCTCACGGTTTAATTGGAGCTAGTCTCTTCTTTATGGTGGGTGCTACCTATGACCGCAGCCATACTTTAATGCTCGATGAGATGGGCGGTGTCGGTCAAAAGATGAAGAAGATTTTTGCCATGTGGACGACTTGTTCTTTTGCTTCTTTAGCACTACCAGGAATGAGTGGTTTTGTAGCAGAATTAATGGTATTTGTCGGTTTCGCCACTAGTGATGCCTATAATTCTACTTTTAAAGTAATTATCATCTTCCTAGCTGCCATTGGCGTAATTTTGACTCCCATCTATCTACTATCGATGTTGCGCGAAATGCTTTATGGTCCTGAAAATAAAGAGTTAGTAGACCATACTAATTTAGTAGATGCCGAACCTAGAGAAGTATTTATAATTGCTTGTCTATTAATTCCCATCATTGGTATTGGTTTATATCCCAAGTTGGTCACGCAAATTTATGACGCTAGCATAAGTCAGTTAACTGCAAGGCTGCGTAATTCTGTACCCAGCTTGGCTCAAAATATCGCGCAAAATACTCAAATATCATCTAGTTTGTATTCGATGGAGTTTATGACTGCACCTAAAATCGCTGCGATCGATAAATAGTAGTCACGATTTAGATAGTTATGTAGTTACAGTAGCTATAAACCACAAACTATAGACTTTTTCTATTTAGATCGCCTTAATTGTTTTTTCCTCTATGTTCTCAGTTTTTTTAGAGAGTAGAGGAATTTTTGTTATTTCACTATAGACTTCTTGCATAACTTTTGATTCGCCCTATTATTTTGACAAATAACAAATAACACTTGGAATTATTTTTGCAAGAAAATTTCCTTCGCAGCCCGATCGCAAACCCCTAAAGAACCCAAAAGCGATCGCATTTCTTGATAGCCTGTTATTATTCTTTGTTGTCTGGAAAAATTAGATAATATGGCGATCGCTTCACTCGAAATATTTTCCGCAGTAACTTCTTCTTGCTGAAATTCGGGGACTATTTGGCGATCGACGATTAAGTTGGGAGGAGACATTAAAGGCACAGAAAAGCCTAACCTGCGACCTATCCAGGCAGTAATCGGACTGATACGATAAATTACTACTTGAGGAACATTGAGCAACGCAATCTCTAAATTAACCGTACCCGATTTAGTGATAGCTAAATCCGCACAAGCGATCGCATCAAGAGTCTGACTATCTAAAATCGTTGCAGGAATATTATATTGTTTTACTGCTGTAGCGATCGCGTCGCGATAAGTTGGTAAGGATACAGGAATGATAAATTTAACTTCTGGTAATTGTTGGGATATTGTTTGTGCTGCTTGACACATTACTGGAAGTAAATATTTGATTTCTTGTTGGCGAGAAGCAGGCAAGAGAGTTACTATCTTATCTTCACTTGCAATATCTAAGTTTAGTCTTGCTTGGTTTCGATCGGGTGCTTGTTCGATCCTATCTAGGAGAGGATGACCGACCCAAGTTACATCAATATTTTTATTGGCAAAATACTCGGCTTCGGCAGGAAAAATTGCTAACAATTTATCCACCACCTTAGCAATTTTGGGAGTATTGTTTAACATTGGCACAGCCCAATCTTGGGGTGCAATATAATAAACAACTGGTATGTGGGGCAATTCTTGTTTAACAAACGCAGCCAAAGCTAAATTTGGCGTAGGATAATCAATTATTACTAAAATATCGGGAGGATTTTGCCGAATATATTGTTTCGCTAAATTCTGAATTTTGATTGTGGGCAATACAAAAGGAATTCCTTCTACAAATCCCATCGAGCCAATTACTGCTGTGTTGGCAACAATATTTGCTCCTGTATCCTCCATGCGATCGCCGCCCAACCCAGAAATTTCTAGATCTATATTTTTCTCACCAGCAACTTTAAACAAGGATTTAATCAACATTGCACCTTGTAAATCTCCAGAAACCTCTCCCGTACTAATAAATATCTTCACAGTGAATTGTTAATGGTTGATAGTTAATTGTCGATTGAGACTTTAAACTCGTAGATATAATTTGATTTTCTACATTTCGACAGGATGAATAATTAATTTATGAGCGATCGCAGATCTAATATTAATACAGAATTAGCTAAAGAGCGCAATCGCGCTGCTGCCGAACGTACTTTAATGGCTTGGATACGCACCTGCTTGGCTTTAATTAGTTTTGGCTTTGGGGTCGATCGCATTGTTACCGCATTGCAAAAGTCATCAATATATGAATATATTGACGATCCGCTTCATTTAACCAGAATTTTGGGTCTTTCTTTTATTGCCATTGGGACGAGTGCAATTCTCTTAGCTGCTTTAGAACACCGCAAAGAATTGCGTCATATACAAAAAGATAACTACATATATCAACCCCGTTCGTCTTTAGCTTTCACCGTCGCTATTTCTATCTCTATCACTGGATTATTTGCTTTTATCGGCATTTTAATCAAATCCTATGGTAATTAAGCAAATTATCCCAAAGATAGGCGATTTAACATTATTTAATTATTCAACTTCGTATCCTGCTGCGGTAATAATTTGCTTAATAGACGTTTCAGAAGCTTCTGTATCTACTGTCACTTCCTTAGTATCCAAATTTATACTAACTTTTGCTTCTGGCTCGTGGGTAAGAATCGCCGTTTCGATGCTTGAAACGCAGCCATCGCAAACCATACTGGGTACTTTTAAGTTAATTGTCATGAAAATAATTCCATCGAATTCTAAATGTTGTTTTTAAAGTTAAACTGATGTAGCGATCGCCATATCGAGAGCTTGAAGTAATCTATCGATATCAAAATGTTCTTTCATCAAACTTTGAATTTGTTTTACTTTAATTTCTTCATAAATTGGAACTTTGCCAAAAGCACTATCAACCACTTCTACCGTCGTTAAAGTATCTGTATTAACCGATAAAATAGGAATATCTAAACTTTCTGCTCGTTCAATAATCAAATCTTTGGGAGGAATGTGACCAGTTAAAATAAGACAGTGGGTAGAAGTTTCCAAAGCAGCCATTTGTAATTCTGCTCGATCTCCCCCTGTAACTACCGCCATATTATCCCTCTGACGAAAATATCCCAAAGCAGAATTGACATTCATTGCGCCAATGCTGAGGCTTTCCACCATCCAATCTAAATGTTCCTCGCAACATAAGACATTAGCATCTAGCCTGGTGGCAATTTCTCTCACGCTAACACTATTTAAAATCCTATCTTTAGGAATCATCCCCAAAACAGGAATTTCTTGTCTCTCTAGATAAGGTTTGACCGTTTCTGCCGCGCTTTCTAACTCTGTTGCAGGAATTTCATTAATTATAATTCCCAGCAAGCGATCGCCCAAAAACTTTTTCGCAGTTAATAAACTACCCACCATCATCAAGGGATCGTAACGAGCAACTAATAGAATTGAAGCATCGACACAATCGGCAATTTCTGGGACAGATAAATTGAAAACACTACCTTCCCAGAGATTGTTTGGTCCTTCCAATAAAACTAAATCAGCTTCGATTTTGTTGACATATTGTTTCAAAGCTTGAGCATAGTCTTCTTGATTGTCCCCTTTTAGTCTTTGATTAATTGTTTGGCGATTTAAAAACAATAAAGGGGTTTGAATTTGATTTGCCGATAAACCTAGAGTGTTAGCTAGAAAATCAACATCTTCTGTTTTTTCTCTATCGCTAGCATCGGCTTTGAAACCAGTTGCTAAAGGCTGTCCATAACCAATAGATATACCCTTATCTAAAGATAAATGGCTCAAACCCAAAATAGTTGCTGATTTACCGCTATAGGCCTCAGTTGAAGCTATCAGAAGATGTTTGGCAGATTTAGCCACGCTCGCACTCCTTGTTGATTATAATTATTGTTCTTGCTTACTTATTCTAAGCGCAACAGTTTTCGGTAAAAAGTTCTGGGAAAGTCTGTTGTCTTAGAACGTTTAAAGTTCATGATGACATCAATTAGGTAATCAATAAACTCTGAGTTAGACATTGTTACTTCATAACTCAATTCCGCTTGTCCATCAAACTGTAAACGACAACGAGTCAATTCGGAAGGTAATTTGGATACATACCAGCTAGCAACAAACGGAATAGGCTCTCCTCCTTCCACCTGTCGCTCTCCTTCTAAAGATGCTTGACGGTATAAAGCGATCGCATGGGGCAACCAACTATGTTTGTTTTTAGAGTAGTAGGGTACGTAAATAATTACATCTGCTCTATTGGCAGGTTTTATTTGTTCGATGGTAGACATATGATAAGAGTGTTAACCGTAGTATTTCAATTATTTAAGACTTTTCTACGTTATAACATCAGTTTTTTCAGACTACCTCTAATTGTTTGGCAAATCCTAGAGATAAATATAGCAAAAAAAATGCCCCCCAAGAATTGGAGAGCATTTTTTTATCTAAATCTTTAGATAGGATTAACCGTTGATGGAAGGAGCAGTTAAAGCTACAGGAGCTTGTTCGCCACTTGCCAAGTCAAGAGGGAAGTTGTGTG
>NZ_JADWDC010000076.1:15885-21378 GCF_020640915.1 Waterburya agarophytonicola KI4 | reverse complement strand
GTTAGTGCTTGTAATCCACTGACAGAAATTCTCCCATGCACCGCGAGTTTCGCGCGTTTGTAGAGTAGTAGTCATGTGTTATATGATTGCGTTATTTATTTTTCTAGGTTCGTTCTATTACTAGAACTAGATTTGCAGAAACGAGATAAAAATAATGTGTCTCTGCTCTCTATGTAATTAATATAGCTAAGTATTTGTACTTTATCAAGGTAAATTACAACGTTTCTAGTTATGTTAAGTATAAGCAGAGATTATGACTTGTTTTTAAAAAGAAGAGTAGCGATCGCGATCAAATATTTACTACAATTAGAGTACAAAATGAAAAATAAGTAAATTCAACTTTCAACAGTTAATGACCCATAGCCACATAAAATACTGGTTAGCTTTGATTGGTATTGGTTTGATATCTCTGCACTTGTATTTAAGTGAGTTATTCAGCAAGGCTGGTTCTGTCAGTCATAACTCTTTATTCTGGATGGTAGTGTTGTTCTCGATCTGGGAAAAAAGAGATAGATTACAATTAGAAAGCGATCGCATTTCCAGTTTTTGCGGTACAGCCCTTATATCTTTAGTACTCTATAAAAGTCTGCATTTATTTCCCGATGACTTTTTTTTGCGTATTTCCCCTTTACTTTCCTTGATTGGGTGGGGACTATTAGGATCTGGCATCAAAGGAATTAAACAATATAGTCAAGAAATTTTCTTGTTATCCTTTCTGGCTATCCCTTGGGAATTTATCTATATTAGAAGTTACGCATTGACAAAAAACAAGAAAAATGGTCTACACGGTATAATACTTGGACTACATTAGCACTTGAAACTTGTTTTGAGAGAACAATCTAAACCCTCGACAGCAAAGTGTAACCGTTCGCTGTACATCCTATTTCTACTAGCTGAACCAAAATATGTGAGTTGTGTTCGTCTGTCCGAAGTTATGCAAGATATCAGTCACGATAGCGTGAACCGATTTTTGTTGAGAGAAAACTATACCCCACAAGAGTTGAATTAAAACAGATTGACCGTCAAAGCTTTCGTCAAATTCATGATAGTCATTGGCAAATCGAGAGTTTTCATCGGGTTATTAAACAGGTGTGCAATATCGAAAGATTTCAAGTACGAACAGAATCGGGTATTAGAACTCATTTATTCTGTGCTTTGCAAGCTTTCAGTCAATTACAAACTATGAGAGTAGAAGGCTTAATCGACAACCTCTATCAAGTGTCAAGACAGTTGTTTGTACCTGTTATTCGCCAGTTTATTATCAATAATCTTTCTTAAACCCTTGCTTCTTGACCCCACAATTCTTTATTTTTGTCAATGCGTAAGTCCTATAATACTGTTCTTGTGATTCGACAAAGTAATCTTTTAAAGCGGGAATATGAAAATGTTCTCCCAGCAATTCTAAACGTTGGGCTTCTTGCTCAAATAACTCGGCTGCTTTGGCTTTATTTCGGCTATGGGGTTCAACCCAAAACTGTTTGATGGCACAATAAGGTTCTGAAGCTTGGGACTGATCAACCCCTTTAAATGTTCTACCAAAGCCACCTTGACCGATTAGTTGTAAAGCCCGATAGCGATCCTGTAGCAGTAGATTAGAGCCACAATTAATACAAGCTTGTGCGTCGGCGGAATTTTCTGGCTGAGAACAATCTCGATTAAAACAATAACAACTATTACCCTGAAGGTTGGATAATTCTTCCCGTGTGGATTTAACCATTACTAAATCTTTCCTTAATTACTAAAATAGCTAGTCCTCAACCACTCCTTCATCACTCAGTTTGTTGGCTAGCGATCGAACACTAAAAATATGTGACAAACATAGTTTTTATTATAGCAATTTTGTAATTGTCAGTGTGACAAGCGGAAAAAGTCGGATTTAGTCGGGAGTATAGAATTAATTTGTTCTTTTTTTATGTTTGTTATGTCCACCCTACATTTTTCTAATTCATATCGAGTAAAGCGATCGCCTTAAAAATAGAGAAATGTTAAAAATACTTTTTGGTTAATAAAGATAATTTTTCCTTAGTTTCTGCTGGAATTTTATCGGGAGGGGTAAGAATAGCAAATTTCAAAGCGGAATGGGCGATCGATTCTGGAGGATTGGCATTTAACCTTTTAACCGCTTCCTTGATTACCAATTGAGCATTAACGGCGTTTTTCTGTAGATTGCCGATAATCATCTCTACCGTAACGCTATCGTGGTCTGGATGCCAACAATCATAGTCTGTAACCAAAGCCAGGGTTGCATAGGCGATCTCTGCCTCTCTAGCGAGTTTTGCCTCGGTTAAATTAGTCATACCAATTACCGTTGCATCCCAGCTGCGATAAAGATTAGATTCGGCTTTAGTAGAAAATGCAGGGCCTTCCATACAGATATAAGTACCACCGCGATGTAGACTCGATTCAGCTAAATCCAACGATTCTACAGCATCACCCACGACTTTAGCTAAATTAGTACAAATAGGATCGCCAAAGGCAATGTGAGCTACTAACCCCTCGCCAAAAAAGGTGGCAGGGCGATCTTTGGTGCGATCAATGAACTGATCGGGGATCACCATGTCTAGAGGTTTAGCTTCTTCTTTGAGAGAACCTACCGCAGAAGCAGAAATGATATATTCTACTCCTAGTTGCTTCATGGCATGGATATTAGCTCTAAATGGTAATTCTGTGGGCAAAAGATGATGATTGCGTCCGTGGCGAGCTAAAAAAGCAACTGTAGCATCTTCTAATTTACCGACGATCAAAACATCTGAGGGATCGCCAAAAGGAGTAGATAACTTAACTTCTCGAACGTCTTTGAGTCCGTCCATTTTATACAAACCGCTACCGCCAATAATGCCGATTTTTGCTTCTACCATGAGCTATGAAATATTGAATTGAATTATGCTCGATTATTTTAGCGAGATTAAGTGTCTTTAGTTTGTTCAATCTTCGACTTCGGTGGCGAGTACTAAAGGCATTATTTCTGTCCCTGGATCGAAAGTAGCGTTGCTTGCCAGGCGATCGCGAATCAGTTTAGCAATCATTTGATTTAGGCGATACATTTCCGCACAAGGATTATAACGATACTTAACATCTATAATGCGTTGCTTTTTACGGATAATTAGATTTGAATTTTTTTTCTTTTCTTCAACTTGTTTGCTGCGGTTACGAAGAAAGATATCGGGTTTTTCTCCTCGATTTTTGACATCGGGTAAAGTCTCTGAAAGGTAATTTCTCCAGTATCCTCTGTAGTTTTCGCTTTTGGGATTTTTAAAAAGTTTAAAACTATCCATAGTAGGAATATATAAGGCGTAGAACTCGCCCTCTTTGATTACCTGAAAACAACCCCAATCTTTTTCTTGTCGATTGAGCAAAATATTGAGAGTTAATTCGAGAGAAGGCAAATCGGCGACGGAAGTAAGATATTGTTGTTGACTATTCATATGACTTTGATGAGGATTGCAGTATTGCCAAGAAAACTAATATATGGTCAATTAAATAAAGGCAATAATTTTATAAAATTTCTAGAGAGATTAGCAAAATAATATAATCATGGATTTAAAAGAATTCCTAAATTTAAGTGCGGGTAAATGGTTTAGCCAGCGGACTAACTATTTTGTAGGAGGGGAAGCTGACAATAGTAAAGCAGATATTACTATTGAACTTGTTAACCCAGAAGATATTAAAGCAGTGGAATTGTGCAAGAAGCATAATCTAGATCCTCAGCTAAGTCTTGGGGGTACAATTCAAAGTTGGGATAACTCAGTAGACTGGGGTAAGCCTAAGCAAGTAGGTTCGGCTACGGTAGTTTTAGTGAGCAACTCCGATGATGACACCAAGGGAAAGCTAATTCGCCCCCAAGACAGCAAAGTTTGCGGACATTATGTTCTTGGTGCAGATGAAGCTCTAACCTTGACTATCAAAACCGATGAAATGCAAGCGGAAGAACGTCAATGGTTTGCTAGTGATAATTTGAGGATGCGTACTACTGTCGTTAAATTTCACGATGGTAGAAAACAAACTTCTTTTTATTCAGAAATTCGCAAAGCACCTCCTGCAAATAATGAATAATGAACAATTACCGTACTATCTTCTAGATTGTAAATGGCGATAGACATCGCGGATATCTACGTTATGGTGCGCTAAGGCAACTAAGGTATGGTAGAACAAGTCTGCCACTTCAGAAGCGATCGCATTACCATCGTCATCTTTGCAAGCCATTACTACTTCGGCTGATTCTTCACCAATTTTTTTGAGAATTTTATTATCTCCCCCTGCAAGCAACTGACAAGTATAAGAAGTCTCGTAAGGATTCTCTTGGCGATCGCGAATCACTCGATATACTTCTGATAGGGTATCTGCGGGGGGAGCTTTTTTACTGCTGTTTATTTGGTGAAAACAGCTACGTTCCCCTGTATGACATGCAATATCTCCAATCTGCTCGATAGTGATCAGAAGAGCATCACTATCGCAATCGTAACGCAGCGATCGTACTTTTTGAATATGTCCAGAGGTTGCGCCTTTGTGCCACAATTCCTGACGAGATCTACTCCAATACCAAGTTTCTCCCGTCTCGATAGTTTTTTGCAAAGACGCTTGGTTCATCCACGCCATCATTAACACTGTACCGTCAAGATAATCTTGAGCGATCGCAGGTACTAAACCTTGCTCGTTGTAACGAATTTTTTCTAAAGGAATAGCTAGATTATTTGTTTTACTTGAAGACATTACATTATTATTTGCTGAGGTCGATCGCGAATCAATCTTACATTGTCACGCAAAAGAGTAAAAACTCCAAGCTGATTCATGGCAAGTTTGGTTTTTACTGGTCATCAATTGAATTTATTTTACTCAATTAATACTTAATAATATTCACCAAGTTCTCAGCAATAATACTTATTTTGTACATCTAATCAATTTACCTCAGCTAAAATACTGATATTGATAATAGCTAAGAATATTTAAGAGATAAGTAAATATATCTAATGCCTTAAATCCGCATTTGTTAAACGAGAATTATTAAGTACTGATCTCTTTTCTATACCTTAGCTTTATGGAATTGAGAATTATGTTTTTAATTTTTAAAAATATACTATCAAATACTTATCTTGTTTTTTACTTTTGTCAACTTTGAGCGACGCTTTTGGGGTTTTAAAAGTTCCTTTTATAGAGAAATATATTATCTAAAAAAGGAATTTTATTTGCCTATCTTTTTTTTTACTTTTTATATTTATCTTGTAGAAACCAAACGAACTGAATACATTAAAAGAATAACTATGAAACTCCAATTAAAAGCTTTATCTGTTACTTTAGGTTTAGTTGCCCTATTAGGTGTTGGAACTTCCGTTAAAAGCAGCACAATTGAAGTAAGTCAACTTGATACTTCTGCTGAAATTTCTCCTGATGGAATTGAATTACAAGATCTAAAAGAAATTGATGATACCGAACTAGAAGCTAGTGAAGAAATTGATGATACCGAACTAGAAGCTAGTGAAGAAACTGATGATACCG
>NZ_JADWDC010000076.1:0-15785 GCF_020640915.1 Waterburya agarophytonicola KI4 | reverse complement strand
AACTAGAAGCTAGTGAAGAAATCGATGATACCGAACTAGAAGCTAGTGAAGAAATCGATGATACCGAACTAGAAGCTAGTGAAGAAATTGATGATCCTGAATTAGAAGCTAGTGAAGAAATCGAAGATGGAGAAACTGCCGAAGTTGAAACTCCTGAATTAGAAGCTTCTGAAGATACTGAAGCCAATGACCAATCTAGCATTGATGGAACTGCCGAGGATGTAATCGAGTCCGCAGAAGATGCAATTAACGATGTAGAATCTCAGTTCTAAATAAATAGCTTCATTGAATAATATTGAACTACATATTATTTGTTATTTGAGTGAAAAATCTCCCTAATTAATCTAGGGAGATTTTTTTAGTTATTTTTAGTTGTTGACTTTTAGACCGAAGCAGAAAAAGAATTAGGTTGGAATCGAGGCACAATCAGAAAAGGAATATCCGAAGTAATTAGCGGTGTTCCTCAAGTGGACAATTATCATGCCAGAGGACGAAAAAAAGTCGAGTGTTATTTACCTTCCTTATTGTCAGATATTAAAACAATTGTCGATTGTAATAGCCAGACTGACCCGAGTTTTAAAACATCATTGGAATGGGGCTATTTTAGATTCTGTTCAAACTGCACTCAACTTTGCTCAAACTATGACTTGGAAGGGAAAACATCCGAGGGTACAGTTGGTTCAGAACCATTATCCCACAGGAGTCAGATTAACTAAACCAGAAATGAGTGAAATTGAATCCCAAATTCAACGTTTACCATATGCGAAGCGGTATCCTTTAGGACACCTTCCTAATTGGTTTGTTGATATCTTTCCGAATTCTGAGTAAGTTTGGATATTTTATTTTCTGGAGTTCCCTAAGAACTATGAACGGGATTGCTATCAACTTCATGGCTCATATTACTAACATTCGACAGATCGTTTTTCTTCAAAGCTGCTCTAACAAATCCTAAAAATAGAGGATGAGGAGTATTTGGACGCGAACGAAATTCTGGATGGAACTGAGTAGCGATAAAGAATGGATGACTTGGCATTTCAATTATCTCTACCAAACGCCCATCAGGAGATGTTCCGCTGATTTCATAGCCTGTTTCTTGAAGCAAGCTGCGGTAGGCATTATTAAACTCATATCGATGGCGGTGACGTTCGTAAATCACTTCATTTTCATAAAGAGAATGAGCCAAAGTATCGGGTTTGAGACGGCAAGGATAAGTACCCAGACGCATTGTACCGCCAAGATCGATTACGTCTTGTTGTTCGGGCAAGATATTAATAATTGGGTTAGGACTTTCGGGATCGAATTCGGAACTATTAGCATCTTTGAGGTTGGCAACATTTCTCGCCCATTCGATCGCGCAACACTGCATTCCCAAACATAAACCCAAGAAGGGAAGGTTTTTAGTACGAGCGTATTCAATTGCTGCAACTTTGCCATCTACCCCCCGAATACCAAAACCACCAGGGACAACTACCCCTGCTACATCACTCAGATATTTGGCTGCCCCATGAAGCTCAATGTCTTCTGCACTTACCCAGCGTAAGTTAACATCTCCTCCTGCTGCGATCGCACCGTGTCCTAATGCTTCCACCACAGAGAGGTAAGCATCGCTTAATTGAATATATTTACCCACGATCGCGATTTCAATCTTAGTGCGGGTAGAATTCATTTTGACAACTAGATCTTGCCATTTTTCCAGATCGGGTTGACGTTGTTGTAGCTGTAATAATTCTAAAGTTTGTTGGGCTAATCCTTCTTTTTCGAGAATTAAAGGAACTTCATAAATCGTACTAGCATCGAGGGAAGTAACTACGGAATTAACTTCTACATCGCAAAATTCCGCAATTTTTTCTTTGATCCCAGGAAACAAAGGGCGATCGCTCCGACAAACTAAGATATCGGGTTGAATGCCTATCGAACGCAATTCTTTAACCGAGTGTTGAGTCGGCTTAGTTTTCATTTCCCCTGCTGCGGGAATCCAAGGAATTAGGGTAACGTGCATATAAATGGCATTACTTCTGCCCACATCTTTACGAAACTGGCGAATTGCTTCCATAAAGGGTAAAGATTCTATATCCCCAACAGTTCCTCCTATTTCTGTAATCACCACGTCAGAATTGGTATTTTTGGCGACGCGATGGATTCTTTCTTTGATTTCGTTAGTGATATGGGGGATGACTTGCACTGTACCACCCTCATAGTCTCCCCTTCTTTCTTTGTTAATTACCGCTTGATAAATCGATCCCGTAGTTACACTATTGAGACGAGACATAGAAGTATCGGTAAAACGTTCGTAGTGTCCCAAATCTAAATCTGTTTCTGCACCATCATCGGTGACAAATACTTCCCCGTGTTGGTAGGGACTCATCGTACCTGGATCGACGTTTATATAAGGATCTAGTTTGAGAATTGAAACAGAATAATCTCGTGACTTGAGCAGTCTACCAAGACTCGCTGCTACAATACCTTTTCCGATGCTAGAAACAACACCACCCGTAATAAAAACAAATTTAGCCATAATAAAATAATTACTGATTACTAGTACGGGAGAACGGCTGCTCGTCCCTAAACATTTACTTCCCAATTAGTTGCCAAACGATCGCGAATCTCAAAAAAATCTTGCCATTGAATATAGGACTTCTTTTCTGCATCTAAATATCCTACAAGGCGATCGCGAGCAAAAACTAAATCTGCTACTAAAGCCATATTAATATCTCTTACCGAATCGCCAATAGTAATTTTTTCCACCGCGGGATATTTTGCCATAGCTTTAACTTTGGCTACTAATTCAGTGTCACCTTCAAATACAGAAGAAACTTGCAATAACTTCCCTGTGGTGTCTACCTTGGCTGCATGAATAGCTGTTATTCGATCAAGAAGTTGCTGCTCTTGCAATACTGCTTTGACTATATCTATTAAACCACCTGAAATAACAACTAAAGGTACATCTAAATTGTTAAGAAAATCTGCAAATTCCTTTAGCCTAGGACGTATTGCTCGATGGGCAATACGTCCTATAATTTCGGGATAATAGCTAGAAGAGATTGAGCCAATAGTTTGCCTAATTCCTTCTTTAAGGGTCATTTGACGGTCAAAAATTATTGGTAATAAGCTAGCAGAAACCTCTGGGGCAAATTTTTCTAACACGCTAACAAAAGTATCTTCTGTAGTAATTGTGCCATAAAACTCGCGCGTACATGCGGGCAGGACCTTTGTCTTGAGCCTTTCGGCGACGCGGGGTTCCTCGCCAAAATCGCAGAAAACAACTCTTGAAAATTTCATTATTTGTAATAAAAAGTGGTGGCAAAACTAGTTACCCCTTGACCAGAAAACGTTATGATCGACCTATAGCTATATTTACTAATAATTTAAAATACTATGGGAGAATCGAAACGCCGTAAAGCATCAATGGGTAGTGGATATGGACAGGACTCCGAAAGACTGATTCCGTGGTTGCCTATTACCAAAACTCAGTCCGAAAAGTTTATTAATCTCACTAGTACGGGAGCCTGGATTGGTATTGGTATAATGATTGCTATATGGTTGACTGTCAGGTTTATCGGGCCAGCATTTGGTTTATGGGAAGTCTATTAAACCAAATCGAAAGCAGAATTAAAAAATTTAGAATTAACTTATCGACATATATAAAGCAGGTTAAGAAATGAGCGAACAAAATCCCTACGAACAACTTGGGGTCACAGAGAATTCTTCTTTTGAAGAAATACAGGCTGCGAAAAAACGACTTTTTGAACAATATGGCCATGACAGTGCTGTACTAGAGACAGTAGAAATAGCCTACGACTCAATCATCATGGATCGGTTGCGATTACGTCAAGAAGGTAAAATCAAAGTGCCTGAAAAAATTCGTTTTCCCGATCGCAGTGTCGAAAAATCTTTGAAAGTTCCTCAGATAGTCAAGGAAGATTCTGCGGTATGGTTACAAGAGCTAATCGATACTCCTTCTCAAGCTGATATCCTCTGGCCAACAGGAATTTTCTTAACCTTATCTGCGATCGCCGTATTTACTCAAAATGAAGCTCAAAATGCAGTCCAAAATACGAATCCTTCGATACTCCCCCTTTTAATGGCGTTGGGCTTCATAGCCAATATTTATTTCCTCAACCGTAAAGAAGGTCGCTCTGGCAGAGCTTTTTTGATTAGCTTCGTTGCTTTGTTTGCAGGAATCGCTTTGGGTACGGGACTTGCTAATTTGTTATTGGGTCAAGGAGGCACTGCGTTAGGGGCTGATCAATTTGCATCTGCTGTTACCTTCTGTCTTTTTTGGTTGGTTAGCTGTTTCTTGCGGTAATACAAAAGAGAACATTTTTATACTGGTAGCTTTACAACTCGTAAAAAAAGAAAATCTATCTTAAGTGACAAAGAGGAATGCTCTCAAAACAAAGTGCTGATGCTGGTTTCGGTCAGTTTGTGAGTATTCTTGAGTGGGTATGTTTTCTCAGAAATGTGTATTTTGCCAAAGTCGATAAAGATGGCACAAGCCAAACTTGTCCTAACTGTGGCGCACATACAGGCAAAAAGACTTTAGATGTCAGAGTTCATTGCTGTCATGAATGCGGATATACAACCACAAGAGATGTGGCAGCTAGCCAGGAAGTAAGAAATCGTGGAATCTCTGCGCTAGGGCATAGCGTAGCTCAAAATGTCTGTAGACTGGAAGCGACGGGGAGCATTGGTCACAATGTTCTAGTTGGCACGGGACGAAGCAGAAAACTAGCATCGTGAGGTGTTAGAATCTCCCGTTAAAAATCTTTGATTTTAACGGTGAGAGCATGTCAATTATTTGTGTTCCAAGGGCAATCAACCTTGTAGCACTTTTTTATTTGTTCCTTATTCTTTTTTCTTTATCCCTCATTCTTTATTTTTAAAAAATGCTCGACTCTAAAATTCCTGCTGGTAAACTTCAAAATAAGTGGGACAACTATAAAGATCGCTGCAAGTTAGTCAGTCCTGCAAACAAAAAAAAGCATACAATTTTAATAGTCGGTACGGGTTTGGCTGGTGCATCTGCTGCTGCTACCCTAGCGGAATTGGGTTATAACGTTAAGAGTTTTTGTATTCAAGATTCTCCCCGTCGCGCCCATAGCATTGCAGCCCAAGGGGGAATTAATGGGGCAAAAAATTATCCCAACGATGGGGATACTGTTTGGCGGTTATTTTATGACACGATCAAAGGTGGTGACTATCGCTCTCGGGAAGCTAATGTATATCGTTTAGCCCAAATTAGCAACCAAATTATCGACCAATGTGTAGCTCAAGGTGTTCCTTTTGCCAGGGAATATGGAGGGTTATTGGCAAATCGCTCTTTTGGCGGGGCGCAGGTATCTCGAACGTTTTATGCGAAGGGACAAACGGGACAACAATTATTATTAGGGGCATATAGTGCCATGTCTCGCCAGATTTCCACAGGGAAAATTGAGATGTTCCCCCGTCGGGAGATGTTGGACTTGGTGTCGATCGAGGGAAAAGCGAGGGGGATTATAGTCCGTAACTTGTTAACAGGGGAAATCGAACGTTATACAGGAGATGCGGTGTTGCTTTGCACGGGGGGGTATAGCAATGTTTTTTATCTTTCGACCAATGCTCGGAACTCTAATGTAACTGCTGCCTGGAGATGTTATAAACGGGGAGCGTTATTTGCTAATCCTTGTTATACCCAAATTCATCCTACTTGTATTCCCGTGTCGGGAGAATATCAATCTAAATTAACTTTAATGAGTGAAGGGTTGCGAAATGATGGGCGAGTCTGGGTACCAAAACAGCCAGGAGACAAACGCCATCCCAATGAAATTCCTGAAGCTGAAAGGGACTATTACTTAGAAACGAGATATCCTAGTTTTGGCAATCTCGTTCCCCGTGATGTGGCTTCTCGCAACGCCAAACAAGTTACCGATGAAGGTAGGGGAGTGGGAGAAACAGGATTAGCTGTTTATTTGGATTTTCGTGATTCGATCCAAAAATTAGGTCGAGAAACGATTAGCGATCGCTATGATAACCTGTTTCAGATGTACCAGCGCATTACGGGGGAAAACCCCTATCAACTGCCGATGCGTATTTATCCAGCAGTACACTATATTATGGGTGGCTTGTGGGTTGACTATAACTTGATGAGTACTATTCCTGGTTTGCACGTTTTGGGAGAGGCAAATTTTTCCGATCATGGCGCAAACCGTCTCGGTGCTAGTGCTTTAATGCAGGGCTTGTCTGATGGTTATTTTGTGATTCCCTATACTTTGGGTAATTATATCGCTACTACGGATTTACCCCCTGTGGCAACTACTCATGATGCCTTTGCCGAAGCAGAAGCTGCGGTAAAAGAGAAAACAAACAAGTTATTGAATATTAAAGGAAATAAAACCGTAACTGAGTTTCATCGTCACTTGGGTCATATTCTTTGGGATTATGTGGGAATGTCCCGTAACAAAGCAGGATTAACTAAAGCGATCGCTCTGATTGCTGAATTAAAACAAGAATTCTGGCAAAATGTTACTATCCCAGGCAATCCTGATACCTTTAATAAAAATTTGGAGTTTGCGGGTAGGGTGGCAGACTTTTTAGAGTTGGGAGAATTGATGGCGCGGGATGCTTTAGAGCGAGAAGAATCTTGTGGGGCGCATTTCCGCGAAGAATGTCAAACCCCAGAAGGAGAAGCCCAACGCAATGACGAAGATTATTCTTATGTTGCTGCTTGGCAATATCAAGACCAAGATCGAACTCCCCTTATGCATCAAGAACAATTGGAGTTTGCCAATGTCGAACTAACTCAACGCAGTTATAAATAATCATAAACGCGATCGCAATGGCATTTTAAATTATTTTGTGGGAATAATATCGGGTGCTTGATATAGCACATCACTTAATTGTGCTGTTTTGATGGGGTCTACTTGTTCGATAATAGCCTTTTTCTTGGGTTTCTTTTTGCCCACAACAGGAATTTCCAACAGATCCCTTGCACCAGTAATTCCTTGACCGATAAAGAGGAGCAATGCGAAACAATTAAGACCTATATGAATATTACGCCAGGTATTAGTGCGATCGCGGTAGATATCGTCCACAATAGCGATCGAAAATAGCATTAATAAAGATACGGCAATACCATAATAGTAGTGCGACCAATACCATTCTTTAGATAACCGCCATACGCCATCTTGTTGACCTAGAATAATCAAACCCATCCCTGTCATGGTGGCAAAGATACCTTTCCAGAGGGGTGGTTTTGCTTTTAAAAGCAGAATCAAGGATGCAATAGTAGCCACAAATAAGAGAATAATTAAAATTGCTTGGGGATTATTCTTTTCCCAGAGATTCTTTTTAATAAAGCTTTTGTAGACAATTGAATAGGCGATGGCAATTAAAGATGCAACAACTACGCTAGTAGAAAGCCATTTACCAATTTTGACGTGATCTCTTCCCACAACAGCAGGAATTTTGCTTTTGCCCTTTTTGCTTTCTAAACGACGTTGACGGGTTTGCCAAGCGAAGTTGGTAACGATTCCAATCATGGGGAAAACAAAGGCTACCACTAGTGCGGGATGGATCAAGGCTACAAAATCTTGACTGCCTAAAGTACTAAATGCTAGATACTTCTGATGTTGGGTTAAAGCGTTCCATGTATATATGTTCATGGTGTTTACGAAAAGTTTTTAATTAGTTTATGGGTTTTTAAACCCCTTCTCAGCAAGTTAGAACACAATTATTAAAACAGACTGAATTTTTAATAATCTTAAAATGTGCCAGCAATCTTCTCGTCAATTTGTTGATACTTCTTTGGATAATGTCTTAGTAATTATTCCAGTGCGTAACGAAGAGGTAACAATTGCTGCGGTGATTAAAAGTTTGCAGGAATTTGGTCTCAATAAAATAAGAGTGGTTGATAATGCTAGCAGCGATCGCAGTGGGATAGTAGCCGAAGAAGCGGGGGCAGAAGTATTATACGAACCCATTCCTGGTTACGGACAAGCCTGTTGGACTGGTTTACAAAATATTCCTTCAGAGATTGACTGGATTTTATTTTGCGATGGGGATGGAAGCGACGATCTCAATTGTTTGCCCCAGTTTTTAATTTTGCGATCGCAATATGACCTGGTTTTAGGCGATCGCCGTGCTACTCCCGCAGGAAAAGCTGTCATGACCCTCATACAGCATTTTGGTAATGGTTTGGCGGGATGGTTGATTGATTTGGGATGGGGATATAAATATCAGGATCTCGGTCCTTTGAGGCTAATTCGCAAGTCAGCCTTAAATAGAATTGCTATGGAGGATCGAGGTTTTGGTTGGACTGTAGAAATGCAGGTAAGGGCAATTGAAGAAAGTTTAAATATCTGCGAAATTCCCGTCAATTATCGTCCCCGACAGGGAGGAAGATCTAAAATATCGGGTACTATTTCAGGAAGTTTTAAAGCAGGAACAATAATATTAAGTACTTTAGGAAAACTATATCTTAAAAAAGCGAAGAATCAAGAAAGAAGGAAGGAGAAAATTGTACTTTGGGTAAGTACATTACTGTTATTAATAGGTGCAATAATAAGTATGCCTCATGGAGATTTTCGCCACTTTGAAAATGCGATCGAGTTTGGTTATGGTATCGCTATTATGTGTTTGGGGTTTATCTTTTCCTGGGGCATAAAATCTCTAAATTTGTGGTGGTTTTGGGTAGTTGCGATCGCCACAAGATTAATTTTATTGTTTATGTATCCAGGGGACGATATTTGGCGATATATTTGGGAAGGTTATATACAAACCAAGGGTTTTAGTCCCTATGATTTTGCTCCCAATGCTGTTGAATTGATTCCTTATCGTAGTTCATGGTGGTCGCAAATAAATCATCAAAACGTCTCGGCAATTTATCCCCCGATGACTCAATTGGGGTTTAAAGGGTTAGCTGCTATTTCCTCCAGTGTTATTTTATTTAAAAGTAGTTTTGCGATCGCTGATTTATTGATCTGTTGGTTATTAATTACAAAGTTTAGCTATCTACAAGCAACTTTTTACGCTTGGAATCCTTTAGTCATCTATTCTTTTGCTGGAGGGGGTCATTACGACAGTTGGTTTATTCTTCCTTTGGTTGCTGCTTGGATATTATTAGATAAACAAACAAATAAAAAAACTTCAATATTTACTTGTTTATTAATTGGTATTAGTATCGCAGTCAAATGGATTTCTTTACCTATTTTGGTTTTTCTCAGTTGGATTAATTTATTAAAAACTAATTTTAAAATAGCCATAATAGTTTTTAGCGTAGGTATCCTTCCGTTATGTTTATCTGCTTATTTTTTTTGCAATGGTGATTCTTGCTCTCTAATTCCTACTAGTTCTACTTTTGTCAGTCACGGACGTAGTGCAGAATTCTTACCTCATCTATTAGCAAAAGTATGGTATCCTTCAACTAAAAATAATAGTATTTTTGCAATTCCATTGGGATTGATAACTTTATTCTTATTATTCAAAGTCCGCAATCTACAACAGTTTATTTTAAATTTTTTGGCAGCATTGTTGCTTATCTCTCCAATTATTCATGCTTGGTATTTTACTTGGATAATACCTTTTGCAGTAGGCACAAAAAACTGGGGTATTAGACTAGTTAGTCTATCGGCATTTACTTATTTTGTCTTACCCTACCGCCAAGCACTAGGTAATAATAACTGGAATTTGACAGATATAGAGACTGGGTTTTTATGGTTGCCATTTATATTTGGTTTGGCTTGGAGTTGGTGGCGATCGCTTTGTGATCGCCATAAAATTTAGCTCAAAGCATCAAATATTGTTCTTATTTCACTCTTTTAAAAAAAAGGTGGTCATGTACATGTAGAAGTAATGATATAGACTAAAATTTTCTATATAAAAAAATCGCCTTACAAATAGAAAAGCGATCGCTAATTATTTTATTTTTAATAAGTTTAAATAAATTCAAAGTCTTCAACTTCTAGAGAAATAACCGTATCGAATTCAATCACTCTTTCTCCATCAACATACAGACTAGTTACTCGATTAAATTCTGAATTATTCAGATAGCCAATTCCTAGATGAACAGTCAGATCTTCAATCTCAGCTACACCCGTACTCTCACTATCAAAAATAATTTGATCTCCTTGACTAGAGTTAAAATCAGTAATGATATCAAAGCTATTTAAGGAAGTAAAAATAAAGCTATCTGCACCATCTCCTCCAGTCAAGCTGTCTCGACCAACTTCACCCATCAGAGAATCATTTCCCGAACCTCCAGCTAAAATATCGTTATGATTTCCACCCTCTAAAATATCGTCTCCCGAACCTCCATCTAAAATATCGTCGTGATTTCCACCCTCTAAAATATCGTCTCCCGAACCTCCATCTAAAATATCGTCGTGATTTCCACCTTCTAAAATGTCATCTCCTGCATTTCCTGCTAAGAAATTATCGCCATTTCCAGCAAAAATAATATCGCTATCAGTAGTACCAAATTTAGTTTCCATATTTTACTTTTAAAACTAGATATATTCATTATTTATGTCTAGTATGGCAAGGGATATTAATAATGAAAACCGTATCAAGTCCCTCGTTATTTTTACTGATTAAAAAATATCTAAATAATTTTTAGAAGTTGTTGTTGAAAATACCCAATAAAAAACGATCGCCCGATAATAAATATCCAAGCGATCGCCTGATCATTGCCATAAAACAAGTTAACTATTTACAGTAGGAGGATAGCAAACGTTTGTTCCCCCTAAACCACAGTAGCCATTCGGTACTTTTGATAGATATTGCTGGTGATAATCTTCTGCATAATAAAACTCAGGACTATCCATAATTTCCGTAGTAATCTCATCGTAACCCGCTTTGCCTAATTCCGCTTGATAAGCTGCTTTAGAAGCTTCTGCTAGCTGCTTTTGCTCTGGGGTAAAAGTATAGATACCAGAACGATATTGAGTACCGCGATCGTTCCCCTGACGCATTCCTTGGGTGGGGTTGTGGCTTTCCCAAAATACCTTAAGCAAATCTTCATAGGTAATTTTAGCAGGGTCGTAAACTACCAAAACAACTTCGTTATGTCCAGTCATACCACTACAAACTTCTTTGTAAGTAGGATTGGGAGTATGACCCGCAGCATAACCCACCGCAGTAGTATAAACCCCCTTTTGTTGCCAGAATTTTCTTTCTGCACCCCAAAAACAACCCAAACCAAAGATCGCCTGTTCCATATGTTCGGGAAAAGGAGGTTTGAGGGAGTTACCATTAACATGATGCTTTTCTGTTACGGGCATAGTCTGAGTGCGCCCTGGTAATGCTTCTCCTGGAGAAGGAATACTAGCTTTTTTGCCTAAACCGAATAGTCCCATAAAAATTATTATTTAAGTAATTATTAACTTTTTTAAACCCTACTATCTATCATAAAAGAGTTTATTAATTTTGAGGGTAGGGCGATCGCGGTTTTAGGAGATCGGCAATCTTTAATCACATTAATCAGGGTCAATTGTTGTTGGTAACAGACTTACGATAATATAGCCAGAGGTAGAACCATATTTACTAGATTTATTGGCTTGGTTTAGTTCAATTTTAGTCGGAAAATATTCATGAAAATTTTAGTGGTCGAAGATGACGAACGTATTAGCGATGCCATAGTCGAGTATCTCAGCGATTTACACTATGCTGTCGAAGCAGTTTACGATGGTCAAAGTGCTTGGGATTTACTGGATGTATTCACCTATGACATGGTGTTACTAGATGTGATGTTGCCAGAAATGGATGGAATTACTCTTTGCAACAAACTACGCAAAAAAGGCTTTGATATTCCGATCTTGATGCTGACAGCTAAAGATACCTTAGAAAACAAAATAGAAGGGCTAGATGCAGGTGCAGATGACTATCTAGTCAAACCCTTCGAGCTAGATGAATTATCAGCTCGCATTCGCGCTTTGTTGCGTCGTGGTACGGGCAGTTTGCCTCCTATTTTAACTTGGGAAAACTTACGCCTCGATCCAAGTAGTTGTGAGGTATTTTACCAAGAAATTCTCTTACCTTTAAGCCCCAAAGAATATAAGCTGCTAGAATTCTTTTTGCGTAACGGTCGCCGTGTCTTTAGTCGCGCTCAAATCTTAGAACACTTGTGGTCTTTTGAACAAGTACCCGAAGAAGCTACCGTCAAAGCGCATATTCGAGGGCTACGACAAAAACTAGAGGCTGCTGGCGCACCCCATGACTTAATAGAAACTGTTTATGGTTTAGGATATCGTCTTAAAGAAGAACCCCAACAGGTATAAATTAAAGTATGTATCACGGATTGCGATCGCGCTTGCTTCTATACTATCTAATAGTTATGGCGGCGATTCTAAGTGTTTTTGGCACGGGGGTTTATGTCGTTTTTCGGCGCAGCTTATACAAACAACTCGATAAGAAATTATTAACCCTGGCTCAGTCAGCTACTCCTTCTTTTACTGCTGTAAGAGATAGCGGTAATAAATATCTCAATCAAGTAGAAGAAGTCCCTTGGCGCGATATTTTTAATCGAGATCGGCAAAGTTTGGAATGGTTTGACGAAAAAGGCAATTTACTCGGTCGCAAAGGTTTGATTCAGCTAGGAGTGCCTCCAGAAGTAGGTACGGCATTTATTCAAAACCCCGAAACAGAAGAAGTATTTCGCACCCATACTCTGTCGATGTTTATTCGTCGAAATGGCGAAGCGGGTCCTCCTACTTTAGTGGGTTTTATTCGAGCAACTCAATCTAATGAGGAAATAGAAGCAGCAGAAGAAGAATTATTTTGGATCTTAATAATTGGGGGTATGTTAACCCTGATTTTGATTGGTTTGGGTGGTTTTTGGCTGACTCAAAAAGCCATTGAGCCAATTGAAGCTAGTTTTTTGCAACTCAAACAATTTACTGCCGATGCTTCCCATGAATTACGCAGCCCTTTGACGGCAATCAAAGCTTCCATCGATATTATGCGCATCCATCCAGAGCGAGTCCATCCCAAAGATGTCAAAAAGCTAGAAGCGATCTCTGGTGCGACGCTACAAATGAATCAAACCCTGGAAGATTTGCTATTTTTAGCTCGTGCTGATGCCGATCCCAATAAACCAGTACGCGATCGCCAATTAACTCCTCTGTCTCTCAACCAAATTCTGCAAAATAGTTTTGTCTTACTCGAACCTTTAGCAAATGAGAAACAAATTGTCTTTCAATCTAAATTTAGGGACGATATATCAGTTTTAGGAGATGCTGCTCAACTTTCTCGTTTATTCTCTAACTTATTGGAAAATGCTCTGCAATATACTCCAGATGAAGGAAGAGTTAGCCTAGATCTATACAAGCAAAACCGCACGGCAGTCATCAGCGTCCGCGATACGGGAATTGGTCTTGCTCCCGATCAAGTATCTAAGGTATTTGATCGCTTTTGGCGGGCAAATAAAGCTCGTTCCCGCCGTAAGGGGGGAACTGGGTTGGGTTTAGCAATATCTGCTGCGATCGCCAAACGTCATGGGGGTAAAATTTCTGTTACGAGCGAGCTGAACATTGGGACTTGTTTTTTGGTACGTATTCCTATCTTTGACAGTAAGAAAAATTCTCCTTCCAATACGCAGTCTGAAGTTAAAAGTAGCTCGGAATTAAGTTGATTGTATATTCTTTAATTCTATAGATAATTAACAAAGGCATATTTGAAGTAGTCGTGTCGTATACTAAATTTAAAGTCAGACCTAATATACGAATAAAATAAAACAATGCAGAAAACAAACATCTTGAAATGGTTACGAGGAACTGGAGTAATGATGTTTGTTGGGGGTGCTGCCCTTTTTCTCACTCCCAAAAGTGCGATCGCATCAGAGAAAGTTATCTTTAAGTATGCAGGAATTACCCAATCAGTTTCTTTAGAAGAATTGCAAACTTTTGCCGATACAGGAGAAGTGGCTTCTTCTTTGAACTCTCTATTAAAATTTGGCAATCAAAATCCTTTTATTATTCGTTGGGTATTGACACAAAAATTTCCTGCTAATACCAAGCTTATTTACGATTTGCTCAATACTGCACCAGGAGAATATGCTTTGAGTCAAACAGGTAATGTTGTTAGTGCCAAGTCAGAAAGAGCTAACGTTAAGGCATTGAGAGGAGCATTGATCGCTTCTGCCAGTGATGATAATTTAATTTCTTTGATTGAACTATTAGAAAATTACCCGACTAAAGAAGTTTATGTCGATGGTAAGGCATTAACTCAGGTGCAAAAAGATTTAGCTGGATTTATCAATGAAACCAACAAAATATATCAAGATACCTTCAAGCCTTCGACAGAATCTAATTAATTGTTCGTAAAATTTAGAATTATGTCTCATTGCTTATAGTGTTTCGCCGAAAAGAACCATAAGATAATGACAGTAATATCCTTTAATATCTAAAATTTTAATGCTTTCCTATAAAAAAGAATCTCTTAAAGTTAAAAAAATTTCTGAAGAAGAACGTAAAAAAGAAGAGAGATTGCGCGATGTAACGCTGTTACTACAGCAAATAGTACAAAGAGAAGAAACATCCCTCAAGCTAATTATTGACTGTCTGATCGATGTGGGTTCGATTAATTATGCTAATGCCAAATTATCGAATCCTCCCCTCAATAAAATCATGAAGGTATTAGTCGGTTATATCAAACCCGTAGCCCGCACGATCGCTTTAGGTTGGTTGAAAAAAAATCTTCCCGATCTCCTGACTGCTTGGTTAGAGAGTAAAGTATCCTTTGAACCCGTACCCATCAGCAAAGACCAAGCTATTACTGGAAATTTGGAAACCGTTCCCAATACTACAGACGAAGCTGTGACTAGTGAGATTGAAGCTGCACCTTTTAAAGAATCTTTTGGAAATTAGGACATCTAAAATTACTAAATAATTACTAAATTTAAACTAATAAAAAATCTCGCATATATTGATTGACTAATTTTGGTTTCTCTTGCTGTACCCAATGGCTGCAATTAGGAATATACTTAAGCTTCAAATCCTTTACATAGGCTTTCGTACCATAGGTTAGCTCTTTACCTAAAGCCGTATCTTCTTCGCCCCAAATCATTAGGGTAGGAACATCTAAAACACCGTAAGTTGTAGCTGTAGAATCTGGTAAATCTTTAAAATTAGCCCGATAGTAATTTATCATAGCCGTTAGCGCGCCTGGTTTAGCAGCAGCTTCTTGATAAGCCGATAAATCTTCTGAAGTGAAAGCCGATTTATCGATCGCCATATCCATAAAAGTAGATGCGATCTTTTGATAGTTATTTGCTTTAAAAATTAATTCTGGTAAAACAGGTATTTGAAAAAAGAAAATATACCAACTTTTTTGTAATTGTTTCCAAGTCTTCAAACCAGCCATAAATTTAGCAGGATGGGGCAGATTCATCACAATTAGCTTTGATACCATTTTAGGATTTTGATCGGCAAAATTCCAGGCAATTCCGCCACCCCAATCATGAGCTACTAAAATACAATTTTCGTAACCTAAGCCAGCGATTACACCCTCAACATCGGCAATCAGTTCTGACATCTTGTAAGCGGATAAACTTCCTGGTTTGTCGCTGTCATTGTATCCTCGCATATCGATGGCTACCACATGATAATCTGGGGAAAATTCAGCAATTTGGTATCGCCACGAATACCAAAACTCAGGAAAACCATGCAACATTAGCATCAGTTTCCCTTCACCTTGACTAACATAGTGTAGATTGACTCCATTGGTTTTAATAAATCCGTGTTGGCGATTGTTAATAGACATAAGTACCTAAGCAAAATTATTTGTATGTTTTAAGATAAAATTAAAGAAACTCA
>NZ_JADWDC010000075.1 GCF_020640915.1 Waterburya agarophytonicola KI4 | reverse complement strand
TAGATTAAGCCTTCCAGATAAATTCACTCAGTAGAGAAAACCCGCAACCAGTTCAGAGCTAAACGAACAGCCAGAGGCAATAGAAGAAGCAGAAGAAGTTAGGCTAGAAAAAGAAAGTCTACCTAGTACAAAAAATATTAGTAATTACAATAGGAATCCTTTAAGCCAATCAGGATTATCACAAAACGTTATCAATGATTTAAATAGAAATCCATTAGATAAATTGGGACTTTCGCGAGGCATGATTGATGATTTAAGTAAAAGTCCTCTAGACAGATTGGGAATATCGAAAAGTCGTCTTGATGAATTGCGTAATCCTTTAAACCAATCGGGATTGGCACAAAGCATTGTCAATGATTTGAATAAAGATCCTTGGAAAATGCTAAGAATATCAAAAAGTCAGTTTGAAGATCTAAGAAAGAGTCCTTTGGACATATTAGGAATATCAAAGAGTCAGCTTGATAATTTACGAAATCCTTTAGATAGATATGGAATCATGAAAAGTCAATTTGACGATATGGATTAAATTTAATCTAAAGTAAGAAGAATTTTTTACAATTCAACCTGATTTCTATATTACCCAAATGCTGTGTCAAAATACTATCAGCTATGGTTTTTTAATCGGCAAATTTTATGACAATCACTAAAAAGGAATATTACGTAGTAATTGAACGAGATGAAGACGGATACTACGTTGGAGAAGTACCTCAACTCAAAGCTTGCTATAGCCAAGGAGAAACAATTGATGAGTTGATGATGAACATGAAAGAAGTTATTGAACTCAGTTTGTCAGAGGAAAGTCAAGAATCAAGTTCCGAGTTTGTTGGAATTCAAAAAATTGTTGTTTAATGCCAAAACTTCCAGTCATCACAGCCAGCGAAATTATTAAGGCTTTAGAAAAAATTGGTTTTCAAGCTATCAGACAGAAAGGAAGTCATGTGAGAATGAAACATGAAGATAGTCGTGTTGTGACTGTTCCTGTTCACAAAGGCAAAACTATTGGTAAAGGTTTGCTGCGTAAAATACTGCGAGATGCTGAACTGACAGTAGAAGAATTTATCAAGCTTTTATAAGCATCACACGATGCTCACAAACTCCTGTCAGAATAGCTTTTAATTAGCACAATCTCTTGTATTGAGATGAAATTAAAAGTATTAACTCCCATTCAGGTTTTAATTGATCGCCCTGTTAGCAAAGTCATTGCCGAAGCGGAAAACGGTCATTTTTGCTTGCTACCCAACCATATTGATTTTATCGCTGCCCTTGTCCCAGGCATCCTCAGCTTTACTACAGAAACAGATGAAGAAGTATTCGTAGCAGTAGATGAGGGAATTTTAGTTAAATGCGATCGCGAGATTCTAGTCTCAACTCGTAATGCAGTTGAAGGCAGTGATCTAGAAACTCTTAAACATACCGTTAGCGAGCAGTTTCAGGCATTGGATGAAAAAGAAAAACTCACTCGTTCGGCTTTAGCACAGTTTGAAGTGAGCATGATGCGCCGTTTTAAGGAGTTGGGACATGGCTAAACGTAGGTTAAGGAGTTTTCAGCGTCAGATAGCCAGTAAAAGCGATCGCAAACTTAAAGCCAGAAAAGAAAGAAAAAACATCTGGCAGGGTTTAGGGATGTTTGGCATGGTGGGCTGGTCGGTTACTGTCCCGACTTTACTGTGTATCAGCCTGGGAGTGTGGATCGATACTCATGTTCAAAGTAAATATTCCTGGACACTAATGCTGCTATTTATTGGCGTAGCTTTGGGTTGTTTCAATGCCTGGTACTGGATTGCTAAGGAAAGTGAAAGTGATTAAACGAAGCATATTGATCGCATCAAGTGTATTTTGGTAATTACTCACAAGTTTCTCAAATTTTCTCAATAGTCTTAGAGTCGAAAGGAACTTGAAGGTATCAAATAGACAGTCAACTTAGTTTTTCAATGTAGATCGAGGAGATAAAAAGTCAGTAAATATTAATAATATTGCGATCAATATCTCAAATTGATTAAGAGAGCGCAATCTGCTCAAAATAATAGCGACCGACAACCACAGGATAAGTTAAGAGTGTGCAAGTGATTGATGGAGAAACTTTACTGTTGTTTATAGTATTGCTCGTAGGCATAACTATCATCGTCAGTATTTTAATTAAAGCTGGTTTGGAAAAAATTGGCATCCCTGCTTTAGTTGGCTATTTGCTTTTAGGGATAGGAATGGGTTTACTAAATAGTCAGGCTTATTTTCTAACACCACAAGTCAAAGAAATATATGCTTTTTTAGGTGAGTTAGGAATTATCTCTTTATTGTTTCGGGTGGGATTGGAAAGTAATCTAGCGGGGCTACTACGTCAGCTTCCCCGTGCCAGCTTTTTACTGTTAGGAGATGTGCTTTTCAGCGGGGTACTAACTTTTGTCAGCACTTTTTATTGGCTAAATTTAGACTTGATTCCCAGTATGTTTATTACTATTGCCCTGATTGCTACCAGCGTTGGTATTTCAGTTAGTGTCTGGCAGTCAGAAAAAGTTTTAGATTCTCCCAATGGCGAACTGTTATTGGATATAGCTGAAATGGACGATATTGTGGCGATCGCTTTAATGTCACTTCTCTTTGCGATGATTCCAGTTTTTCAAGGCGATGTTGCAGCTGATTTTTCGCTGATTTTTGTCCACACAATTGTCCCATTTTTGCTCAAGGTGGCAATTTTTGGCATATTTTGTTTGATTTTGTTTCGCTATCTCGAACAACCAATGACCCGTTTTTTTGAACGACTCGAACCATCTCCCGATCCTATACTGATGGTAGTAAAAGATCCCATACTAATGATAGTAGCAATGGTCTTTATCATTGCTGCTATAGCTGGCTTGATCGGATTTTCCGCTGCTGTTGGTGCTTTCTTTGCTGGCTTAGTATTTGGTGGCGACCCCGATGCAGTTAAGTTCGATGCTTCTTTTGCTACCTTATATAAATTTTTTGTCCCATTTTTCTTTATTCAGTTGGGGTTACAAATGCAGCTAGAATCTTTATCTGGATCTTGGATTTTTTGTTTGGTTCTATTGATAGTGGCATTTCTCGGTAAAGTTACTGGGACGGGGGGATTGGCGTTATTTAAGGTTGGGCAATCGAGTGCTTTATTATTGGGTATCAGCATGGTTCCTCGTGCTGAAATTACGATGGTAATAATGGAAAGAGGTAGACAATTAGGAGACTGGGCAGTGTCACCACAAATCTTCACCAGTGTGATACTTGTTTCAGCAATAACCTGCATTGTTTCTCCTTTATTACTGCGCCCTTTACTCCAGAAAACATATGGCTAGAATGTTGCCAAATCAGTCTGGGCTAGACAATTAGTCTTATTTGTAATTTGCGATCTCTTAAGTGAACGGAACTGTATCAATCTATGAATCCTCAAGCCCCATCCAATACATTTGATACACCGACAAATACTAAAGATTGGCATACGATTAGCTCGCAAAAAGTCGTTGAGTTACTAAATAGTAATGCAGAAGAAGGTTTAACTAGCGATGAAGTAATTCAAAAGCGAAAGTATTTTGGCAGAAATGAGCTAAAGCAGACTGAGGGAAGAAGTAAGCTGAGTATCTTATGGGATCAGTTTACTAATATCATGCTAATTATGCTGATGGCGATCGCTATAATCTCTGCTATCTTAGATATACGTCACGGTAACTTTCCCAAAGATTCCATTGCCATTTTTACCATCGTTATTTTAAACGGCATCTTAGGATATGTACAGGAAAGTAAAGCAGAAAAAGCCTTAGCTGCCCTCAAACGTCTCTCTTCGACTCAGGTAAAAGTAATTCGTGATGAGATAACTCAACAGCTTGATGCAGAAGAACTAGTGCCAGGAGATATTATATTACTTGAAGCAGGAGTCCAAATTGCTGCGGATGGACATCTAATTGAAGCCCAAAACTTGCAGGTTAGTGAGTCTACCCTTACAGGAGAAGCCACCGCCGTTATTAAAGATGCCGATGTAATTTTAGGCTTAGATGCTCCCCTGGGCGATCGCCTGAACTTAGTTTTTAAAGGCACACAGGTAGTTAAAGGTAGAGCTAAAGCAGTTGTCACAAAGACAGGCATGGAGACAGAAATTGGTCTAATTGCCACCATGCTGCAATCGGTTGAGATTGAGCCAACGCCTCTACAAAAACGGATGACTCAACTGGGTAATGTGTTGGTTACAGGTTCTTTAACTTTAGTTGTCCTGATTACTGTCGGTGGTTTACTCAAGTCAGGCTGGCAGATCTTTGAAGAGATCTTAGAAACCTCTCTTAGTATGGCGGTGGCGGTAATTCCCGAAGGATTACCTGCGGTGGTGACGGTTACTTTGGCGATTGGCACACAGAAAATGATTCGTCGTCGGGCGTTGATTCGTAAATTACCAGCAGTGGAAACCTTGGGTTCGGTAACTACTATTTGTTCCGACAAAACGGGTACGCTGACTCAAAATAAGATGATCGTCCAGCAAGTATGCACTAACTCGTTTGACTTTAAGGTAACAGGAACGGGTTATCAGCCAGCAGGAGAATTTCAAGGACAGAATCATGAACGAATAGAAAAAGAGCCAGAAATTGTCAAACTGTTAGAAGCTTGTGTGTTATGTAATGATGCTCTGTTGCAATGCTCTAGGCAGCCTGAAAAGAAAACAACTACATGGTCTATTTTAGGCGATCCCACCGAAGGTGCATTATTATCTTTGGCGGGTAAAGCAGGAATTTTTAAAGAGGATCTAGAGCGAAACAGACCTCGCTTGGCAGAGTTTCCTTTTGATTCCGAACGCAAGCGAATGTCTGTCATCGTTGATAATGCCGATGGAGAATCAGCCTATGCAATGTTTGTCAAAGGTTCGCCAGAATCAATCTTAGAGCGATCTCTTTATATTCAAATAAACAATAAGCCTCAACCGATTACTGAACAGCACAGACAGCAAATTCTCGATACGAATACTCATTTGGCAAGTATCGGCTTGAGAGTTCTAGGCTTGGCATATAAACTACTCACAGAAATCCCAGATATAGACACGGCAGAACAGAACGAACAGGGGCTTATCTGGTTAGGCTTAGTGGGTATGTTGGATGCCCCTAGAGAGGAGGTGAAACAAGCCGTACAAGACTGTCAGAGATCGGGGATTAGACCAGTAATGATTACAGGAGATCATCCCTTAACCGCTATGGCGATCGCTTCTAAACTCAATATTGCTGGTACAGGCGATCGGGTAATTACGGGACAAGAAATAGCCAAAATGTCTCCTGCCGAATTGGAAGAAGCTGTAAATAAAGTCAGCGTCTATGCCCGTGTCGCCCCAGAACACAAACTGAGGATCGTCAAAGCACTTCAGAAACAAGGTGAATTTGTGGCAATGACTGGGGACGGTGTTAACGATGCCCCCGCTTTAAAACAGGCTGATATCGGTATTGCTATGGGTATTACGGGAACTGATGTCAGCAAAGAAGCTAGCGATATGGTTTTGCTCGATGATAACTTCGCTACTATCGTCGCTGCCATTGAAGAGGGAAGGGTAGTTTATGACAATATTCGACGATTTATCAAATATATTCTGGGCAGTAATATTGGCGAGGTATTAACCATTGGTGCTGCGCCCTTGCTAGGTTTAGGTAGCGTTCCTCTATCTCCCCTACAAATTCTCTGGATGAACCTTGTTACTGATGGTTTGCCCGCGTTGGCACTAGCACTAGAACCCGCCGAACCCAATGTCATGAGTCGTCAACCCTACGACCCCAAGGAAAGTATCTTCGCTCGCGGAATGGGGCTATATATGGTGAGAATTGGCATTATTTTTGCACTACTAACTATTAGCTTAATGGTGTGGTCGTACAATCACGATCTAGAGAGTGCCAACCCCGATCATTGGAAGACGATGGTATTTACTACCCTCTGTTTGGCACAGATGGGTCATGCCTTGGCGGTGCGTTCTGATACCAGACTAACTATCGAAATGAACTTTTTCTCCAATCCCTATTTATTAGGTGCGATCGCTTTAACCACAGCTTTACAAATATCGCTGATTTACGTTGCACCTTTGCGTAACTTTTTTGAAACAAGTATTCTCAGCCCCACTGACTTATTGATTTGTTTGGGGTTTAGTCTGTTGGTGTTTGTTTGGGTAGAGATTGAAAAGCTATGGCAACGTTATTTTTTCACCAAACGTAAATGATAACTATTCTGCTTTCACAAGTTCCTCAAGTTTGATTATTAAAATAGTTTTAGATTTCAAAGGAACAAAATAGTGACACCAATCATGGCTTTGATAGTGGGAGCGAGTTTAGGATTATTTTACTTCGGTGGTTTGTGGTTGACGATTCAACAGCTCCCAATCGCCCAGCATCCTTATCGTCTAGTAGCTTTTAGTTTTCTATCTCGATTAATAACCGTCTTATTTGCCGTTTCTTTAATTCTCAGTGGCAACGTATTTGGAGTAATTCCTTTGCTGCTTTGCTGTATCGGATTTTTAGCGATGAGAACTATATTGATTTTACTGATTCAACCGCAATCTCGCGGAGCAAGCTGACAGAGCCAATCGCAAATTAATAGCTAGAGATAGCAACTCATGAATTTAACTCCAGACCAAACAATCTTTTGGCAAAGAGGCATTGTCACTATTAATGCAACCATAGTCTTTACTTGGTTGGTAATGGCTTTGCTTGTACTAGGTTCTTGGTTAGTTACCCGTAGGTTATCAGCTTCTACCAAAATTTCTCCAGGGCAAAATCTTTTAGAGGTTGTGGTAGTAGGAATCGGTAATCAGATTGAAGAAGTCAGCCAACAAAAACCAGAACCTTATATTTCTTTTGTCGGCACTCTATTTATTTTTATTGCTGTATCCAACCTTCTCAGCATTGTTCCTGGCTACCAACCGCCGACGGGATCGCTCTCTACAACTGCTGCATTAGCGATCTGCGTCTTCTTTGCTATTCCAATTTATGGCATCAAAAAACAAGGGTTTTCCAGATACTTCAAACAATACTATCTGCAACCTACGCCATTTATGTTGCCATTTAATATTATTAGTAGATTTTCTAACACGATTTCCCTATCAGTCCGTTTATTTGGCAATGTGATGAGCGGAACGATGATTGCTGCTATTTTACTTTCGATCGCACCCTTGTTTTTTCCCATTATCATGCAGGCGATGGGATTATTAACAGGATTAATTCAAGCTTATATTTTTGCCATTCTATCCATGGTATTTATCGCAGCAGCTACTACCAACAATTGACAATTATCAAAATCTCGGATTTTTATTATGGATAATCTCGGACTAATCGGTATGGCATCTATCGTCACCGCAGGACTAACAATTACTATCGGCTCGATCGCTCCCGCACTGGGAGAAGGGAAAGCTTTGGCACAGGCATTAACTGCGATCGCGCAACAGCCAGACCAAGCTAAAGATATTACCCGTACATTGTTTGTCGGCATGGCTTTGGTTGAATCAACTGCTATTTACTGTTTTGTAATCACCTTGATTTTGATTTTTGCTAATCCTTTTTGGGCGTACTTTGTGGAGAAGGCAGCAGGGTAAAAACAATTAATAACTTAAAGCTATGTTAATCGATCCATTTGTCGTAATTGCCCAAATTATTAATTTCCTAATTCTAGTAGCATTGCTAAAGCATTTTTTATATAAACCGATTACTCAGGCGATGTTAGCGCGATCGCAAAGAATTGAACGTCAATTAGCAGCAGCAGCCAGTAAAGAACAAGATGCCGATGTGGAGAAAGGGCTATATCTGCAAAAACAACAGGAACTAGAAGCACAAAAGAAGCAATGGTTAGAACAAGCCCGACAGGAGGTAGAACAAGAAAAAATCAAACTAAGACAAGAAGCAGAAACCGAAGTAAATGTATTGCAAGAACAGTGGCACGAAAATATGATTTGCGATCGCCACAAGTTTGCAGTTCAGACTCGCGATCGCCTCACCAAGCAAGTCACTTTCACTGCGAGAAAGGCTTTAACCGACTTAGCCAAAGCAAGTCTGGAGGATGAGATCGTAGAAACATTTATCGATCGCCTTTATCATCTCGATTCCCTGCAAACTGAAATAATTGACAGTACAGCAATTCTCGATCCTCAACATATTGTTAGCATTCGCAGCTCTTTCAAGATCTCTAGCGAAAAAAAAGAACGGCTAACGACTGCTATTAAAGAACAAATTTCTGCCAAGGCCGAAGTCCAGTTTGAGACTAAAGATGATTTCATATGTGGAATTGAATTACGAGATCGCGGTTATAAGATTTCTTGGAATTTGGAGCATTATCTAACTGAATTGGAAACAGAAACATCTAAAGTTTTGGCTGAGAATACTATTGCTATTTAATATCTGGGGAAAGGTCTATCTATGATGATGTGCTTCATCTGCATAGGGAATTTTTCAGTATCAATTTGAATCAGATGACTTATGAATAAAGCGATCGCCGAAACAACCGCTGCAATATTTCCTGTTTGGGAAAAACTTACTCCTGAAGCCAAGAAGGATTTACTCGATCGAGGTAAATACGTAAAACTTTCAACTGGCGAATTTATTTGTATGGAAGGAGATGCTTGTCACTATTTACCTCTAATAATTTCAGGAAGCGCAAAGGTTCATAAAATAGGGGCAAGCGGTAGAGAAATTACTCTCTATCATCTGGAGCGAGGTGATAGTTGCATCATGACGGCTTCTTGTATTATCAGTCAAAAAGTATTTCCTGCTTTTGCTGTTGCTGAAACTGAAGTTGAAGCTTTGATTATTCCTGCAAATAGTTTAAGGGCATGGGTACAACACAATCCTATTTGGCAAGAATATGTTTTTGGAATGCTTGCTCAACGACTGAGCAATGTGATTGAAACATTGGAAGAAGTGGCTTTTAGAAGGTTAGATTGCCGAATTGCTGCCTATCTTTTAGATAATAGCGATCGCAAAATAATTAAAATCACCCATGAAGCGATCGCCCAAGAATTAGGTAGTTCTAGAGAGGTAGTGAGTCGTATTCTTAAAACTTGGGAAAAACAAGGATTATTATCTCTTACAAGAGGAAAAATTGAATTAAAAAGTTTGACAGAGCTTGAGCATATTGCCCAGTCAGGCAAATTTTGATTGGATATTTTTTGTGTGACTTTATCACAGAAGACTCTAGATTAAATTGGCTAGTATTTTCTTGGATAAACACTTTTCAACAAAAGGTAAAATCATCATGGAAGAAACTTTTCCTTTAGAATCTCCTTCAATGTCTCGCCGACAGTTACTTAACTTTCTCACAGGGGCGGTAGTAGCAGCCACTACGAGTTCTGCTCTTTACACTACTGCTAAATTCTTTGTTCCGCCCATCGAAGGTAATGAGGATGGATCGATTATTGCCAAAGATCGCTTGGGACATCCTATTCCTGCCAGACAAATTTTAGCCGAACCCAAAGGAACTCGTGCTTTGGTAGCGGGATTGGCGGGAGAACCTACTTATTTGACGATTACTGATGGCGGAAAACTAGACACAATGGGAATTGTCGATAACTGTACCCATCTCGGCTGTACTTTTCCTTGGAATTCTTTGGATAATCAATTTCAATGTCCCTGTCATGGTTCTCGTTATGCTGCGGATGGTTCAGTAGTTAGAGGTCCAGCACCGCTCCCTTTAAAGCTGGTAAAGGTTAGTTTAGAAGGGGATGTAATCTTAATTTCTCCCTGGATCGATAATGACCCCCGTACAGGTAAAAAACCCTGGTGGATCTAGGTAGCTAATAGCTGACTAGTTTGAGAGCGAATATTCCTCATGCCCTTATCTCAAATCTTTAGCAACTCCAGTCATTCCTCACGAGTTACTCAAACTATTTCTATAGTCTATTAGTATGAATCCGACAAGGGTTCTCTGACTGGTATTGGTAAGTTCAAATTCTCGTCTTACTAGGAGCAAGTATCATGAAAATTTTAGTAACCACAATCCTTACAACTATGAACGAAAAAGACAATAGTTTAGACTTTTTCCTCAGTCTTGGTATTGGTTTCTCGACTTTGATATCTGGTGTTGAAGATGAAGTTGGGGTGGAATTTGATTTTTGAATTTGGTATCCCAGTAGTTTTAATTTCGTCGGTCGGGAAATGGACTTAGATAAAATATCTTGGACAAGCCTTGTAAATAACAGTATGGCTCTTTCTCAACAGGCTTTAAACAGTCATCAACCTGAGTTAGAAGTTGAAGAGGTAGGAACTGTAATTTATTTAAGTGGGGGAATTGTTCGCGCTGTTGGCTTGCCTAGCGTTCAGGCAGAAGAATTGGTAAGATTTCCTGGCAACCTATACGGTATGGCTTACAACCTCGATCTCGATGAAGTAGGAATCATTCTCTTAAATGATAGTGAGAGTTTGAAAGCGGGTTGTGAGGTATTGCGAACAGGAAGGGTATTAGATGTGCCAGTAGGAGAAGAATTATTAGGCAGAGTAGTTGATGCCACTGGTAATCCCCTAGATAATCAAGGAGCAATCTCAACAACAAAGCGTCTACCTGTAGAACGAGAAGCCCCAGGAATAATGCAGCGCGCCCCTGTAACTGTACCTTTACAAACTGGGATAAAAGTAATTGATGCTCTAATTCCCATTGGTAGAGGACAAAGAGAATTAATTTTAGGCGATCGCGCCACGGGCAAAACAGCGATTGCTTTGGATACGATTATTAATCAAAAAGGAAAGGATGTTATCTGTATTTATTGTGCGATCGGACAGCGTAGTTCGGCGGTGGCTAAATTAATCGCGGAGTTACGCCAAAGAGACGCAATGAAATATTCTATAGTCGTAGTAGCAGGAGGTGAAACCACTCCAGGCTTACAATATATTACTCCCTACGCAGCAACGACAATGGGTGAGTATTTTATGTCTCAGGGGAAGGACGTATTGATTGTCTACGATGACCTAATTAAGCACGCGAGGGCATACCGAGAGTTGTCCTTATTACTGCGTCGTCCTCCTGGTAGAGAGGCGTTTCCTGGAGATATCTTTTATATTCATTCTCGTCTCTTGGAACGAGCTACCCATTTACGTCCAGAATTTGGCGGTGGTTCGTTAACCGCTTTACCGATAGTAGAAACCGAAGCACAAAATATTTCTGCATATATACCAACTAACCTAGTTTCGATTACTGACGGTCAAATTTATCTAACTCCCGATCTGTTTCACAAGGGCATCTTACCTGCCGTCGATGTCGGCAGATCTGTATCTCGCGTCGGGGGGAAAACTCAACTTCCTGCCTATCGTGCTGTAGCAGGAGATTTGCGCCTATCTTATTCTCAGTTTGAAGAACTAGAAGCATTTTCTCGCTTTGGTACGCGGTTAGATGATGCCACACAAGAAAGCATCAATCGCGGTCAAAGAGTCAGAGAAATTCTTAAACAAAGTCAGTATCAACCAATTCCCGTTGCCGAGCAAATTGTGGTTTTGCTGGCTGTTATTCAAGGAGTGTTTGATGATGTCCCTTTAGGTAAGATTAGTCTGGTAGAAAAGGCTATACGTCAGGCTGTTTGGGAACAATTACCCGAACTGTGGCGTAGAATTGAGAGTGGTGAAAAACTAAGTGAAGGCGATCGCAATATCATATTGAGCATGGCGAAAAAAATAACAGAGAGTACAAGTTAATCTTCAAGAGTATTCCTTCACATACTTCGAATAACTGACTTCTATTCTAATAATCTCAATATTTTATAATTTGACTTCTGGAAGCTGCTGATTTAATCAGAATCAAATTTGTATCGCTTTTAACGTTTCTCGCCAATTTGTTGAAGAAGTATCTATCTCAATTACAAAAGCTCGTTCTGCGGTGGTGAATGTTTCTGCTTTTTTTTGCTGACTGGCAATCAGATCGGCGGTGGCATCGGAGATATCGTTATGACGCTGTTTAAGGCGATCGCATAACACAGACATAGGTGCAGTACAGTGGATTATCTTGAGGGGAATATTCGCTGTTTTCGCCTGGGCAATTACAGGTTGACGCAAAGCAAGGCGATCGTACTTTGCATCGAGAATTACTGTATATCCTGCTTTAGTTAAAGTAATGCCTAATTCCAAAAGGCGATCATAAGTTTTCTGGGTCATTTCTGGCGTGTAGATACTATTCGTACCAGACTCGTCTAAAGATATCCCTGCCAAATGTTTGCGAATAGCATCAGAACGAATCTGAAGCGCGGAAACGCCGAACTTGTTTCGGCATGTTCCACGCGCTTGTTGAATTGCACCTATATTCTTGGCAATCTCTCTCGCAACGGTGCTTTTACCCGAACCTGATAAACCAGATATCAAAATTAATTTACCTGGCTTACTTTGAGTATATTGATAAGCCTGTCGATAATAATCACTGGCAGCTTTTTTCGCTTCTTGTCGATCTGCTTCACTTATTTGCGGATTGTCTAGTAAGAAAGAATTTACCTTCGCTCTAACGTAAGCCTGTCTACTTAAATATAGGGGAAGTACAAGTAATCCTGTCCAGTCTCCCGTGTGTTCTAGATAACTATTAAGAAAAACATTGGCAAATTCTGGATGTCCTCTCGCCTCTAAATCCATGACTGTAAACGCTATGTCGTACATTGTGTCCACAAAGCGGAAAGATTCATTAAATTCAATGCGATCGAATAGTTGAATTTTGTCATGCCACAGACAGATATTTCTGAGGTGTAAATCTCCGTGGCATTCTTTGATTTTGTTTTGTTCTATCCTATCTGCGAATAAGTTTTGTCTCTGGGTAAGAAAAGAATCTGTGTAGCCTTTGGTTGCGGTAAATTGTTCTTTTGTCTGGACGTTATCAATATACTTTTCAGACTGCCTGTAGTTTTCTTGAAAAGCAATATTTATTTTCTCTACAGTACCAAAACTGCTGATATATCGGTTAGTTTTCGCATTATTGTGGAAATGAGCGACAATTTTCCCTAGCTCTACCAAGTCATTGCCCGATAGCTTTCTTTCTTTCAAAAGATTGCTAAACAGGTCTTCTTGAGGAAAGGCTCGCATCTTCAAGGCGTATTCCACAATATTATCCGAATCGCCGAGAATAAACTTGCTATTGCGATCGCTAATCGGGACAACTTCTAAATAAAGTTCTGGAGCAATCTTTTTGTTAAGCTGTAATTCTGCTTCAATAAAGTGTTTTCTTTTGGCTAATGTAGAGTAATTGAGAAAACCATAGTTAACATTCTTTTTTACTTTATAGGCATACTCTCCCGTCAAAAAGATATAGGAAGCATGAGTTTGGATTAGTTCAATATTTTCTGCCACAGCATGAGGATAAAAGCTAGACTGCTGCATTTGAGTAATTAATCGATAATACTTAACATTCATTCAACTTTTATTTTGGAGATCGCTATCTTGTGAAAAGGTTACGCTATAGGATTACTGCGCCTTTGTAAGCTAGCCTTTTTAACGTATTCACTGCGATATAATTTTTTCAAATGAGTAATCACATCTATCAAAGTTAGACGAAAATCGCTCTTTGCATTCGACTTGTATACCCTAGAATTTAAAATATTTAATTCTTTCTTATTACATTAATTTTAGGTTTATAAATTGTGTTGGGCATTGTCTAATTTTACCTGCTTTTATTAAAGCATCTAAAGTTTAACTTGCAAGTAGTATCTTGTTTGAAATCAAAATTCTGTCTGAAAAATTAATAACATCGGCATCTTTTCGATTCGTTTGATATAGTTCTCTTTCAATAATTGGCATTTATGACCAGCAATGACGGCAAAATCAATACTCTCGATTGATAAGGAAAAACAATTGTTTATAATTGACAGTTATTTTTATCGCTTAATAGAACGGGCTGCATTTTATGAGTAGAATTAAAGTGGCAGCAAAGGATTTTCAGAGTCTGTCGATTAATTACTGGATAAGTAGGTAAGAGTATATATTTTCCTCGCTTCAATCTAATTCAAATAATAGTTTTTAAATTTGAAGAAACTGTGAGGAACGTAAATCAAAACCAAATATTATTAGTTATTGCTGGTTAACGTATATGACAACCATCGAAGATCTCAAGCAAAAAATAACGACAGCAGGCGAGTTAAAGTCTGTGGTTAAAACTATGAAAGCTTTAGCTGCCGTCAGTATTCATCAATATGAAAATGCCGTAGAATCTCTTGCTGAGTACGATCGCACTTTAGAAATGGGATGGCAAATTTTACTCCAAAAGCATTCTCAGAAACTAAAAAAAGAATTAATCCGCCCGACTCAAAATACTGCATATGTAGTTTTTGGCTCGGATTGGGGGATGTGCGGTCAATTCAATGAGCGAATTGCCGAATATACTCAAAAGTATCTAGAATGTCCCTCAGCTTTAAATAATAATACTCTAATTTTAAATGTCGGAGTGAGAATAGGCGATCGCCTTATGGCAATGGGTCATAATTGTGGTGTTAGTTTCAATTTACCTAGCTCTATTGTCGGTATTACTGCAATTATTCAAGAAATAGTCCTGACTTTAGAAGAGTGGCGCAACAGTGGTGAGATCGATCGAATTGTTGTTATTTACAACCGTATTATGTCGGGTACAGTTTATCGTCCTACGAGATTACAAATCTATCCCTTAAGTGCAAAGTGGTTGCAGGATTTGAAACAGCAGAAATGGACTTCTCCTTGTCTTCCTACCTTCACTATGAACGAGGATGAGTTGGCATCAGCTTTGTTCAGACAGTATTTCTTCGTTTCTCTCTATCGTGCTTGTGCCGAATCTTTGAAGAGCGAAAATACAAGCAGATTGGCAGCAATGCAAATGGCAGAAAAAAATATCTCCGAACGTCTTACCGAATTAAATACGCAGTTTAATCAGCAGCGTCAGACGGCTATTACTGAAGAACTGTTGGATATTGTGGCAGGATTTGAGGCGTTAAGTGAGTAAGTTTGTAGGGAGCGAACGGCTATTTGCCCTTACTACCAGCCCAAAAAGCCAGATATTTGACTGGCGAGAGTAAGAGAATCAAAAGGCTTATTGATGACCCCTTTCGCTCCTGCATTATAAAATTTGCGACGATCGCTTGCTTGAGCTTTGGCAGTGATGAAAATAGTTGGAATGTCTTTAGTTTTGGGATTGCTCTTTAATTTGGCTATAGTTTGAATGCCGTCGAGTTCTGGAATCATGGCATCGAGGAGAATAGCATCAGGTTTTTCTGATTCTGCGATCGCAATTCCTTCTCTGCCATTAGAAGCACTCAAACCCCTACTATAACTCATTAGTCACAAGTTAAGAAAATCAGAACCAAGTCAAGAAAACGAAAGAATCGTGTAAAACTCATAGAGCATAAGCAATTGAAGAATTTAATTTCTCCATGAGTAAAACCAAAAGGCTGAATCGAGACCACGCCAAAAAAACGCAACGACCAATGGTAGAAGATCGAGTTATTGCCGAACATTTAACCGCTCTGCTAACTCCAGTAATCACATCCCAGTCGGGTTTTTTCCGAGAATTGGGACTTAGAGACAGGATTCTGACACTTCCGTTGATGGTGGCTGCGGTTTTGACTTTATTATGGCGAGATGTTCCTGGGGTAACCGAATTAGGTCGATTACTCGAAACCGAAGGATTTTTATGGTGTAATCCCATAAAAGTGAGTCAACAAGCCTTATCTCAAAGATTTTTGACTTTTCCTGCCGTTTTATTCGAGAGAATCTTTCATGAAATTTTGCCCAAACTGAAAGCCAGATGGTCAGCTCGTCACAATCGACCATTACCCGAAAGTGTTCAATTTACTTTGTCTAGGTTTGAGAACATTTGGGTAGTAGACGGTTCAACTTTAGAGGCTTTATTTCGCAAACTTAAAAGTTTAGAAGAGGTGAAAACTGGCACATTAGCTGGAAAGATGGGAGTCGTGATCGATTTGGTTACAAGATTGCCTATGGCGATTTGGTTTGTGGAAAACCCCCGTGCTTCAGATACCCGTTTTGAAGAGAATTTGTTAGAACTAGTTTCAGCCAAGACCTTGTTGTTACTAGATCGGGGATTTTATCATTTTCTGTTTTGGCAACAATTAATCGATCGAGAAATTCACTTTATTACTCGCAGAAAGATTAATGCTGCTATTCAATATCAACAAGTTTTTACCAATAGCTATGATTTACGAGATCGTCTGGTCAAAATAGGCTCGGGAACTAAAAAAACTCCCATTGTTACTCTTCGTTTGATTGAAGTCAGAGTCGGTAAAATTTGGCGTTCTTATTTAACTTCAGTGCTTGAGCCTGAAATCTTACCTCCCTATGTTGTAATCGATTTGTATCAAAAACGTTGGCGAATTGAAGATGCTTTTAATACTGTTAAACGGCTTTTAGGGTTAAGTTATCTTTGGACTGGTTCAATTAATGGCATTAAACTACAAATCTGGGCGACTTGGTTATTCTACGCTGTTTTAGTGGATTTAGGAGATGCTGTTGCCGATGAAATCTCACTTCCTTTGGATCGTATTTCCTTAGAAATGATTTATCGTGGTCTTTATTATTTTCATGGTGCTTCCTGTCGAGGAGAGGCTTCTGACCTCGTTAAATATTTTGCTAATCCTGATATTCAGAACTGTTTAGGGATTGTTAAGAGAAAGCGAAAACCAAAGTCAAAGCTCATAGTTGCTCCTTTTCCTGATAAACAGAGAGGTTCTGACCAATTTTTCTTTCAATTTCCTCCTAAATCACCTTTGACAACTAGCTTACAAGCTTAACTTGTGACCAATGAGGTAGGGCAAAAGCCTGACTGTTAAGTCGTCTATTTAAGTCTGGATAATAATCGCTATAGCGAGACGAAGATTTGGGACTGTCTACCTCTACTTGCAACGAATCGAATAAAACATCCATTAATTCTCGCTTGAATTTTAAGAAGTATTTTTGGTCTTGAATGTCAGCTTCAGGATTGGGTTGGGCGCAGTTGACCCTACCGATGGCATTGGCTATGCGACCGATAGAATTTAACCTGACGGCTAGTGCCATGTGTTTGAGATCGGACTGAGGGTAAGCTTTTTTCTGTTTTTTAACTACAGGATTAAAGTCGCGGTTGAGATCGTTTCCTTCCGCATCTAACTGTATTCGTGCGGTGCGTGTCTCGGCAGCAATGGTAGGAAGCAGATCGCAGGGAGTACAGACTAACTGGTCGCCATCAAAGTCGCACTGGTGATATCTCATGGCATCATTGGGATTAATAAAAACGCATCCTCTAGTATCGATTAGTTCGGGGATTTGCTCGTTATCGACAACGTAACGACGGATATTATCTTTGTTAATAATGGGGTAGCGGGTAACGATGACTTCAGAGCCACTGATTAGGTGCGGGGCGATGACCGTACCTGGTTTAATGTCGGCAGGTTGAGCCATCGCCGATTCTAAGGTGTTAGCTCCTTTGGTTGCCAGTTCCAGCCAGCGTTTGCGTAACTGGTCGCGACAAAACGAAACTATTTTGGGATGGTTGGCTAATTCTCCTCTGGTATCGGCACGCAGAACCTCAATCAGACCAAACTCGTTTTTGTCTTCGGGTTCTTTTTCTTCTTCTAAGTTCTTAAGCTTCTGCTTTTGGTCGTGATTTTTAACTAAATATTGAGCTAAAAGCTGATAGTCGTTTTGAATCGACTTTAAATATTCAGCCTCGGCTACGGTAGCGGGGACGATATCCTGCTCGATCGCCTGGGGAGAGTACCATTGAGTTAGCTGCCAAGAATTACGATAATCCTGAAGTTCGGCGTTAGAGTTATTTCCCAAAACCATTTCTGGCATTTGATATACTCCACATGCCAGGCGATCGCGACCCCAATCATAGGCATGAGCAAGAACGTCTAAAGCTTGTTTGCTCGGCTGCTGGAGAATGTAGCTTTGGTCATTGGGATCGATTTGATACTGGACTCCCTGATTTTGTAAGATGGTCGGCAAGTAGCTAAGATCGGCAAGCTGCTGCGGATTGAGATTGGGTTTTGGGGTCAACCGCCACTGATTATTTATCTGACTAACCTTTATAGGTCCCGTGTTGTTTGCCCAACCTTTAATCGAACTGCGATCGAGAACTAAATCGTAGCCTCGATTTTCGGTGCGTCTACTGTCTATAGCTACCGTACCCTTGGCGATAAAGGCAGGTAAAGGACTATTGGAACTAGAATTTGCCAGACGAAATTGAAAAGGAGTATTCTCTTTTCCTCCCAACATCTTTGCCAGGCGAGGCGAAATTTTACCATGACAATCCCCCACTCTTAGGTCTTTTGCCACTTTCCGCTCTATCTCATTCTCATGCTCGAAATCGACGATTTTAACGGTAATAGGTCGCTCCAAACTAGCAATACCTTGGGTACAGCTCGATACCAGTAGAGAACCGTATCTACAGCAGTGATCGGGCTGAGAGGCGAAGAAGCGATCGCGTACTTGAGCTGCTACTTCTGGTTCGCTCATGTATACCGTACCACCAGAGGCTAATAGTACTTCGGTACAGCTACCTAAGTTGAGGCGATCTAGCTGGGAGAAATAAGCCTGAAGATTGTAGTCGCGATCGCCTGTAGCCCGTAGCAGGTCATCATCGACTTTAACGGCGATGATTTTATCTTGGGCATCGGGAACTAACTGAGATAAAACACAATTTCCTAAATCTTGATGTCCGTCAAAATTTTGATGAGCGATATTATAAACCCTGACCTTCAAGCCAGGATCTGGGGTTTTGCTCATGGTTTTCACTTATAATCTTGAAAGTTACATCCGCAGTTTAGGTGATTTCTGGCGAAGAATATACCAGCTAGATTGATTAGCAATTATAGCAAAGTATATTTCTAGATTTATGACTTGGTAAAATCATTCCTGAAAATCACCTTAGGTTGGGTAAATTCTATTAGCCCTAAATTACTTAACAAACTGGGTCGTACTAAAGTCCCATATATAATTGAGAATTAATTTGCCATGAGCGTTGGATGCAGTAATTTTCCAGTAAAAGTTCCCAAAGGTTTCAATTACGACACGGTAGAGCGAGCATTAGAACAAAAACAGTCAGTCTCGCTAGCATATGAGGCTTGTTATGTCGCCCTGCAACTGTGCATTCAAGATTATCGCCAAATGTTTGAGGCTAATTTTGTCGATGGTCGGGATGGTGCTTATACTATCGATTACGAATATCAGACTTTTCCCTTCTACTATATATTGCACCCACCTACTCCTGTAAATTGGGAGCGCGATTCGGTGGAGACGATGATTGATAAGTCTACCTTTTGGGATCGGCTATGACTTGTTTTGATTTTTCCCTTCTTGTTGTAATTGATGAAATTCCTCTACAAGTTCGTCTTCTGTAATTTCTCGATCGATTAATAGTCGGTCTAATTTTTCTGCGGCTATTTTCAAAGATTCTATCTGTTCTGACTTTTTGTAAGTTGGTAAAAAATAACAAACCGTCCGACCATGATGTGTGACAGCAATAGGTTCACTGACACTAATGTATTTTTCTAAATTACTTCTGAATTCTTTTAGCCCAATTTTTTTCAACTGCGTTTTACCTCTTGCACAATTGATTACTGCGTTTTGCGGTTTTAACTAACCTTAATTCCAGCTTCTCGATTTGCGTCGGTATGAGGACGAATAACAATCTCAATATCTTGACCCAGCAAATTCAGAAATTTAAAAAGGCGATCGCTGGAAAATCCATCTAGATTACCTCTAGTGAGTGCCGATACTTTAGGTTGATTGATGCCTAATATCTCTGCTGCTTCAACCTGAGTTAAATTTCGCTCTTGAATGACCGTACAGATTTGATTGGCTAACTCCGCTTTGGCTAGGTAAAGGGACGGTTCGGGAATGTTTAAGTCGGCAAAAACATTGCCACTACTTTCTTCTCTGTGATTAACTTCTGCCATAATGCTGCCTCTTGCTAATTTAATAACTGTTGATAATCGTCTTTTGCCTGTTGCAGTCGTTTCTTAATTAAGTCTAGATCTTGTTTGGGGGTAGAAATTCCTTTTTTGGACTTCTTTTGAAAAGCATGAAGCACGTAAATTATTCCTGCAAATTTGACTGTATAAACTGCTCTATAAGTATCGCCATCGAATCTTTCAACAATCTCCAAAACGCTAGCACCACCAAAACCCTTAAGAGGTTTGGTATCAATGTGTTTACTACCCAACTGAGCTTGAAACAAAGCAAAACCTACCGCCTGCCGTACTGAGAGAGGAAAGTTTTGTACAGCTTTTTTGGTTGAGCCGAGCCAAATTACAGGTGTTGGTTGTTTTTCATTCATATATCCTAAATATGGGATATTTATGTCTGTTTGTCAATTAAACGATTTAGTTTTTGTAATAGCAGAATTTTTTCCAGAAGTTATACTACTGTAGTTAGTACCAGAACAGCTTTCATGGCAAGTCTTCAATCTGTAGAACAAGCTATACAAAGAATTAACCCTACAATTTTTCAAGAGCTATGCGACAGTTTTTTAGCTCTTAGGAACGAAAACTATAGAGCATTTTCTAGAATTGGTAGCCAAACAGGAAAACAAAAGACAACTAGAGGTACTCCAGATTCTTGTTTTCTATTACCAAACGGCAACTATATATTTGTAGAGGTCACAACAGATACTTCTACTAGAAATAAATTAGCCAATGATATTAGAGCTTGTTTTAACTCTGAAAAATCCAAAATACCAATCGACAGAGTAGAAGAGATTGTCTTGTGCTTTAACTGGAATATAGATCAGAGTGAAATAGAAAAGCTTAACGAATTAGCAAACAGCTTTAAATATGGCATTAGCGTTAGCTATTGGTCTCTCGATTATTTGTCTATTGAGTTACATAGAAATCATAGGGATTTAGTCAAAGAATATTTAGGTCTTCCCTTTGATACGGGACAGGTGGTTTCTTTAAAGAGGTTTGTAGATGAATATAATAATGCTGCTCAAGGTATTGCCACTAAGATAGATAACAAGTTTTTACATCGAGAAGAAGAAAAAGAAAAGTTAAGAAATATAATAAATAACAATAGCTTCATAATATTAACTGGTTCTCCTGGTGTAGGCAAGACAAAACTAGCTCTTGAAGTAATTAAAGGTTTTATAGAAGAAAAAAATGATTTTGATGCTTATTGCATTTCTTATAAAAGCTCACCTTTGCTAGAAGATCTTTATCAATATCTCGATCAAAATAAAAACTACTTGTTATTTATTGATGATGCAAATCGTATCGATGCTTTTGAGCAAATATCAGGATTTTGTAAAGCAAGCCGTGAAGGTCAACTGAAAGTCATCGTAACAGTTAGAGATTATGCATATTCTGAAATTGAGTTGCGTTGTTTAGAATTTAACCCTCAAACAGTTGTTCTTAATAAATTCAATGATGAGGAAATAGTTGGCATTATTAAAAGCGAAGATTTCGGCATCATAAATAGTAGGTATCAAAAAGAAATTGTAAGAATTGCTGATGGTAATCCTCGAATAGCAATAATGGCATCTTTACTTGCATTAGAACAGCAAAATATCGATTCACTATCAGATGTAAGCTTAGACGCACCTAGTTTAGGTTATAATCAGGGAAAAAAAAGAGCGATCG
>NZ_JADWDC010000074.1:15763-21560 GCF_020640915.1 Waterburya agarophytonicola KI4 | reverse complement strand
GTGTGGCTTTTGGCAGAAAAAGGAAAATGACGACTCAGCAGATTGAGGAGCTTCGGGAAAGAAGAAAAGAAGGGGTGCTGATTAAAACTTTGATGGCTGACTATAACCTATCTAAAGCTAGCGTATACAGATATTTAGGTGCAGATGATGATTAATTATGAACGATTGTATTACGCCAAATAACTCTAAAGATTTTGCGCCATTAGGCGGGTCTTGCACACTTTTGGCGAACCGAAAATAAGGCGATCGCTATTTACTAAAATAGTAAGGTCGAAAGATTTTGTGAGTAGGCGGAAATAGAAGGTTGGTGTCATATGGATCAAGGTGAAATAGTTTAACTTTTGTCAACCCCATTTGAGGCTTTTTTTGATCGAAATTATTTATGTAAACATTGCCTAGTTTGGACTCTTTTAGGCAATGTTTTTAAAATTAAGGACGAATTTACAATGCCTTTGTATAGGTATTTTGATATATCCCAACCTCCATTTTAGGCAAAGTTTTTTTGCCATAGATGCGTTTTTAAGAAACATTTATGTAACTTATATTCGAGCGATCGCTTTATAAAAGAAGTTCAATCGCTGTATTCTTTGCTGTGCAAAGGTTTTAGGAGGAGGCTGCACCATATGACACGAACCTTCTATTTAGCCCTATTAGCAAAGCCCAAGCAAAAGCTTTAGCTGAATTTTTCTCGGTTGATGTGGGATTATTTATCTAAAACACAGTATGTACTTGCTGAATTACTTCAGCAAGTCAGTAATCAAGACTGGTTAATGCGCGATCTAGTATGGTTCTGACTAATTCAGTTTTAGGTTTGCCCGTATCTACGCTCAACTGAGCCAGTCTTTTATTTAACGATTCGGGTATGTCCACTGTAAATCTAATGCTAGACTCTTTAGTTTTGCGATCGCTAAATAACTCCTGTTTTAAATCCGCTCCGATGCGATCGGATATTTCAGTACTGACTTGAGTATTTGCTTCAGCAAGTACTTGCTGACTTGCTTGAGTATTCATGTCATCACCAGCGATAAACTGTTTTTGGGCATCGGATAATTTTTTACGAGCCATAGTTGAAAGCCTCATCGAATAATTGACGGTAAAAGTTAGCTACTTCTTTAGCAGAACGAGTTTTGAGATCGAATAATGTCGCCCCTTGTCCCATAACATCCGCTGCTACCTGACGCTGTGGTATCTCTGCTTTGAGTAGGGGAACATCTTTATATGCCGATAACACCTCTCTGGCTTCTGCTAGCAGTAAGGTTTTTGGCACTACACGGGAGAGAAATGTATAGGCAGATGGTTTGCCACTTCTAATTTGTCTGGCTCTACTTACTGCCTTGATTGCTTGATGACTTGCTGAAATATCTGGCGCACTAGGCTGAATTGGAATGAATACCAAATCGGCGAGTAACAAAATTGTTCTCTGTACCTCTGCCAAGCCCCCAGCACCATCAATAACTACATAATCTGCCGATGATGCAATCTCTGGTATTTCATCAAGTAGAGGATCTGGTTCGGTTAGTCGATAAATCTGGGGGCGGGGTATGTTGTCTTCTAAATTACTAATCCAGGTGGAACTAGTGGCTTGGGAGTCGGCATCAACTAAAGCTACAGTTTTGTCTTTACCTAATAGATAACGACATAGGTGAACCGCACTACTGCTCTTAGTCGAGCCTCCCTTTAAATTGATGAAGGCAGTAATCATAACTGATACTTACTCGTTAATTAAAGTGCTGACTTGCTGACTTACTTCAGCAACAGTAACCTACATCTTAGTTATTGGAAATAGAAAAAACACTCAGATTGAATAGTTATTTTTTGACACAGTTAAGGAGGAAGCGATCGCTAAAATTAGCAGGTATTTTTCAGGTGGGTTTGCATAGATATTTTGCCAACCACTTGTCTATTCTCGACCAATGGCATCAAAGGTTCGATTAGGCATTTGCGTAGCAAGCGAACAATTAATAACGCTAAGTTGTTTTTATGTTACACACATATACAATTTGCCAAGATATTTGCAGATGTCTGCCAAATAAAGGAAAAAAGCTGTTATTAATTAATTAGGGAAAAATTATAATACCAGTGAATTTATCAAGTATTTTTTAAGCTAGTTAAGCAAATTGCCAAGACAAAGGAGAATAGATGGCTAATTGGCAAAAAGGTAAAACATTGCAAGATGGCAAATATACTATTGTTGAAAAACTAGGTCAAGGAGGTTTTGGAGCTACTTTTTTGGCAGATAATAATGTGGCGAAAAACGAGCAAGATAAACAAGTAGTTATTAAAACTCTTAATGACGAAATTCAACAAGAGGATTATTTCGACAAGATTCGCCAAGATTTCTACAATGAAGCATTGCGAATTGCTAAATGCAAACGTTATGATGACGATCGCATTGTTAAGATATATGAAATAATTCAAGAAGATGGATTACCTTGCATCGTCATGGAACATGTCGATGGAGAGGACTTAGGAAAAATAGTCGCTCGCAGAGGTGCTTTGCCCGAAACAGAAGCAGTAGAATATATAAAACAGATTGGCGAAGCTTTGATTTCGGTTCATAGACAAGGTTTTTTACACCGCGATATAAAACCGAATAATATCGTTGTTCGCTCGGATGGAAGTGGCGCAATGTTAATCGATTTTGGTACTGCTCGGCAATTTGATCGCACAAACAACAAAAACGCACCCGTATACCCTCTGACGGCTTATTTATCTGGTGGCTATACTCCTATAGAACAGTATTTTTCCAGGAGAAAGCAAGCTCCTTATACGGATGTTTATGCTTTGGCAGGAACTCTTTATTTTTTGCTGACTCAAAAAGTTATTCCCAATGCAAATGATAGAGAAGAAGATTTGCGAAACTTAAATCTCGATCCTCTTAAACCTTTAAAAACTTCAGCCCCTGGTATAAGCGATCGCGTCAATCATGCTGTCATGAAAGGACTATCTTTTTCTGCCAAAGATCGTCCTCAAACGGTTGAAGAATTTCTGACTCTTTTACTTCCTAAGTATAAAAACTCAAAAGATAAAACAACCGTATTAATCGGCTCAGATTCGGAAACCAAAAAATCATCTAAGAACTTGATTACGTTAGGGATTTTAGGAGTAATATTTGTTGGGCTAGTTAGCTTTATTTACTTAGCATTATCTCCCAAACAACAGCAAGAATTTACTAATATTGAGCTTTTTGAACCACAAAAAGGAAAAATAAAGTTGCTATATCCTAATGATTGGAAAGTACAAAGAGAACCTATTACTAATGAGCTAGGAAAGTTTATTTCTCCTAAAGAAGACGACAATGATACTTTTCAAGAGTCTTTAATCGTTAGTGTAGAAAGTTATGACTTACCATTAGAAGAATTTACTGAAAAAACTTTGCAGCAAATCAATCAGAATATAACAAAAGATGTTCTTAATTCTGAATCTATAACTTTAAACGATCAACCTGCCGAACGGGTAGTTTATCAGCGACAAACGAATAATAAAACGCTGAAAGTTATGCAAAGTTGGACGCTAATAGACGATCGCGCATACGTGGTTACATATACCGCAGAAGAAGATAAATTTAACAAATTTGAACCCACGATCGCCAAAATGATTGATTCATTAGAATTTGATTAGCTCGTAATCCGAATTTCCAAACGATAGCCCTGTCCTCTAACAGTTTGAAGAAATTTCGGTTCTCCAGAATCAACTTCAATTTTATTGCGCAGACCCCAAACCAAACGAGTTATTGCGTTTTTTGTACAGCCGAAAGGATTGAGCCAGATTGCTTCAATTAACTCCTGATGTCTGCATATAACAGCTTTGTTACCATTATCTTGATTTTTTTGCGTCATGTAGCCTATCAAAGCGTTTTCTTGCGGCGTGAGCAATATTTCCTGTCTTCTGTTTTTGGCTACTCGCACTAACTTTTCCTTGGTTAGATCGTATTCTAAGCCAACAGCAGGATAATAACTTACGACTCGTCTGGTGTTGCCAGGATCTCTAAAAGTAAACCGCCAAAATATAGGTTCTTCATTAGTAGATAAATTACCCAAAATTAAGATAGTATTACCATCTACAAGAGCTACTTTGCCATCCCAACGTACATCTATTTCTTCTGCATTAGCTTTCTGCAAAAAAGTTCCGTTAGCACTACCCTCATCTATCAGCCACCAGCGTCCAACCTCTAGTTTTAAAGCACAATGTTTGCGGGAAATTTGTTTGTTGGGGTCTGGTAGCACAATGTCATTATCGTCCGCTCTACCAATAGCTATTTGTTTAACTTCATGCTGTTTTTGAAAAAGATTTTTTAACCAGATGACATACTCATTACCATCTGGTTTTTGTACTTCTAAATATGGATATTCTGTAGTCATAACTCAACCTTAAAGTTTGTTGGCTTCCTCTAAAGCAAGTTGAGATGATTCAGTATTTCCCTGTTCTCGATAGAGTTCTGCTGCTTTTTCCCAATCCCTTTTTGCTTCTTCTTTATTTCCCATAGTTGTTAGAAGCTGGGCGCGCTGTTCGTAATTGCTAACGTTTTCAGGGTTGATACGAATAGATTCAGTCAGATCTTGATAAGCTCCTTCATTATCTCCCATTTTGAATTTAGCAAAAGCTCTTGAACGATATGTTTGTATATTATTCGGTTCAAGTTCAATCGCTTTAGTAAAGTTAGCGATCGCACTATCATAATCTTCTAGCTTTCTATGAGTAGATCCGAGATTTGAGTAATAAAGAGCATTATCGGGTTTTAGTTCAATCGCTTTAGCATAATCTTCAATTGCACTGGTATAATTTTCTAATTTATAAAATAGATCGCCGCGTTGGTTGTATAAAACATCAGTGTCAGGTTCGAGTTCAATCGCTTTGGCAAAGTTAGCGATCGCATTCTCATAGTCTTCTAAATTTCTATGAGCATATCCTAGGTTTGCATGGTAAAGAGCAATATCGGGTTTTAGTTCAACGGCTTGAGTATAGTTGCTGATCGCTTCTTGATAATTCTCTAGATTATAAAATTGATCTCCTCGCTCACTATAGTAAGAAGCAATATCGGGTTCGAGTTCAATCGCTTTGGTAAAGCTGGCGATCGCACTTTCATAGTGTTTTAGATTGCTATGAGCATATCCCAGATTTGCATGGTAAAGAGTATTATTTGGTTCTAGATCAATCGCTTTAACGTATTCCACACTTGCTTTTTCATAATCTTCTGATTTATAAAATAAATCGCCAAGTTGATTATGATATTCATGTGCCAAATCTGGATTTAAGCTAATTAAAGTGTTGTAGTCATTAATTGCTTTTTCTGTTGCATTGGATGAAAAGTATATCTCTGCTCGATTAGTATAATGACTGGCATTATCGGGTTCGAGTTCAATCGCTTTGGTAAAGCTGGCGATCGCATTCTCATAGTTTTCTAGATTTTTATAGACAAATCCAAGATTTGAATAGTAAAGAGCTTCATTGGGTTGGAGTTCAATGGCTTTATTGTAATTGGCGATCGCACTTTCGTAATCTTCCAGAGCGTAAAATTGGTCGCCAAGTTGATTGTGATACTTGTGTGCCAAATCTGGATTTAAACTAATCGCTTTGTTGTAATCTTCAATTAGTTTCTGTGTATTTCCCGCCTTGGCATAAGAATTGCCACGATTCGTATAGTAAGAAGTTTCATTGGGTTCAAGTTCAATCGCTTTGTTGTAATTAGCGATCGCACTTTCGTAATCTTCTAGATTGTTGTAAGAAAATCCAAGATTTGAGTAGTAAAGAGCTTCATTGGGTTGGAGTTCAATGGCTTTATTGTAATTGGCGATCG
>NZ_JADWDC010000074.1:0-15663 GCF_020640915.1 Waterburya agarophytonicola KI4 | reverse complement strand
ATTGGTCGCCAAGTTGATTGTGATACTTGTGTGCCAAATCTGGATTTAAACTAATAGCTTTGTTATAATCTTCGATTAGCTTTTGTGTATTTCCCGCTTGAGCATAGGAATTACCACGATATACGTAGTAAAGTGCATTATTGGGTTTTAGTTCAATGGCTTTATTGTAATTGGCGATCGCTCGTTCATAATTTTCTAATCCATGAAATTGATTGCCAAGTCGATTGTAATATTGATGTGCTGAAGTTGGCTCTAAACTAATAGCGGTATCATATTCTTGAATTCCCTTGTCCACTTCATTTAAAGCAAAATAACCATCACCCCGCATAGTGTGAAGCCAACTAGATTCTGGATCTAAGCTAATTGCTTTATCAAAATCAGAAATAAATAATTCTTTATTTCCCATTTTGGCGTGAGTAAATCCTCGCCAAGCATGAGTCCAATAATCATCTGCTTCGATTTCAATGGCTTTATTAAAATCGGCTAATGCCAATTGGTAGTTTTTCTGGTCTAAATAAGTTCTTCCTCGATCGCGATAATAAACACCGATTTTCGGCTGAAGTTCTATAGCTCGATTATAGTCAGCGATTGCTTTTTCGTATTCTCCCTGAAAATTGAGTGCTTGACCTCGCCAAACATAGAAAAAATGTGCAAAATTAGAATCTAAATTTATGGCGGTATTGTAATCTTTGAATCCTTGTTCTATTTTTCCTAAAGCGAAATAGCCATTGCCTCTTGTTGTGTAAATAAAAGCATTTTCTGGCTGAAGACTCAATGCTCGATCTGCATCAGAATTAAATCCAGACTCATTTCCTTGATTGGCGCGAACCAATCCTCTTGATACGTGAGCTTCTGCATGACTTGGTTCAATTTCTACAGCCTTATTAAAATCAGCAATCGCAGCTTCATAATTTTCTAAATAAGAATAGAATTGACCTCTACGAGAATAATGATCGGCATTTCCTGGTTCTAGTTCAATTGCCTTGCTTATTTGAGCAATTGCTGCTTCAAATTCTCCATTATCAGACAAAATACTAGCCAGACGCGAGTATCCAGTTGAACTATTGGGATTAAGAGATAAAGATTCTTTTAATGCTTTAATTGCTTCTTGATAACGTCCCGATTGTCTAGAAGATTCTGATAACCATTGATAAACTATGAAATCATCTGGTCTATAACGAATTGCCTTTTTAAAAGCTTTTATAGATTCTTCATATTCTCCTAAATAAAAATGAGCATCACCTAACTGTCGCCAAGCAATAGTTGCTGCTTCGTAATTTGATTCGTCGATATATTCAATTGCTTCGTTGAATGATACCTTGGCTTGGGTATAATTTTTTTGGCGCATTAAAGCCCAACCATGAGCGTACCAGGCTTTATGAAAATCGGGTTTAATTTCAATAGCTTTTTCATAAGCTTGCAGAGATTTATCGTAGTCGCGCAATCGCCATAGCTTGTTACCATAGTTAAGCCAAGCAACTTCATCTGCATCAGCAGTAGGAGGAGTTAAATCCACAAGGGATCTAATTACGTTGTCTTGTTTTACATCGCTTAGTTTTTGAGGAGTAGAATTTTGGGGATTCAAACCCAAATCTGTTTGCGATTGTTCTAGTTTAGCCAAAAAAGTCTTAACAGGAACACCGAGACTATAGCCAATATCGTGTATTGGTTCGGGGTCGTTTTCTTGTGGTACTGGACTAATTCTTCCTTGATCGGATTCCGACCCCGCATGAATCCCAATCAGATTTCCTTCTATATCTAATAATGGACTACCGCTCATGCCTATACTGGTAAAGTTGCTGTAAACTAGCTCCCAACCATTATTAAAAGAACGATTGTCTCTGGCTTGATTGACTGAATGATATCCCAGAAGATACCCCGCATTAAACTCGCGATTGGATTCTATATTTTCGGCAACGGTTTGTTTTGAACTCGACCATCCAGAGACAAATATAACCCTATCTTCTAGTCCTCTATAATAATCGCCAATGGTAGCGACTTGATAAGATTCATTACTAGTAAATTCTAATAAAGCTAAATCTGCGCCCTCAAATGTTTTTTGTGACTTAATTTGATATTCTCGACCATCGTGAGTCACAATTTTTAGACTTTCATTAGCATTACTGACTACGTGTTCTGCGGTCAAAACATGATAAGTATTACCCTCTTGAGCAATTAATACTCCCGAACCATTACTCAATCCTGTAGGAGTAGACCAAGAAATAAGGACGGAAATTTCTTTTGCCTTTGCATCAATCGAACTAACTAAATCTGGGGTTTTGACTGTGGTTTTTTTCTCGGATTCTGCACTCGCTGAAAGTTGCTCCGTAGGAATTTCAATCGCTATATTAGGAGCATACTGAGTTAAAATTTCGACTGGAACACCCCAATTTGAAAGGCTCATTTTAGCTCTTAATTCTTCGTTGGGCGTGTCTCCATTTTCATATATATAAGGATTTCCCCACAGTGGATTGGCGTGGATACCATTAATGCCAATCAGCTTACCCGATCTATCTAGAATTGCCCCTCCGCTCATGCCTTTTTCGACGGCATTTTCTTCGGTAACATAGCCAATTTTATATCCAGCCTTTAAAGCTTTTTGTAAAATAAAGGATACTCTACCATTTCTAAATATTAGTTCCCTAGATTCTGATGTCTTATCCCGAAATGGAAAACCAGAGATAAATACGCGATCGCCTTTTGCTATATTTTTAGAATTCTTTAAAGCAGCTATTTGATAGTCAATATCCGAGCTAAACTGCAACAGAGCGACATCTTTTTCATCCGAATCGACATTTACTTTCTTTGCTTGATGATTTTTGCCATCGCTAGTTTGAATTGTAATCTTTTGCTGATTTTCTACTACGTGATTGTTGGTTAAAACGGTATATACATTATCTTCCCTAGCAATTAAAACTCCAGAACCACCATTAGTCTCAGACGTTATTTTGACAGATATTGAAGTTGCTATTTGTTCTAAATCTTTTTCTTCTAATTCTCGCTCTACTACCTTTTCAGCTACGCTAATAGTAGGAATAACTGAGTTATAAAAAATAGGAATCAATAAGAATGATAAACTACTAATACCAATAATTAGAGATAGAGGACTAATTTTTTTTTGTTTGTGTACCATCTTTATATACCTACTTTTCTGTAGCGATTGCGTCTAAAAAATGTCAAATTGGTGAAGATAATATTTATCTTTTGATAGAACCACATTAAATATAAATCTGAAGCCTAATAATTTAACCCCGAACTTATTTAGCTAAATGAAAAATTGCTTGAGAAGAGAATAAAAATATAGTTGTCTATCGAACCGAATAAGTAGAACCAAATATCGTTTCACAAACTATTACTTATATTTCTTTTCTCCTCCTCAATTGCCAAATAAGAGTTTGGCTTATATTAAACTCAATCAAAAATTGTGGGGCTAGCAATATCAGGATTAATTTGAACCGAATACCAGGTTACGCCATTAGACTTAAAGGTAGCACTGTTTCCTTCAGACTGAATTAGTGCAGTAGAAGCAGTGCTACCAATTTTTTCTAGCTGACTGACTACTTCATTAGGATCGTCAGCATTTCTCAGAGTGAATAGATAGTTCTTACATTCCTGGTTATCATCTAATTGAACTTGACGATGTATTCTGGAAGCGCAAATAGTGGACTGACTATTTTTTTCTCCCACTACCAGATAACTTAGCTCTCCATTTTCATAAGCTTGCTGAAAATTCTCAGAAACTAGTTCGCAACGCGATTGAGGAGTATATTCATCACTCCATTCTTTTTCCCAACGGATAATTGGCATCTGAGTGCCAGTTAAAGTTTGAGCAAAGGTAGTCGGTGTACCATCTTCAGAAGCTCCACAAAAATATGTATTGGAACTTTGAGCTTTGCTGTCGGTTGCATTTGTCAACAAAGCACCAGAAGTAATAAGTACCACAGCTATCGGGCTAAATTTTAAAAGTTTCATTACCATCACCTCGATTATTTATCTAAAAGTTGTTCTAGGTGTATTGTGTTGAAGGCACTTTTCATGTAAAGCAGATTACAATCTACATCAATTAATATTGTTTACATTTTGATGACTAACACGAATGTAAGTAATCTATCACGATCTTATATTAGCTAAACATTGAAATTTTATTGAAAAATTATTTATTCTAGTTGTAACGTTCTTTTATTTAATAATGTTAAATAAACATTGCGTATCTTTAAAACACACACTTTTAATACATATCAAATAATATTAATTAGTAATCAATATTATTTCTGTTTATTTAACTTAAGTTTTGTAAATTTTCTATCTACTCGGGCTAAATAGAAGGTTCGTGTCATATGGTGCAGCCTCCTCCTAAAACCTTTGCACAGCAAAGAATACAGCGATTGAACTTCTTTTATAAAGCGATCGCTCGAATATAAGTTACATAAATGTTTCTTAAAAACGCATCTATGGCAAAAAAACTTTGCCTAAAATGGAGGTTGGGATATATCAAAATACCTATACAAAGGCATTGTAAATTCGTCCTTAATTTTAAAAACATTGCCTAAAAGAGTCCAAACTAGGCAATGTTTACATAAATAGGGGTAAAACTAGCGAGAGTGTCATGAGGGGCAATAAGCGAAAATATTGCAGCTTTTAGTGTCTGAGAGCATTAAAATCTCTATTGAATAGAAAACGCTTTAATTCATACTTCATATAATTTTGAGCCATTTCTTAGGCTTAATCATAAGTACCAATTTTGCAGAGATTAATCAAAGGCTGCAAAAATAAACGTCTCTGGCAATCGCCAAAATGCAGTTTTGAAACCTTGGCAGGACAAGGGTTTCGAGCTAGATTGCCCCTGGTGACAGCCTGGCTAGTTTTACCCCAAATAATTTCGATCAAAAAAAGCCTCAAATGGGGTTGACAAAAGTTAAACTATTTCACCTTGATCCATATGACACCAACCTTCTATTTCCGCCTAATACTGCGTTTACCATTAACTACTTCTGAGACAACACCTCTCGAACCAATTACACCAACTAAGTTTTCTTGTTTGATACCACCTGCATCCATTAGATGTAGCAGCATCGAATGAGGCGTACCTTGGGGAATGGGATATTGTTCGTCCTCAAATTTTTCAATTAGAGTAACTAATAGTTCAAGGATCGTATCTTCCCCAGGAGTGCGATTAGCCTTGTGTTCTAATTCAGTAGCACTCGCTATGGCGCGATCGTTCTCTACTTCAGTTTCGATGACTTTAGGTTGATATTTGGCTAGTAATTGGGGGTAGTCTGAGGGATTAGTAGTAAGGGTCATTTTTCCATTTATCCTTCTTCCATCTATTTAAACTTCAAATGCCTGACGGCGCGACGTTTTCTACCTTCCCCCCGCTTGTCATATTTGGCGGTAGTTGCAGGGGAACGATGTCCTGCTAATTCTTGAACTGTCAATACATCTTCTCCAGATTCGAGGAGGTCGGTGCAAAAGGTGCGTCGAAAGTCATGGGGGGAAAAGTGTTTTATCCCTGCCTTTTTAGCTCTGGCTAATATCAGCTTGTAAATACCATCGCCGTTACTGGCAAAGTGGCGGAGGGTAATTTTTCCGCCTCGATGGACGGGACAAATTAACGCACCAGGGGTACTTCCTCTAACTTCCAACCAATCTTCAATCAAAGCGATCGCATCGGGGGTGAGATAAACCAGTCGATGTTTGTTGCCTTTGCCCTTGAGTATGGTTAATTCCCCCGTCTTGAGACATAAATCCTGGCACTTTAATCGAACCATCTCCTGTCGGCGAATACCGCCACAGCGAAGAATGGCGATCGCCGCCCCATCTCTAAAACCCAGGGCATCTCCTTGTTGGTAACAGCTAGCAATCAAACTCTCTATTTCACTAATACTTAAAGCCCTACCCCTAAGCTTTCCCGTTCCTTTGACGTTGGGCAGATCGATGGCTTTGTGATAGTCATTGGCATCGATTAAATCGAGGCGGTAGGCTTCGGTTAGTACCCGACGCAGTGCCACGAGCATTTTGTTGGTGGTTGTGGGGGCGAGTCGTTCTTTAAAAGCAGTTCTAACGGCTGCGGTGTGGTGGTAGCGCAATTTTGACCAATCGAGAGAAAAAGCGTCGCATTCACCATCCGTTAAGAGTTGGGCGATCGCATCTAAAGAATACAGCATGGTGCGACGCGAACCTTCACTCAAGGAACTGAGATATACGGCGGCGGGATGAAGAGTTACTGGTACGGGTTCGTGTAGCTTTAATTGTTCGGCTTGGGAGTAGAGCAGGTAGCTCACAATGGTCTAATTTAGGATTGCTTCTTTATTCTCCCACCAACACCGCACATTTTAATTACCAACCACTGTAATCTTTGCCTCGGAACGATCTTCGGGTTTTGGTTTGACTACTATTTCTACATCATTACCCAAGGCATTGAGAAAACGCAGCAATCGAGCCGTAGAAAAGCCACTCAATTTACCTCTAGTTAAAGCGGAAACTTTGGGCTGGTCTATTCCTAACAATTCGGCAGCTTCTATTTGAGTGAGTTTTTTTTGCTCGATCGCCGAACCAATTTTTGAGGCTAATTCAGCTTTAACCAATCTCTCTTCAGGATTGGGCAGACCTAAATCGGCAAATACGTTACCGCTACCAATATGTACTCTTGTGTCTTCAGTCATAATCGTTTTTATTATAGGGGGAGAAGGGTCATGAGAAATGCTTTTTTCAAGACCTATACCGCTTTTATCAACCTCTTTTTCGTCTATAAACCTAGAAAATTTCTACGCCGATTGCGTTTTTGTAAGCCTTTTTTCATAGATTTTTTTAATTGTCTAAGTTTCTGTCGTGATACTGTATTTGAGGCTAAAGGATAACGTCCAAGATGATGATATTCGCTCAAATTAACAACTAGAACATAAGGTGCATCTATATCACTTTCAGATTCTAGATGTTCCCTGATAAAGTATGTCTTTTTAGGATGCTTCTTGAAATATTCTCGGTCAATACGCTGTACTTCTTCATTATGCAAACCAGTAAGTGCGTTGAGAGACATAAGATAAATATTAAAAGATACTTACTAATTATATTAAGCAGCATCAAACCTTTTTTAAAACTTAAGGAGGGGGTGAAGGTATAAACTGCCCAGACTTAGCTCCAACGCGAGCTAAAATAGACCTGACACGCTCAAAAGCTTTTTGAGCAGTCTGTTGGTATTCGGGGGTCTTTCGCTCTTCTTCAAGCTGCTTAATCTCCTTATGTCGTTGCTGTAATCGCTGCTCATTCAAATCGATTGAAGCAAGTTTCTCTGAATTTCGTGGTTTTAAGATCGGCTTTGATTTTAATTGCGATCTAGTTAGTTTAAACGATCGCCCTGGCTGCGTTAAATCTCCAGAAGAATTTTTTTTATTTTTGGAATCGGCTTCAAAAACCTTCATATAGGACAAGGTGTGTAATTGCTTTCCCTGTATGGTTTCTGACGATTCAGATTTGCTAGTTTCGCTCAAAGGTGTGTAATTGCTTGGTATGACTGGGTTTTGAGGGTTTTTAAGCTCTACATCCAAAACGGGCTGAAGCTCTTCTTTTTCTATCTGGGGTATGACGATTTCTTCTGCTTCTGGCTGAGTTAAATTCGCTGTCTCCTCTACTGTTATTTCCTCAACTGGTGTTTCTATTTTTGGCACAGAGGCGATCCGCGAGGGTACGCTCTGCGTAATCGCCTCTGTGGGGGCAGAATTTGTAATCGAGCTTAAGACTGGTAGCCATAATGCCTCATAAGCTTCCTGCTTTAAGGTGGAGAAGCTAAAGCCTACTTTGAAGATTTCTTTGGATTTTTGGCTCAAGAATTTTAGAAAAGCTGTTTTAGTAGCAGGAACAAACTCCAATACTTTTTTGATTTCTTCTAGTACTGCCTTTAATCGCTGTATAGTGTTTAGTTTGGTGTTTTCGTTGCCATTCACTACACCGCTTCTAGTCTCATTAAAAGCATCTTTCCAAGCAATCTCTCTCTTGGGAGTACTGCCTAGCTTCCAGTAGTATTTCTCGGCGTTCTTGGCACGTTCTCTACAGCGTCGCTCGATATCGTCGTGGTGATTGCAGTAATCTTTATAGCCAGGAGCATTTAAAGCAGTAGCTAAAACATATTGGTAAAGACTATCACCTTCTAAACCCAAGAATACTACACCGTAGGTTGCAATGATTCTTAACAATTCGTTGGTTTGTCCTGCACCAGTCCAACCAAGTTTGATTGAAAACTCTGAATCTGCTTTCCATTCGGCAACTTTACTCTTGTTCCTGACGTTGAAAAAGCCAAATCGTTCTTTCTCGACCGACTCCCGCGCAGCCAGCAGTTTTTCTTGGAATTCTTCATCAACTAGATTTTTCCTAGCTGAGAAGTCCATATACACGATGAAATCAAGGAAGTTATCGCTAATTGGTTCTAAGTCATCACCCAGTAACCAACTACCTGAATTTGGCTGTAATGGTAGTCTGTGCGCTTTGTAGTTGGTGACTTGGTTTTTGTTGTAGAACTTACAGTTGGGAAATAGCTCTAGATGTCCATCTTCTGGCTTTATCCCTGCTCTCTCGACAATCCGCTTAATCAGGCAAGCTAGATTAAAGGTGTCCACTGCTTCGGATAAGGCAAAGAAGATGTGTAATCCCTGGCTGTAGCTGGACTGTACAAAGGTAGGACTGATTAAGCCAGATTCTTCGCAAATATCTAGTAGTTTTTGAAAAGTCTCTGGATACTCGGCAGGGTGAACTTTCCCTAAAGTATCTACATCCAGTAGACAGTAATTAACAACGCTGCCTTCGTTGGTATTAAACCGCACTCCCACCAGGGAATCTGGATCTACAAATCGTCTGAGTAAGGTTCTGTTATTCAGACTAAAGCTGGTTTCGGTTCTCCAGTTTGGCTTTTTGCCGTCGTAATGCCCTGGATTCCTCGCTTCGATGAATGACCAGTAATGATTGAAATACTTGGATAATCCTTGGCTAACGTCGTGTAGTTCAGGATTACTATGGGCGGTGTTTTTTAACTTTCTTTGCGTCATGCCTATCTTCCCTTGGCAAATAGACACAAAACCCGCTATATTGTGAACATAGCAGACAGGCTTTGCGTTTATGGATGTCAGATACCCAAAACATAACGCCTTTTTGCATCAACAGGCAAGGAATAAAACCATGTCTAACCATTACAAATGAAACCCCATCCTTTACTGGACGGGGTTTTATGGTTTTGAACCTGTTATTTTAAGATTTATGTCTGCACGTATTTAACCACCTCAACTGTACAAAAACTTACGCTCAGGCTTTAAATATTGCTTTGCGAGGGCTTCATGCTTCAGCTAATTGTTGATTAATCTCCTGAAGGTCGTAAAATTCAGAGTCAAAGTTTTCTCCTATCCATTCCTGAAAGTTTTCATGTTCGGGATGTTGAGGATCTTTAATAGCCTCTAAAAATTCTAAATATCCCCAAGCACCACCACAATCTTCAGGAGGACAAGCTCGTTTGGCTTTGATACATAAGTGTAGCGACCCAAAATAAGAATGACTTCGACCCGAAATAACGGCGTTTTTGAGACCAGATTAAACGAGAATAAAGCAGGCTCAAACCCAGATTAAATAAGAATAGACCCACATTATTCTGAGACTAGCCCGAAATAACGCACCTCGACCCACATTAGATGAGAATAGGCTATGAAGTACACTAGGTATTGATTTTAGGCACTTGTCAATAAGCTAGCTCTACAAGTGTCTGGATAAAAGGTTCGTTTTTCACTTGCTTTTATTATCTAAAATTGTGGTTTAAATCAATCGATAGCCGTTTGATTTAATTATTAATTGAGTATTTTTTGAACAACTAATTTTTAGTCTCATTTAATGTGGTCTAATAACACTTAATCTGGGTTGTTCTTATTTAATTTGGGTTTATTCTCAGAATAATGTGGGTTTTAGCCCCTTATATTCTCAAATAATGTGGTCTCAAAACGGCTGTTATTTCGGGTCGAAGCGTTTCTTATTTTGGGTCGCTACAATTAGTATTAAATCTTGTTTTACAGTCAAAAGAATCATCTGAGTTTCTGAATTCTTTATCTACTAAAATCTGGCGAAAATGGACACCTGTAATTATTGGAAGTCCTGATAACAGCAACAGAAAAGACCCTTATTTCGATTTGGTCAAATTGGTTTACGAAAAAGCTCCATCTGAAGCTATTGATACGCTAACTAAACTTATTGATAGCGAAAATAAAGACAGCGACTATATTTTTGCAACCAGACAATTTAAAAAGTGTTGGGACGATCGCTTAATGTCTGTGGTTTTGGAACGAGCGGAAGATTCTTCTATTAAGCCGTCGTGTATGAGTTATTTGCTAGAAGAGCTTTTAGAACGTAATTATTCTCCAGCTAAAGATTATGCCAAAACTCTAATTGCTTATCCTCTACCTTCAGCAGAAGAAGCCAGGAAAAGAGCTATTCATGCCTCTCAAGTTTTGATGATAAATGCAACTAGCGATCTTTGGTCGGTTTTTTGGTCTACAGTTCAACAAGATAAAAGCTTTGGTCGCGAAGTGTTGGAAAGTACGATGCGTCACGATCTACGAGGTGAATTTTTCGATCTGACTGAAAAACAGGTTGCCGATTTTTATATTTGGCTTGCCAAAGAATATCCTCACAATGAAGATCCTGTATTTAATTCCGTAATGGCTCATTGTGTCGGTACAAGAGAAAGTATCGGTAATCTGAGAGACAATATCCTAAATAGATTGAGAGATTGGGGAACACCTCAAGCCTGTCAAGAAATTCAGCGTATTGCGAATCATTGTCCTGAGCTTAACTGGCTGAAGGTAACTTTATTCAATGCCCAGAAAAATACCAGAATAAAAACTTGGCAACCTCCTGCACCTGCTGAGATTTTAAAACTTGTGGGCGATCGCAGTAAACGATTAGTTAATGATGGAAATGAACTTTTAGATGTTTTAATCGAGTCATTACAACGCCTAGAGATTGAGCTTCAAGGTGAAACACCTGCTGCCAGGGATATTTGGGATCTTGTTAGTTCAAGACCAGATCGATTCAAACCTGTTAACGAAAATACTTTTTCGGATTATGTTAAACGATTTCTCGATCGCGATTTAAAACAAAGAGGAATTATCGCTAATAGAGAAGTAGAACTTCGTCCCAGTCAGGGAGGCGCACCAGGAGAAAGAACCGATCTTCATATTGATGCCATTATTAAAAATGCCAAGGGTGAAATTTACGATTCTATAACCGTAATTATTGAAGTTAAAGGGTGTTGGCATAATGAATTATATACAGCAATGGAAACTCAATTGGTTAATCGTTATTTACAAGATAATACTTGCCAACATGGTCTTTATTTGATTGGTTGGTTTGATTGTCAACAATGGGATGATAGCGATCGCCGAAAAGGTAGCACATCAAATATTAGCGCGATAGAAGCTCAAGAAAACTTCAATCAACAAGCTGAAGATTTATCTTCATCTGGTGTCATGGTTAAAGCCTTTGTATTAAATACAGCACTTAGATAATCAGTCTTAATCATTTCACAAACTAGATGAAAAAAACCGAAGATTTTATCGCTAATTTCAAGCAGCTACTTCGTTTACTACTGTCGGTTCTGGTAATGGCTCATTTGACTCTGCATAGGACTCAATCATTAGCTCTAGAACTTCTTTACCATTGATTGCTGCTTCTTCATAGGTCTTTCCATGAGTAGACCACTGTTGCCCTGGAAAGTCGGGTAAAGCTACCAAATATAGATTATCTTCTTCGCTCCACTGAATAATCATTTGATATTTAAGATTCATTATCTCTCACCTCTTTGATAGCCCGATTTACATCTTTTTCTTGGTAGCGTTCGGCATCTTGTCCGTCTTTACCCGAAAGGGTTATTCTTCCATTGTAAAGAGGATGCGCCCACATGGTATGGCTTCCTTTGCCCCGTTTGGGAATTTGTTCAAATCCTGCTTGAGTCAGCAGCTTTTTTAATTCTCTTATTTTTTTAGGCATTTACCATTCACCTCCTAATTCCAACCAAATCTCTTCCGCTCGCTTCATTAGTTCGGGGATTCCCGATTCCCAAAAAAGTTTAGCTCTAGATTGAGATTCAATCTTGGCTTTGAATCCGCGTGGAGGTATGTTTTTAATTCCAGGATAAGGGCTAAAGAGAAGGTATTAAACTAAATCTTTAATCTCTGAGGTGACGAACTTTTATCTTCCAATTTTCAGTTTCAAAGTTACCGTTTTTATAGCACTCATTAATGATTGTTCGTCGATAATCAATTTGGAATTTTTCAAACTCTTCTAAGTAATTTTCATCTGAAATAGAACGATTTTTAAATAGCTTTCTGGCTTCAAGAGATAAAATATTGTCTTTCTCCAATCTCACTAAGCAAAAAGCAAAATCGGACTCTTCAAATGGCGAATCTTGCCAATCATTATTGTCATTATAAAAATCGTAATAAAATTCCCACTGATGACTATTACAATAACGATTGTTTTTCTCGTCATCTAACTTTAAAGCCAATCTTCCTGCTAATGTCTCATTAATCATGGAAAGATATTCTTCATTGGTAGGTATCCATTCATAGTCATCGATATGAGCATCATAGAGACTAACCTGTTCCTCCTTAGTTTTGACGTTATCTAAACGTTTCACCTCTGATAAAAATCCTTTCTTCATGACGTGGATTTTATAAAGTACTTAAGTTAAGTATAAGAAAAATCTCACCAACCCTATGGAAATGCTCCCGTCGCTTCGCTCGGTGCGCTTCCCACAGCCACTTGGATAACACTTTTATGCAGCATCGAGCCTTTTTTTGATACACCGCATCAGCAAAAGTTACCCACATACCCACAGGGACAAACAACCGTTTTTTTAAAATTCAGGTGGGAGGTGAAGGAGTGCCACGAGCAGGCGTATTCTCACCAATGCCTAGAATACGCCGTATGGCGACAAAATAGGCTTTCGCTATGCTTTGATACTCTGGCGTGAGTCGTTGGGCTTCTAGGGCATTTATCTCGTGGTGAAGCTGCTCCATTTGGGATAAGTATGTTTGTTCTCGCTGTTGGCGTGCGATTGATAAGTTTTCCTGATGCTCGGATTTGAGGCGCGGGCGGGCTATACTGGCGGTTGAAAGATTAACCGTGCTTATGGTTGGATCTGATTTTTGAGGTTTCAGAATTGGTTTAAAGTTCTGCGATCGCTGTTGTTGAGATTCATGAGATTCAGAATCAAGTTCTAGCGGTTCTAGCGAAAGATCTGGGCTAGGAGTCACAGACAGGGAAGAAGCTTTTTTTAAATTTTTAGAATCAGAGGCTACGCCCTCTCCAAAACCTCCATATAGGACAAGGTCTGAACTATCTTTATTTTGCAATGGTTTCAGCGATTCTGTTTTTGTTTTTTTTAGTAAAGGTCTGAACTCTTTAGATTTGACGGGTGTTTCAGCGTTTTTGGCGGGGGTTTCTGGTACGTCTTCGACTTGCTCTACTGGCTCGTCAATTTCCTGGTTTACCACTGGGGCGATCGCTGCCTCCGCTGGAGTAGTCGTTGCTGCCTGTGCAGCCAATAACTCTGCAAACGCTGTTTTCCAAATGGGGGTATTGGCTTTTTTGTAGAGCGTGGCTTTACCAATCCCCAGCTCGAACAGTTGTTGACTGGTCTTAATTATCAGCTTGATAAATTCGGTTGCTGTATTGGGAATCGCCATACCTGCTTTTTCGATATAGGCGAGGGTAGTTTCTAATCGCTGAATAGCTCTAGCTGCTTTTGCTTGGTTGCCATTCTCTACCCCTGATAGAAATTTATCAAAGTTATCTTTGAACACTCCCTGACGCTTTCTCCGTTTGCCCACTGCCCAGTACTGGGACTGGCTACTTTTAGCCACATCACGGCATCGTCTTCGGATTTCATGTTTATGATTGCAATGCTCTTCATAGCCATCAAGGTTAGTAATAGTTTCCTCGATGTAATCGGTTAGAGCTTCTATTTCTCGCTCCTCGTCTAACCTTCTGAACACCACACCATAACAGCCAATATCTAGTAATAGGTCGTTTGTCTGCCCTGCTCCCGTAAAGTCACGTTGTATGGACTTCATCAAGTCTGCTTCAAATCTTTTGATTGAGCCTTTGCCACGACTACAGCGTTCTAGTCTAACGGTGTAGCCGTATTTCTTACAGGCTGCCTTGAGTGCCACTAAATCCTGACTCTTGGCAGTCATGGCTGCCATGTTCAAGAATGTATCGATGTCATTGGTTAGGGGTTGATAATCACTATCTACCACATAAGAGCCTGTCATTGGCTGTAGTGGTAGCTTTAGCCCTTTGTAATATTTACCATAGCTCTTGGTGTTCGGGAATAGTTCCAGCTCCCCTGACTTGATTTTTATCTTGTAATCTTTGGTAATGCCTTCTACTGCACAGGCTAGGTTGAATGTGCCTATTGCTTCTTCAAAAAAGAAATAGACGTGTAAACCTCCGCTAAAGCTCGATTGAATAATCACAGGTCGCACCAGTCCAATATCTTCTAGTGCATTTAGCCACTTCTTGAAACCTGACTCGTTATGGGCTGGGTGAATGCTGCTCGTGATATCAATATCACCGCAAAAGTATTTGGTGGTTGAGCTAAAACTCAAACCTATCAAGTCTACTGCATCGTTAAACCGTTCCAGCAATACGCGGGGACGTATGCCGTATTTGGTTTCGGTACGCCAATCTGGTTTGAGTTTCCCGCCTCTTGTCCGTCGTAGTTCTCCTGTTTTCGGATTAACATACGGATTGTTACTTTCTATGAACCTGTGGGGATGACTAAATATCGCCTTAAACTGACGGAAAGTGTGGCTTTCGGGTTGTAATTTTGCGGATGCGTGGTTTGATGTCATTTTTTATTGCCATTTATTACTGGCAACTGCACCTAACATCCGCTATATTTGGGAATAGAGAGACGGCGTTAGGCTGCCTTGATATCCTGATAAAATATCAAATTGCAGTTGAGTTTTTGTGATTACTAACCAATCTAACGCTACTTTTGCTCTCTTTCAATTGGATTGATACAATGCTGATACAGCAAAAATGAAACCCCTCCTTGTATTAGGCGGGGTTTCGTTGTTTTAGGCGGTTATTTTAAGTTTTGTGTTGAACCGTTCTAGCTAGCCTCTGGCAACCTAAATTGAACTCCTATCCTCGTTGTCACTCGCTACCCTTGATTAGGCGGAAACCCAAGATTCAACGCATTTCCTATATATTTGTCTACCAACACCTATCAAGTTGATACCAAGCTTGGTACTAACCCAACTACCAATCAAGCTACCAACAGTGACTTAGATAAATAACAATCGTCTTTAATCTACAAGGCTTATACAGCAGTAGTTTAGCCTACCCAACAGACCAATGAAAAAGCGGTTGTTACTGTCTCAATTTCCCAGTTTGATTGAGCATTCAAGCTATCTTATCAGATATAGTACTTATCTCTTGAGATATCTTAGATGACTGATTTTCAATATCGGGCTTGGCTTGAATCGATCGCTTCTAACCAAAATTTGAAATGGACTGAATTAAGGGTTTTTCTAATTTTGTTGGGAAATCTTGATTACGGTACAACGGTGGAAATATCTCAGATTGAAATTGCTCGTAAGCTCAATCTTACTCCTGCCAATGTTT